>NZ_CP051884.1:2499949-2812443 GCF_012931845.1 Cellulomonas taurus
TGCTGGCGACCCTGGTGGTCGGCGCCGCGTTCGTCGGGCTGGTGGTCCTGGCCTCGTCCGCGAGCCTCGGCGCCGGTGTGGCGGTGGGACTCCTCGGGCTGCTGGCCTTCGTGGCCGCCGCGCTGTGGTTCTCGGTGCGCACGCTGCTGGTGCCCGCGGGGTTGATGCTGGAGGGCGGCACGTTCTGGACCACGGTGGCCCGCGGCTGGCGGTTGACCCGGGGTGGCTTCTGGCGTCTGACCGGGCTGTACCTGCTGGTGCTGATCGCCTCCTCGGTGGTCGCCGGGATCATCGGGGTGCCGTTCAGCCTGATCGCCGGACTGGTCACCCAGGACATGTCGCTGACCAGCTTCGGTGCGGTGGCGATCGTCTCGGTCGGTGAGGTGATCGCGACGACCCTGACCACGGTGTTCGCCGCCGGTGCCTACGCCCTGGCCTACATCGACGCCCGGATGCGGACCGAGGGCCTGGACGTGGAGCTGGCCCGGGCGGCGGCGCAGGACTGACCGCGTGCGCGTCGAGGTCCCGGTCGTCCCGGATGCCGATCAGGCCCGGGAGTGGCTGCAACGCGAGCTGGCGAACGTCGTGTACCGCGAGCGGGAGAGCCTGCTGCAGCGGTTCTGGGACTGGCTGTCCGGGCTGTTCACCTCGGTGCCCTTCGGCGGGGACGGCGGCCCGTGGTGGCTGCTCGGCCTGCTGGCGCTGATCGCGCTGGTCGCCCTGATCGCGTTCTGGGTGGCCGGGCCGGTGCGCCGCACCGACCGCACCGCCGGTCGGTCGGCCCGGGTCCTGGCGGAGGACGACACCCGCGGCGCGGAGGATCTGCGCGCGGCGGCGAACGCGGCGGCGAACGCCGGGGACTGGGCGACGGCGGTGGCGGAGCGGTTCCGCGCCCTGGTCCGTGGCCTGGAGGACCGGGCGGTGCTGGACGAGCGACCCGGACGCACGGCACGCGAGGCGGCGGCCGCCGCCGGGCAACGGTTCGGTGAGCACGCCGAGCGCCTGCACCGTGCCGCCGCCCTGTTCGACGGGGTGGTCTACGGCCACCACGACGCCCGACCGGAGGACGACGCCGAGCTGCGCGACCTGGACCGCACCATCGACCGGGCCCGGGTGGGCAGCCGATGAGCGCGACGGCGGTCCTGGGCGACGGCACGACTGCCCGCGGACGGGCGGCCTCGCGCTGGCGGCGGCTGCGCTGGGTGCTGATCGTGGTGGGGGTGGCGCTGGTCGCCGGGGTCGCCGCCCTGCTGCCCGGACCGCGGACGTCCGCCACCCCGCTCGGCCCGGACAACCCGGGCAAGGACGGCGCGATGGCGGTGGCCGAGGTGCTGCGCGACCAGGGCGTGCGCGTCGACTACGTGCGCAGCACCGGGGACGCGCTGGCCGCGGCCGATGCCGACAGCACGCTGCTGGTCACCACCGACCTGGTGCTCAGCACCGCTCAGGTCGGGGCGCTGGTGGACTCCCCCGCCGATCTGGTGCTGGTGGACTCCCCCGTGCTCGCCGCCGCCGCCACCGAGGGCACCCTGGGCTTCGGCTACCCGGCCGGGGAGGTCGCCTCGGCTCGGCACACCGCTCAGTGCCCCGATCCCGATGCCCAGGCCGCGGGGGCGATCCGGACCGGCGGTGTCGGGGTGAACGGGGTGACCGGCAGGCGGCCGACCACGCTGTGCTTCCCGCTCGGCGACGGCAGTCACGGCTACGGCAGCACCGAGGTCGACGGCCGCCGGATCGACCTGATCGGCGACAGCCTGCTGATCAGCAACGACCGGGTCACCGACGAGGGCAATGCCGCGCTGGCACTGCGCACGCTCGGTCGCCACGATCACCTGGTCTGGTACGTCCCGACCTCCGGCGACACCAGCGCGGCGGCGGCACCGGGCGGCGGGGTGACCGATCTGCTCCCGCCCCAGGCGGTGCAGCTCGGCCTGCTCGGTCTGCTGGTGCTGCTCGCGCTGGCGTACTGGCGCGGCCGACGACTCGGGCCGGTGGTCAGCGAGCGCCTGCCGGTGGTGGTCCGCGCGGCGGAGACCACCCGGGGCCGGGCACGGCTGTACCGCCGCGGCCGTGCCTATGGTCACGCCGCCGCCGCCCTGCGCGCCGGGGCCGCCGACCGCTGCGCCCGACGGCTCGGGCTGCCGACCTCGTCCAGCCCGCAGCACCTGGTCGACGCCCTGGCCCGGGCCACCGGACGGGACCCGACCGCCATCGGTGAGCTGCTGTACGGCCCACCCCCCACCGACGACCCGGGTCTGCGTTCCCTGACCTGCCACCTGGACGAGCTGGAGAGCGAGGTTCACCACCCGTGAGCGAGCCCTATACCCCCACCCCGGACCTCCGCGAGGCCCTGACCGCCCTGCGGGCCGAGGTCGGTCGCGCCGTCGTCGGCCAGGACGCCGCGGTCACCGGCCTGGTGATCGCCCTGCTCTGCCGCGGCCACGTGCTGCTGGAGGGGGTGCCCGGCGTGGCCAAGACCCTGCTGGTGCGCACCCTGTCCACCGCCCTCGACCTGGGGACCTCCCGGGTGCAGTTCACCCCGGACCTGATGCCGGGCGACGTCACCGGGTCGCTGGTCTACGACGCGCGCACCGCGGAGTTCTCCTTCCGGGAGGGTCCGGTGTTCACGAACCTGATGCTCGCGGACGAGATCAACCGCACGCCGCCGAAGACGCAGGCAGCGCTGCTGGAGGCGATGGAGGAACGGCAGGTGTCGGTGGACGGCACCCCGCGACCGTTGCCGGAGCCCTTCCTGGTGGTCGCCACCCAGAACCCGGTGGAGTACGAGGGCACCTATCCGCTGCCCGAGGCCCAGCTGGACCGGTTCCTGCTCAAGCTGACCCTGCCGCTGCCGCAACGCGCGGAGGAGATCGAGGTGCTGTCCCGGCACGCGGCGGGCTTCGACCCCCGCGACCTGGCCGCCGCCGGGGTGCGACCGGTGGCGGACGCCGCGCTGCTGGACCGGGCGCGGGCCGAGGTGTCCCGGGTGCAGGTCGCCCCCGAGGTGCTCGGCTACCTGGTGGACGTGGTGCGTGCGACCCGGCAGTCGCCGTCGCTGTCCCTGGGGGTCTCGCCCCGTGGTGCCACGGCGCTGCTGGCGACGTCGCGGGCGTGGGCCTGGCTGTCCGGCCGGGGCTTCGTCACCCCGGACGACGTGAAGGCCCTGGCGCACCCGACGCTGCGGCACCGGGTGCAGCTGCGCCCCGAGGCCGAGTTGGAGGGGGTCACCGCCGAGTCGGTGCTGGACAGCGTGCTGGCCTCGGTGCCGGTCCCCCGCTGAGCCGATGACGCTGACCTGGCGCGCGGTCGTGCTGACCGCGGTGGGTGCGGTGCCGGTGTTCTTCTTCCCGGCGCCAGGCACCGTACTGCTCTGGGGGCTGCTGGTGCTGGCGTTGTGCGTCCTGGACACCGCGCTGGCCGCCTCACCCCGGCTGGTCGCCGTGCTGCGGGAGGCACCGAGCGGCAGTGTCCGGTTGCACACCGACGCCCGGTCCCGGCTGCTGCTGACCCATACCGGTGCACGCCGACTGCGCGCGCTGGTCCGGGACGCCTGGCCGCCGTCCGCCGGTGCCGTGGACAACCGGCATGCGATCTCGCTGCCCCCCGGCGAGTCGACCCGGGTGCTGACCGCCCTGCTGCCCACCCGGCGCGGCACCCTGCGCGCCGACCGGGTCACCATCCGCACCGCGGGTCCGCTGGGCCTGGCCGGCCGGCAGGCGTCGCTGCGAGTGCCGGGCGAGCTGCGGGTGCTGCCCGAGTTCGCCTCCCGCCGCCACCTGCCGAGCCGGTTGGCCCGGCTGCGGGAGATGGACGGCCGGTCGGCGGTGCAGGTGCGGGGCCAGGGCACCGAGTTCGACTCGCTGCGGGAGTACGTGGTCGGCGACGACGTCCGCTCGATCGACTGGCGGGCCAGCGCTCGCCGGGCGGATGTGGTGGTCCGCACCTGGCGGCCCGAACGCGACCGGCGGGTGCTGCTGGTGCTGGACACCTCCCGCACCAGCGCCGCCCGAGTCGGTGACGCGCCGCGCCTGGACGCGCAGATCGAGGCGGCCCTGCTGCTGGCGGCGTTGGCGGGCCGGGCCGGTGACCGGGTGGAGCTGGTCGCCTACGACCGGGCGCTGCGGGCCCGGGTGACCGGGGTGGCCGGTGCGCGCCTGATGCCCGCGATGGCCGAGGCCCTGGCCGGGGTGGAGCCGGCGCTGGTGGAGACCGACTGGCCCGGCGTGGTCGGCCAGGTGACCGACCGGCTCAGTCAGCGCGCGCTGGTGGTGCTGCTGTCGGCGTTGGAACCGGCGGCGGTGGAGGCGGGACTGCTGGGCGTGGTGGACCAGCTGACGGCGCGGCACCAGGTGGTGCTGGCCAGCGTGCGCGACCCCGAGGTGGAGCAGCTGCGCGCCGACCGCACCGACCTGATGGCGGCCGCGGCCGCCGAGCGCACCGAGTTGGAACGCGCGGCGGTCGCCGGGTTGCTGCGCAGCCGGGGCGTCGAGGTGGTCGACGCACTGCCCGACGATCTGGCACCGCGGCTCGCCGACACCTACCTCGCGCTCAAGGCCGCCGGCCGGTTGTGACCGGCGCCCGCCGGTCGGTCACGGCTGCTGGGCGGTGGTCGCCGCGGCGTACTGCGTCTCGTACAGCTCCGCGTACAGACCACCGGCGGCGAGCAGCGCGGTGTGCGTGCCCTGTTCGACGACCCGACCCTGGTCCAGGACCACGATGCTGTCGGCATCCCGGACCGTGGACAGCCGGTGGGCGATCACCAGCGCGGTGCGGCCCACCAGCGCCTCGGACAGCGCCCGCTGCACGGCCGCCTCGGACTCGGAGTCCAGGTGGGCGGTCGCCTCGTCCAGGATCACGATCGGCGGGGCCTTCAGCAGCAGCCGGGCGATGGCCAACCGCTGCCGTTCACCGCCGGAGAGCCGGTAGCCGCGGTCACCGACCACGGTGTCCACCCCGTCGGGGAGTCGGCTGACCAGGTCCCAGATCTGGGCGCGGCGCAGTGCCTGCTCCAGCTCCGCGTCGCTGGCGCCGGGCTTGGCGTACTCCAGGTTGACCCGGATGGTGTCGTGGAACATGTGCGCGTCCTGGCTGACCACGCCGATGGCGTCCCGCAGGCTGTCCTGGGTCACGTCTCGTACGTCCTGGCCCGCGACCCGCACGGTGCCGGAGGTGGTGTCGTACATCCGGGACACCAGCTGGGTGATCGTGGTCTTCCCCGCCCCGGAGGGGCCGACCAGCGCGACCAGGTGACCGTGCGGCACGGTGAAGCTGACGTCGTGCAGGGTCTGGCCGGGGGCCTCGGTCTGGAGGCGGGCCACCGATTCCAGCGAGGCGAGGGACACCTCGGAGGCGGCCGGGTAGTGGAAGCCGACGTGGTCGAGCTCGACGGTGGCGGTGGCGCTGACGTCCCCGAGTGCTCGGGCGTCCGGACGGTCGGCGACGGAGGGCTTGAGGTCGAGCACCTCGATCACCCGCTCGAAGCTGACCAGGGTGGTCATGATGTCGACCTGGACGTTGCTCAGGGCGGTGATCGGTCCGTACAACCGGGTGAGGTAACTGGTCAGCGCGACGACCACGCCGACGGTGAGCGACCCGCGGATCGCCAGCACACCGCCCAGTCCGTAGACGATCGCCACCGCGACCGCGGCGACCAGGGTCAGGCCGATCCGGAACACCGCCGAGTACATCGCGCTGGTGATCCCGATGTCCCGGACCCGGGACGCCCGCTCGGCGAACACCCGGGTCTCGTCGGCGGCGCGGCCGTAGAGCTTGACCAGCTGGGCACCGGCGACGTTGAAGCGTTCGGTCATGGTCTGCCCCATCACCGCGTTCAGTTGGTAGCTCTCCTGGGTGACCGACGCCAGGCGACGGCCCATCGCGCGCACCGGCAGCACGAACACCGGCAGCAGGACCAGGGAGACCAGGGTGATCTGCCAGGACAGCGACAGCATCGCGGCGATCACCAGGATCACGGTGAGCAGGTTGGACACCACGTTCGACAGCGTGGAGGTGAAGGCCTGTTGCGCACCGAGCACGTCGCCGTTGAGCCGCTGCACGAGCGCACCGGTCTGGGTGCGGGAGAAGAAGGCCAGCGGCATCCGCTGCACCTGGTCGAAGACCTGGGTGCGCAGGTCGAGGATGAGCCCCTCGCCGATCCGCGCCGACAGCCAGCGGGAGGCGAGGTTCAGCCCGGCCGAGGTGATGGCCAGCGCGGCGACCACCGCTGCCAGGGCGATCACGAGGCCGGTGCGTCCGGGCACGATGCCGCGGTCGATGATGCGTTGGAACAGCAGCGGGGTGGCGGCACCGATCGCGGCGTCCACCGCGACCAGGATCAGGAAGACGGTGATCGTGCCTCGGTAGGGCCGGGCGAAGCCGAGGATGCGGCGCAGGACGTCGCGGGTCAGCTTCTTCTGCGTCACCGAGGGGTCGAGGCGGAAGGAGCGGTACATCGCCCGTCCGCCCATGCCCCCGGCTGGGGAGTGCATCGACATGGAGACCCTTCGACAGAGTTTTAGTGAGCGTACCTCTCAATGTCTCAGACTCGCTATATTGTTCCCATGCGTGAGCACGATCACGACCCGCTCCCCGCCGACGAGTTCTTCTGGCTGCTGCGCACCACCCTGCGCCGGATGCGCCGTGAGGTGCGCGACCAGTTGGCGCCGGTGGAGCTGACCCCGGCCCGGCACCGGATGCTGCGGGTGCTGGCCCGGTCCGGCGAGCCGCAGCGTCAGGCCACCCTGGCCGGCTGGCTCGACGTGGTGCCGCGCTCGATCACCTCGCTGGTCGACGACCTGGAACACGCCGGGCTGGTCGAACGCCGCCCCGACCCCACCGACCGACGCGCCACCCTGGTCGCGCTCACGGCGCAGGGCCGGGAGGTGCTGGCCGCCGCCGACACCGAGCGGCGACGCCGCGCCGACGAGCTGCTGTCCCGGCTCGACCCCGGTGAACGGGCGGAGCTGTTCCGCCTGCTGCACCGCCTGGCGGACGACTGACGGCTCAGCTCGCCGGGTCCTCGATCCCGAAGGGCAGTCGCCGCAGGCGGTCCCCGTCCCGCCGCTCGGCGGCGTCCGCCCGCAGCAGCGCCCGGTGGTCACGGTCGCGGCGGGCGGCCACCACCGCCGCCAAGAACTCCTCCGGACCGGTCCCGGGCGGTGGCGGCGGCGCGACGTGCCGCAGCGCCTCGTCGGCGAGCCGGGAGCCGAGGGCGGCACGGGACACCGGGTTCAGGCCCTGGGCCCGGACCAGGAACTGCCGCACGGTCAGGGCCAGACCGTCCGGCAGCCGACCCACGTCGGCACCGGCGGCCCACCCGGCCAGCCGGGGCGGCATCGGCACCACCTGGCGCACCGTCACCTTGCCCCGGACCCGGATCGCGTAGGTCCCGGCCAGCAGGTCCCCCAACCGCTTGCCCTGCGGCTGCACGATCGAGCAGATCAGCGCCACCGACCCCATGGTCAGCCACAGCTCCAGCACCCCGACCAGTGCCCGGACGAACGCCTGCCGGAACCGCACCGGGCCACCGTCGTCCCGCACGATCCGGATCCCCACCGCGAGTTTGCCCAGCGACCTGCCACGGCTCAGCGTCTCCACCGTGGTCGGCACCACCACGAAGAACAGCACCAGCAGCACGATGAGCAGGATCCGCGCCCCGTCGTCGGTGATGCTGCCGCCGGTCAGGGCGAGGCCGAAGAACACCAGGGCCCAGACCGCCACGACCACCGTCACGTCGATCAGCGCGGCCAGCGCCCGGGTGACGAAGGAGGTCGGCTGGTTCTCCAGCAGCACGCCCTCGCCGATCACCACGCCGTCGCGCACGTCGAGCGTCATGCCTGCTCCTGCCCTGGGATCGACCGGTCGGCCCTAGGGTAGCCAGCGTGGACATCGACGCGTTCATCGCCGTGCGGCGCCCGGCCTGGGACCGGCTCGACCAGCTGGCCCGCAGCCGCCGCCTGACCGGCGCCGAGGCCGACGAGCTGATCCGGCTCTACCAGGCCGCGGCCACCGACCTGTCCACAGTGCGCTCCGCCGCGCCGGACCCGGACACCGTGAGCCGCCTGTCCCAGTCGTTGGCCCGGGCCCGCGCCACCATCGCCGGTCGCCACGAACCCGCCTGGCGGGACGTCACCCGGTTCCTGGTGGTCGCCCTGCCTGCCGCGCTCTACCGGATCCGCTGGTGGTCGATCGCCGTCACCGGCGCCTTCCTGCTGATCGGTGGCGTGACCGCGTGGTGGGTGGCGACCCAGCCCGATGTGCTGAACGCGATGATGACCCCGGAGCAGCAGCAGGAGTACGTGACCACCGCGTTCAGCGAGTACTACGACCCGGGTGCCGGGTTCGCCGGGGTGGTGTGGACCAACAATGCCTGGGTGGCGGCGCTGTGCATCGGGGTCGGGATCACCGGGGTCGGCCCGGCCTACGTGCTGCTGAACAACGCGGTGAACGTCGGCGCCGTCGCGGGCCTGATGTCCGCCCACGACAGCCTCGGGGTGTTCTTCAGCCTGATCCTGCCGCACGGATTCCTGGAGCTGACCAGCATCTTCGTCGCCGGAGCCGCCGGGCTGCGCCTGTTCTGGGCCTGGGTCGCGCCCGGTGGTCGGCCGCGCGCGCGGGCCCTGGCCGAGGAGGGACGCTCGCTGATCACGGTGGCGATCGGCCTGGTGCTGTCGCTGTTCGTCTCCGGCGTCATCGAGGGCTTCGTCACCGGGTCGGCGCTGCCGTGGTGGGTCAAGATCGGCATCGGTGCGCTCGCCCTGGCCGGGTTCTGGACCTACACCATCGTGCTCGGTCGCCGGGCGGTGCGCTCCGGCGAGACCGGTGACCTGGCCGAGGACGAGGCCGGTTACACGGTGGCCGTGGCGGGCTGACCCCGACGACGGGCATCCGGCCGGCGCGCCGCCCCTGGTTCCGCAGGCGACGGCGGCGGCGGACGCAGCGCCGGGTGAACCGCGCCCAGCCACAGATCGGCCGCGCCCAGCGGGGCGGTGAGCACCTGACGGAAGCCGAGGGCGGTCAGGTCCGCCACCTGCGCAGGGTCCACCGTGACGGCGAATGCCTCCCGCCCGGCGGCCAGCTCGGCGGTGATCACCGGCGCGAGCAGCTCCGCCAGCAGGTCCAGCCGGTCCGGGCCCACCCGGTCGTCGGCAAGCAGGATCAGGACCCGCTGCGCCGTCGACCCGCGCAGCACGGCGATCAGCTCGGAGGTCGCCGCCATGATCGAGGGGAACGGGTCCTGCGCCGGGTCGGCGACCGGCTCGGGCGTCAGATCCAGCTCCCGGGCGATCACCCGGTGCAGGTCGAGCGCCAACCGGCTCGCCTCAGGGGGCAACCACACCGCGGCGGCGGCGACCTCCACCGACCCGTCGTCGTCCGCCCGGGCGCACCAGACCTCACCGTGTTCCAGCCCGCCGTGGCTGAGCACCAGCCGGGTCGCCGGACCTGAGCGCTCCGGGTGCGCCGCGCCGTCCGGGAGTCCGTCGGCGTCCAGGTCGATGAACGGGCGGTGGGCCTCCAGCAGTCGGGCGATCGGGTTGACGTCGACCAGCCCGGCCCGGGTGACCAGCCACCCGCTGTCCGGGACCGCGCTGTCGGGGATCAAGCGTTCGTGCACCACGTGACCCACCCGACCACTCGACCCTGGGAACTGCCTGATCACCACCAGGCGTCGATCGCCCGCCGCACCACCGGCTGCACCACCCGGTCGAGCCGGAGCAGGCCGAGCAGTGCCAGCCAGGCGGCTGCCGCGATCACCGGCCGGGTCAGCCACCAGGTCGCCGTCCACGGCTCGGGCACCGCGAGGTGCAGCCCGAAGATGACCACGCCGGTCAGCAGGAACATCGCGGTCAGGTGCCACAGGTAGAGCCCCATGGCGTGGGTGTTGGTCCAGCGCACCAGCGACGACCGGGCGGCCCGGTCGACCAGCAACGGTCGCAGGGCCACCGCCGCCGCGACCTGGGCCACCGCGAAGGTCAGCACCGGGGCGGTCGGCGGCGCCAGGTTGGACACCGCGTCCCCCGGCATCCCGATCAGCGACACCGGGTACGGCCCGACAGCGATCAGCAGCACGGTGCCCGCCAGGCCCGCGACGGCGAGCAGGGCGGCGATCCGGGTGGACAGCAGGCCACCTCCGCCGGTCAGCCGTCGCCCGGCGTCCAGCAGCCCGATCAGGTACGGCACCGCCCAGACCAGCACCAGGTTCGCGTACCCGACCTCGCCGATCCCCGCACCGAAGCGCACCAGATCGACGGCGAGCGCCGCCACACCGAGGACGACCGGCACCCGCCACCCCCAGCGCTCCCCCGCCCGCACCAGCCGCGGGGTCAGCGCGAGCAGCACTGCCTGCACCCCGAGGAACCACAGCGGCTGCGGGGCGATCCTGGCGACCTGGTGCACCACCGCCTCGGGCACCCCGACCCGGGGCAGCAGCACCACCAGGACGGCCCAGACCAGCGCGAAGCACCCGAGGCCGGGCAGCATCGACCGGATCCGGGTGCTGACGAACCGTCGTTCGTCCCGCAGGCGCTGCCAGCCGTGCCGAGCCGCCACCCCGGCCACGAAGAACAGCACCGGCAGCGGCTGCAGCCAGGTGAGCAGCCACCCCCAGCCGTGTCCGAGGGCGTTCCCGATCGCCAGCTGATGTCCGTCCCAGCTCGCCTCCACCATCAGCCAGTGCAGCGCCACCACCGCGAGGATGCCGACGGCGCGCAGACCGTCGACGTAGTGGTCGCGGGTGTCCCGCACCGGGGACGGAGCCGGCGTCGGATGTGGGGTCGGATGTGGGGTCGGAATCGGAGCCGGTCGGAGCAGCGTCGTGGTCATGGCACCAGCCTTCAGCGCGCTGACCTGGGAGAACATGAAGAAGCCCGCCGGGTGTCCGGCGGGCTTCTGGAACGTTCGAGTAGGGATTTCCCCCGGCTGTGTCAGACCCCGAGCTTCAGGTAGCGCAGCACCGCCAGCACCCGACGGTTGTCCCCGGCGTCCTGGGCCAGGTCGAGCTTGCCGAAGATCGACGTCACATGCTTCTCCACCGCCCCCGCCGACAGGTAGAGCCGCTCGGCGATCGCCGCGTTCGACCGCCCCTCGGCCATCATCTCCAGCACCTCGACCTCCCGGGCGCTGAGCCGGGCCAGTCCGGGGTCGACCCGGGCGGCGCCCATCAACTGCCCGACCACCTCGGGGTCGAGCACCGTCTGACCGGCGGCGATCCGTTCCAGGGCGTCCAGGAAGTCCCGGACCTCGGCGACCCGGTCCTTGAGCAGGTAACCGGTGCCGCGCGCATCACTGCCGAACAGTTCGGTGGCGTAGCTGGTCTCCACGTACTGGGAGAACAGCAGCACCCCGACCCCCGGGTGGTCGCGCCGGATGGCCAGCGCCGCTCGTAGCCCCTCGTCGGTGAACGTCGGCGGCATCCGCACGTCCAGCACCGCCACGTCGGGCCGCGCGGTGAGGGTGGGCAGCTCGGCCAGCAGGGCGTCGGCGTCCGCCCGGGCGCTGAGCACCTGGTGTCCACGTCGGGTCAGCAGGGCGACCAGCCCGTCGCGCAGCACGGCCGAGTCCTCGGCGATCACGACGTTCAGCGGGGTCATCGGGCACTCGTCGGCAGGCTCACGGTGATCACCGTAGGGCCACCGACCGGGCTGTCGATGTCGACGGTGCCGTCCACCGCGGCCGCCCTGTCACCGAGTCCGGCCAGACCGGAGCCGCCGGAGGCACCGGGCAGCCCGGGGGCCGCACCGCCGTGGCCGTTGTCGGTCACCCGCAGCACGACCCGGCGCCGCACGGTGCTGACCTCGACCGCCGCCCGGCTCGCCCCGGAGTGCTTGACCGCATTGCTCAACAGTTCCGCGGCCGCGTAGTAGGCGATGGTCTGGATCTCCGGGTCCGGCTCCCGGCGCAGGTCGGTCTGCACCGCGACGCTCAGCGGGCACCGGGCGGCCAGGGTGGTGAGCGCCACCGCCAGGCCGTCGTCCAGCGCCGGGGGGTGGATGCCGCGGGCGATCTCCCGCAGTTCGGCCAGGGTGTCCTTCAACCCGCTGTGCGCGGCACCCAGCAGCGCCGCCGACTCCGGGTCGGGGCCCTCGGAGAGCCGGTCCTTCACGTCGCCGATCTGCATCGCGACCGCCACCAGGCGCGCCTGGGTACCGTCGTGCAGATCGCGCTCGATCCGGCGCAGCCGGGCGTCGGCGTCCTGCACCGCGACGCTGCGGGTCCGCTCCAGGTGCGCGACCCGCAGGCTGCCCTCGGTCGGTCCGAGCAGCGCGCCGCTGAGGCCCTGGAACAGCCGGCCGAGGCCGCGGGTGAAGTACCACCAGATCACCAGGAACAGCAGCCCGCCGATGATCAGCAGCACCTGTCGCGGCGGAGTGTCGATGAAGTAGCTGTCACCGAAGTTCGCCCCCCGGTGCAGCTGCCCGTCGGTGCCGCGCTGGGCGGGCAGGAACCGGGACCAGCTCCAGTGCGTGATCCCGCCGACCCCGACCGCCAGGAACGTCAGCGACAGGATCGCGCCGAGCAGGGACAGCGGCCACGCCACCAGGCCGAAGAGCAAGGCCCGCCAGCCGGCGGCGTCCCCCCACATCGACACCAGCCGCCGCCAGAACCCGTGCACCTCTCGCCGACGCGGCGGTGCGGGGACCTCGATCCCCAGCGCCGACCGGGCCAGGGACCGGAAGACGTTGCCCCACCCGCGGGCACCGAGCACCAGGGCGCCGGGCACGAACAGTCCGACCACGGTCACCAGGAGTCCGGCGGTCAGGGACACGGTCAGCAGGAGGTAGACCAGGGCGAAGGTGCTGAGCAGCATCATCGCCAGCAGATAGCCGAAGACGCGCCAGGTCCGGCCGAGCGCCGACCAGTGGGCCGCCTCGTCCCACGGACGGACGACGGGACGGGTGCCGGCGGGCTGGGCCTCGGGTGGTGTGTCGGTGGTGCTGGACATCGGGTGCTCCTCGCAGGGGGTGGGTCGCTGCGACCATCGTCCCGTGCGGCGGGTTCGGCATGACACCCGGGGACCCGGTGAGGCAGGGTGGGGTTATCCCCCGTTCGGGTGGAGCAGAGATCCGCGTTCGCGCGGTCGGCTGTGTCGAGCACAGGCGCAGATCGAGCATTCTTTGTGACCCCCGACACGGCCAGGGGCACTGATCGCGTGCGCCCGATGTCACGAAACGGTAACGATCCAAGATTAGGTAAAGTCGCAGGCCAGGCCCACTTTACCTAGGTAAAGTCGCACCACTTCAGCACCGAATCGCCCGGATCGCATTGGCCGTATCGGCCGATCTGGGCAATGGTGGTCAACGACCAGATCAACGAGTTGGTCGGCAGGGAGCACGGATTCACGGCCCTCGCAGCACCCTTCCCGGTGCGCCATGCGAGGGCCGATTCACGTGCTCACGAGAGTCGGTCCCGCCCACGACAACCGGGCGGTGATCACTCCGCGGAGGGTTGCCGACCCGACACGTGGGACACCTGGCGCGGACTCAGCGCGCTCCACCCGGAGCGCCGACTCCCCCGGTGCGCGTGTCACGGACGTGACGAGGTGGATGAGTGACAGGACTGCGCGTCGAAGGCGTGTACAAGGTCTTCGGACGACGCCCCGAGCAAGCGGTACGCCGCCTGCGGGAGGGTGCTGGCCGGGACGAGGTCAAGCAGTGGGGCACCGCTGCGGTGATCGACGCCAATCTGGAGATCGCCTCCGGTGAGACGTTCGTGGTGATGGGGCTGTCCGGCTCCGGCAAGTCGACCCTGATCCGGATGCTGAACGGCCTGTGGAAGCCCACCGCCGGCCGAGTGCTGCTCGGCGACGACGACCTGGGCGCGGTGAGCGCGAGCCAGCTGCGCGACATCCGCCAGCGCAAGGTGTCGATGGTCTTCCAGCACTTCGCCCTGCTGCCCCACCGCACCGTGCTGGACAACGCCGCCTACCCGCTCGCCCTGCAGGGCATCGCGAAGGAGGAGCGGAACGCCAAGGCCCGCGAGGCGCTCGGCATGGTGGGTCTGGACCAGTGGGCCGACCACCTGCCGCACGAACTGTCCGGCGGCATGCGCCAGCGGGTGGGCCTGGCCCGTGCGCTGGCCGCCGACACCGACATCCTGCTGATGGACGAGGCGTTCTCCGCCCTCGACCCGCTGATCCGGCGCGAGATGCAGGACCAGCTGCTCG
This sequence comes from Cellulomonas taurus, assembly GCF_012931845.1. NCBI lineage: Bacteria > Bacillati > Actinomycetota > Actinomycetes > Micrococcales > Cellulomonadaceae > Cellulomonas > Cellulomonas taurus. The sequence goes on from NZ_CP051884.1 coordinate 2,514,111, forward strand.
AACTGCAGCAGACCCTGGGCAAGACCATCGTCTTCATCACCCACGACCTGAACGAGGCGATGTACCTCGGTGACCGGATCGCCGTGATGCGGGACGGCCGGATCGTCCAGGTCGGCACCAGCGAGCAGATCCTCTCCGACCCGGCGGACGACTACGTGGCGCAGTTCGTCGCCGACGTGGACCGGACCCGGGTGCTCACCGCCTCCTCGGTGATGCGCCGCCCGGCGGCCGTCGCCACGCTCCAGGGCGGCCCCCGCTTGGCCCTGCGCACCATGCAGGAGCAGCAGGTCGCCGCCGCCTACGTGGTGGACCGCACCCGGAAGCTCCAGGGCATCATCCGGGACGAGGACGCGGTCCGCGCCACCCGCGAGGGCGCCGAGACGCTGGTCGGCCGGGTGGACACCAGCCTGGGCTCGGTGTCCGTGGACACCCCGCTCTCCGACGTCTTCGCCCCCGCCGCCGAGTCCCCGCTGCCGGTGCCGGTCACCGACGAGCAGGGCCGCCTGGTCGGCGTGATCCCGAGGGTCACCCTGCTGGAGGCGATGGTCCCGCCGGAGACCACGACGCCCCCGGAGGGCACCCCGACCGTTGACGACCGCACCGATGTGGAGGTGACGGCATGAGCTCCGCGACCATCGCCGACTGGATGCCCCGCCTGCCCCTGGGCGAGTGGGTCGACTCCGCGGTCACCTGGATCACGACCACGTTCAGTGGTCTGTTCAAGGTGATCCGCGAGGCATTGACCGGCGCCTACGACGGCCTGGACACCGTGCTCAGCGGTCCGCCGTTCTGGCTCATCATCATCGCCCTGGCCCTGATCGCCCTGTTCGCCAAGGGGTGGAAGCTCGCCGTCGGCACTCTGGTCGGCTTCCTGGTCATCGCCGGGGTCGACCAGTGGGGCAATGCGATGGACTCGCTCGCCCTGGTCATCCTGGCCAGCGCGGTGGCCCTCATCATCGCGATCCCGCTCGGCATCTGGGCGGCCAGGAACGACGCGGTCTCCCGCACCCTGCGCCCGATCCTCGACTTCATGCAGACCATGCCGGCCTTCGTGTACCTGATCCCCACCGTGGTGATCTTCCGGGTCGGCGTGGTGCCGGGCATCGTCGCCACCGTCATCTTCGCGATGGCCCCGGGCGTGCGCTTCACCGAGCTCGGTCTGCGTCAGGTCGACCGCGAGGTGGTCGAGGCCGGACACGCCTTCGGTTCCACCGACGGCCGCATCCTGCGCCAGATCCAGCTGCCGCTGGCGATGCCCACCATCATGGCGGGCGTCAACCAGGTGATCATGCTCGCCCTGTCGATGGTGGTCATCTCCGGCATGGTCGGCGCCGGTGGCCTGGGTGGCGACGTGGTCGCCGCGCTGAACCGGGTCAACATCTCCCTCGGCTTCGAGGCCGGACTCGCCGTGGTCATCCTGGCGATGTTCCTGGACCGGGTCACCTCAGCCTTCGGCACCAAGTCCAAGGTCGCCAAGGCCGTGGCCGCCGCCTCCGCCTCGCACTGATGCACCATCCCCTCACCACCCCTCGAAAGGACGCCATGCGCCTGCGCAACACCCTGATCGTCGCCACCGCCCTGGGCACCTCCGTCGCCCTGGCCGCCTGCTCCTCCGACTCCGGCAGCTCCGACGCCGAGCGGCTGGACAACGGTGACCTGTCGACCGTCTCCATCGGGATCCACTCCGGTTGGGACGAGGGCATCGCCGTCTCGCACCTGTTCGCCGCCATGCTCGAGGACGACGGCTACAGCGTGGACACCGAGGAGGCCGACCCGGGTGTGGTCTATACCGGCATCACCGGTGGCGACTTCGACGTCAACTTCGACATGTGGCTGCCCACCACCCACGCCGACTACTGGGAGCAGTACGGCGACCAGATGGAGGACCTGGGCACCTGGTACGACGACGCCAAGCTCACCATCGCGGTGAACGAGGACGCGCCGATCGACAGCCTGGACGAGCTGGCCGAGAACGCCGACCTGTTCGACAACCGCCTGGTCGGCATCGAGGCGGGTGCCGGCCTGACCCGGATCACCCAGGACGAGGCCATCCCCACCTACGGCCTGGACGACATGGAGTACGTGGTCTCCTCGACCCCGGCCATGCTCGCCGAGCTCAAGGGTGCCACCGACGCCGGCGAGAACATCGCCGTCACCCTGTGGCGTCCGCACTGGGCCTACGACGCGTACCCGATCAAGGACCTCGAGGACCCCGAGGGCGCGATGGGCGACGCCGAGGAGATCCACACCGTCGGCCGCACCGACTTCGCCACGGACTACCCGACGCTGAGCAAGCTGATCGAGAACTTCACCCTCACCGACGAGCAGCTGTTCTCCCTGGAGAACCAGGTGTTCAACGAGGACGGTGGCTCCGACCCGGCCGAGTCCGTGCGGACCTGGCTGGACGCGAACCCCGACTTCGTGACCGACCTGAAGGAGAAGGCCGGGGTCTGACCTCGCCCGACGCCTGACACGACGACGGCCCCGGTGGATCACCACCGGGGCCGTCGTCGCATCTCCGCTCAGGACTGCGCTGCCTGCACCGCCCGCCGCAGGTCCGGCTCCAGGTAGATCACCCGGGCGATCGGCACCGCCGCCCGCACCCGCCCTTCCGCCGCGTCGATGGCGTGCGCGACCTCGGCGGCCGACTCGTCCGCGGTGACCTCGATCTTCGCGGCGACCAGCAGCTCCTCCGGGCCGAGGTGCAGGGTGCGCAGGTGGATCACCGAGGGCACGCCCTCCCCGACCAGCGCCGCCTTGATCGCATCGACGTCCGTGCGGCTGGCGGACTCGCCGAGCAGCAGCGACTTGGTCTCGATCGCCAGCACCACCGCGATGCAGACCAGCAGCAGACCGATCGCCGCCGAGCCCACAGCATCCCAGCGGCCGTCGTGGGTGCCCAGGGTCATCCCGACGCCGAACAGGGCGAACAGCAGGCCCAGCAGTGCCCCGAAGTCCTCCAGCAGCACCACGGGCAGCTCTGGCGCCTTGGCGGTGCGGATGTACTGCCACCAGGACTGGTCGCCCCGGGTGTGGTTGGCCTCCTTGATCGCGGTGCGGAAGGAGGTGCCCTCCATCGCGAGGCTGGCGATCAGCACGACCACGGGCACCCAGTGCCAGGACTCGATCGGGTGCGGGTCGGCGAACTTGTGCCAGGCCTCGTAGAGCGCGAACAGGCCACCGAGGCTGAACAGCACGATGGACACCACGAAGGCGTAGAGGTAGCGCGCCCGGCCGTAGCCGAAGGGGTGTTCCTCGTCGGCGGCCCGACGGGCCCGCTTGCCGCCGATCAGCAGCAGCACCTGGTTGCCGGAGTCGGCCACCGAGTGCACCGACTCGGCCAGCATCGAGCTGGAGTGCGTGAGCAGGTAGGCGATGAACTTGGTCACCGCGATCCCGAGGTTCGCCGAGAGCGCGGCGATGATCGCCTTGTTGCCGCCACCGTGTGCCATCAGCGATCTCCCTGTCGGTTGTCAGCACGAGCCGGGGAGATGCTAGACGACGGATGCCCCGGGCAATCACCCGGGGCATCCGTGTCGCGGCGGCGGGAGCGCCCGCTTCGGCGCCTGGCCGCGACGGTCAGACGGCGCGCGCCTCGGACTCCAGCAGCACCGGGATGCCGTCGCGCACCGGGTAGGCCAGCGGACGGTCGGGGTCGGTGGAGACCAGCTCGGGCTGGCCGCCGGGGCCGACCCCGTCGACCAGGGTGGTGCCGGTGACCGGGCAGCGCAGCAGCTCGCGCAGCCAGGGCGCCAGTCCGGTGGTGTTCTCGCTCATGCTCAGCTCTCCTGCCGGACCAGCGCGAGCACGTCGTCGCGCACCTTCTCCATGATGTCCTCGTCCGCCGCCTCGACGTTCAGGCGCAGCAGCGGCTCGGTGTTCGACGCGCGCAGGTTGAACCACCACTGCGGGTGGCCGTCCCAGTGCGAGACGGTCAGGCCGTCCAGCTCGTCGGTGGTGACCGGCCCGGCACCCTGCTCGGTGACGTAGGCGTGGATCACCCGTTCCCGAGCGGATGCCACGTCGTCCACCCGGGAGTTGATCTCCCCGGAGGCCACGTAGGGCTGGTACTGCTCCGCCAGCGCGGACAGCGGGTGCGGCTGACCACCGAGGGCCGCCAGCACGTGCAGCGCCGCGAGCATCCCGGTGTCCGCGAAGAAGAAGTCCCGGAAGTAATAGTGCGCGGAGTGCTCGCCGCCGAACACCGCCTGGGACTCGGCCATCTGCGCCTTGATGAACGAGTGCCCCACCCGGGTCCGTACCGGGGTGGCACCGGCGGCGGAGACCAGGTCCGGCACCACCTGGGAGGTGATGAGGTTGTGGATGATCACCGGGTTCGGGCGGCCGGCGGCCTGCTCCTTGGCGATCTCGCGCAGGCCGACCAGTGCGGTGATCGCCGACGGGGACACCGGGTCGCCGTTCTCGTCCACCACGAAGCAGCGGTCGGCGTCGCCGTCGAAGGCCAGACCGATGTCGGCGCCGTGCTCGACCACGGCCCGCTGCAGGTCGACCAGGTTCTTCGGCTCCAGCGGGTTCGCCTCGTGGTTGGGGAAGGTGCCGTCCAGCTCGAAGTACAGCGGCACCACCTCCAGCGGCAGCTCCGGCAGCCCGGCCTCGGTGCCCAGCACGGCGGGTGCGGTGTAGCCACCCATCCCGTTCCCGGCGTCGACGACGACCTTGAGCGGGCGGATGCCGGACAGGTCGACCAGGCCGCGCAGGAAGGCCGCGTAGTCGGTGAGCATCTCCTGATCGGTGATCGTGCCCGGCTGCGCCACCGCGGTCGGCAGGCCCTCGCCGAGGAACCGCGACGCGAGGTCGCGCACCGCCGACAGCCCGGAGTCCTGTCCGACCGGACGGGCACCGGCACGGCACAGCTTGATCCCGTTGTACTCGGCCGGGTTGTGCGAGGCGGTGAACATCGCGCCCGGGATGCCGAGCGAGCCGGAGGCGAAGTACAGCCCGTCGGTCGAGCACAGCCCGATCCGGATCACGTCCACCCCGCGGGCCGCCAGACCCTCCGCGAAGGCACCGACCAGCTCGGGGCCGGAGGGGCGCATGTCGTTGCCGATCACGACGCGAGGCGTCTGGTCGGCGGCCTCCGGCAGCACCACCACCTCGGCGAAGGCGGCACCGATCGCGCGGGCGACCTCAGCGTTCAGCTGGTCGGGCACCGTGCCGCGCACGTCGTACGCCTTGATCAGGCCGGTGAGGTCGGGCAGGTCTGCGGGGGTCGTCTCGGGCACGCCCGCCACTCTAGCCGGGCGAGGCGGCTCAGCGCCGGGAGGAACGCTCGACCACCTGGTCCCGGGTCAGCGCTGTGCCGTCCCCGTCCAGCGGGATCCAGGCGCGGTGCTCGCAGGCGTGGCAGGACACGAACGTCACCTCGGTGCCGTCGGCCAGGGTCAGCCGCAGCCGGGTGAGCCGGTCCGACCCGCAGGCGGCGCAGGCCGCGGTGCCCACCGGGTGGTGCTGATCCTGCCGGGCCAGCGACCCGAGGGGCAGCACCGGTTCGGCCGCCCGACGACCCCGTCGTCCCCCGCTCCCCTGCGCCATGCTGTCAGTCCTCGTCGCCGCGCAGCACGCGCAGGTGACCGCGCCGTCGGTCCTCGGTCAGTCGTTGGGCTGGGGGCAGCCCCTCGGGGACCGCGGCCTGGGCCGGGCGGCCTGCCTCACGCACCGCCTCCGCCAGGGCGACCAGGTCGTCGTGACTCGGACCGGTCTCGACGAACTCCGGTGCCAGCCGCACCACGTCCCACCCGCGGGGCGCCGTCAGCCGGGAGGCGTGCTCAGCGCACAGGTCGTAGGAGTGCGGCTCCGCGGTGGTCGCCAACGGGCCGAGCACGGCCGTCGAGTCGGCGTACACATAGGTGAGGGTGGCCACCGCCGGACGACCGCACGCGGTGCGGGAGCACTGGCGGACGGATCTCACGGGGATGACCGTACCCCGCCACACCCGGGACCCGCGGCATGACAGCGCGCACCGGCCGTCGACCGCTGGCGGCGTTAGAGTCGCCGGATGGCCCCCAGCCGCTTCCTGCCGGACTTCTCCGCGCCGCGTCGACTCGATCCCGTGCGCCGACGGGACCGTCGCGGCCGCGGTCTGCGCGGTCCCCTGCTCCCGGCCTCCCTGCCCGCCGCGCGCAGCCGGGGTGAGCGCTTCGACGACCTGGTGCTCGGGTCGGTCGAACGCCTGGAACTGCGCTGGGGCCGACAGCTGGACGGGGTGGAGTTCGCGGTCGAGGACGTGCCCCCCGCCGACCCCGCGCCGTGGGAGCGCGGCGGTGTGCCGCTCGGGCGCTGCTTCCCGAGCGAACCCGGCCTGCCGCCCCGGATCGTGGTCTACCGGCGACCGGTGGAGACCCGCGCGGTGGGCAGCGACGACCTGGGCGAGCTGGTGCACGAGGTCGTGGTCGACCAGGTGGCCCACCTGCTCGGCCGCGCGCCGGAGGAGATCGACCCCCAGCTCGGGGACGGGCGCTAGTCTGACCCGGCCATGACGACCTCCCCCAGCTCCGCCCTGCCCGCCGTGCGCGTGGTGACCATCGTGTTCAATCCGGGACCGGAACTGGACGCCTTCGTGGACAGCCTGGCGTCCGCGACCACCGCCCCGGTGGAGCTGGTGATCGTGGACAACGGCGCCGATCCGGAGCTGACCGACCGGGTCGCTGCGCGCAGCGGTGCCCGGGTGGTGCGCACCGGGGAGAACCTCGGCTACGGCGGCGGCGCGAACGCCGGTGCCGCCGGGGCGACCCAGGACTGGATCGTGGTGGCGAACCCGGACGTCATCTGGCAGCCGGGTTCGCTGGACGTGCTGCTGCGGGCAGCCGGCCGCATCCCCTCCGCCGGGTCGCTCGGCCCCGCGCTGCTGAACGAGGACGGCACCGTCTATCCCTCGGCGCGCGAGCTGCCCTCGCTGACCCAGGGCGCCGGACACGCCGTGCTGGGCAAGGTCTGGCCGGGCAACCCGTGGACCCGGGCGTACCACCGGCGCCAGGAGTCGGTCGGCACCGAGCGCCCCGCCGGCTGGCTGTCGGGTGCCTGCCTGCTGCTGCGCCGCGACGCCTTCGAGGCCCTGGGCGGATTCGACACCAGCTACTTCATGTTCTTCGAGGACGTGGACCTGGGCGAGCGGCTCGGCCGCGCGGGCTGGGCCAACGTCTACGTCCCGGATGCCGCCGTCGTGCACGTCGGTGGCGTGTCCTGGAAGGCGCGCCCGGCCCGGATGATCGCCGCGCACCACGCCAGTGCCCGGCAGTACCTGCACCGCCGCTACCACCGGTGGTGGCAGTGGCCGGTGCGGGTGGCCGTCAGCCTCGGGCTGGGTCTGCGCGAGCGGGTGGAGCTGCGGGCAGCCCGTTAGCCACCCCGCGTCGCCCGATCCCCCGACCAGCTGCGACGGCTACCCGATCAACCGAGGCCGGCGCGGTCGGCGGGCCGCACGCGCACGGTGGACGCTCCGCCCGGATCCGACACCGGGGACACGACCGCGATCAGGTCACCGTCGTCCACCGTGGTCCAGGTGAACAGCGACCAGGCGATCCGCACCCCCTCCGGCGCGACGACCTCCACCGCGGTGGTGTCGGCGTCCAGGTCAGCCAGGTCCACCCGATCGGTGCTGCCGACGCCGACGCTGACCTGGTGCTCGCCCAGCAGCCCGCGCGCCCCGTAGGTCCGCACCGTCACCTCGACGGTGGGGCCGGTGGCCGTCTCGTCGTCGGTCGGCAGCTGTCCCTGGGTGGGGGTCGGCGACGGTGTGTCCGCGGGTGTGCTGACCGCGGCGTCGTCGGCGGCCAGCACCGACAGCATCAGGCGCGCGTCGGCCCCGGCGGGCCGGGCCGCCACACCGCCGCCGGTGCCGGTGGAAGCGGCCCAGGTGCGGTCCATCCGGGGCACCGAGTCCTGCTCGCCGGCCTTGCCCTCCCGGGCCAGCGACGCCCCGGCGACCACCGGGTGATCGGCCTGGACGACGGCGGTGTACGGCCCGGCGGGCAGGCCGCCCAGGGACAGGTCGGTGACGATCCCGGGGTCGAGGGTCAGGTCCTGCGCACCAGCGAGCGGCACCTCCCCGTCCGGTCCGACCAGGGTGACCGAGACGGTCGCGGCGGTGTCCCCCGGCGCGACCAGGCGCAGCTGCGCGGCATCCGGGTCGTCGACCGCGGTCTGCTGCAGCATCAGACCGGGCACGATCTGCTCGTCGGCGGGGGCCGTGCCCGCGGTGACCAGGTCGGTGCCGCGCGGGGTCAGTCCGTCCAGCAGCGAGTCCTGGAGGTAGGCGGAGACCTGTCCACCCGATGCCTGGGCGTGCACGACGATCCGGCGCTGTTCGGCCGCGACGCCGGGCAGGACGACCGTCCGACTGGACTGCGGGGCGACCAGCACGTCGGCGCTGGTCGACAGGTCCACCGCTCCCGCCGGGCCCCACATGGTCAGCGACACCTGCGCGGTGGTGACCCCGGGGTTCACCAGCACCAGGTCGGCGGTGCTCTCCAGCTCGGTGCTGCCACCGACCAGCCACACGTCGGAGGCCGCGGTGGTGCAACTGCCCGCTGCCAGGCCGCGCAGGTCGCCATCGGTGGTGACCGCGCTGGTGGTGCCGACGATCCGTGCCGCCTGACCGTCCTGGGCGGGCGCGCTGAGCACCGCCGGGGCGGACAGGTCGCGCAAGGTGGCCGAACCACCGGAGAGCGCCGAGGCGGCACCACCCAGCGGGGTCAGGGTCGCCGCGCTGCCACCGGAGAGGTCCACCGCGCTGATCCGCTGCACGGGGTCGACCGGCACCCGGCTGAACGCCGAGCCCCCGGCGTCCGACTCCTCCGGCAGGGTGAGCGGCCCCGGGCAGACCAGGGACGTCGTGCCGGCCGGGACGTCCACCTCGGTAGCACCGGTGGCGGCGACATCGGCACGCGGCAGCGCGATCCCCAGGGCGGCGGCGCCACCGGCCAGGGCGAGCACCGCCAGTCCGCTGATCCAGCGGGCGGCACGGCCGCGGGTGTCGGATCCGGTCATCTCATCTCCTCCCGGCACGACGACGGCGCACCGGCACGGCGAGCAGCAGGGCGAGCGCACCCACCAGGCCCTGGGCGAGCAGCCACGGGGTCCGGTCGGCGGGTTGGTACCGCACGACCAGGTCGCCACCGGTGGCACCGACCTCGAAGGTCTGACGCCAGCCCTGGGTGACGCTGCGCAACGGCTCCCCGTCCAGGGTCGCGCGCCATCCGGAGTCGGCCCGTTCGGCCAGGACCAGCAACCGCCCCTCGGCCCCGGCGGCGATGGTGGTGTCGACGGTCAGATCCGCCGCCGGGACCGCGACCGCGTCGGCGCTGCTCAGCCCGGTCGCGGTGGCGGCACCGGAGGCGTCCGGCACCAGCCGGGCCCAGGCGGTGACCACCGGGGCCACCTGGCCGTCCACGGTGCTGGGCTGGACCCGCCAGATCACTCCGGCCGGGACCTCGGTGATGCGTTCCAGACCGGGGGTGGCGTCCAGCCGGCCGACCAGAGCGGTCCGCTGCTGTCCCAGGGCGGTGGTGTCGTCCTCGTCGATGGTCGGCACCAGGACGTCGGCCACCGCCAGCGCCGCCAGCTCGGCCGACACGTCCTCCCCCAAACTGACCGACAGCCGGGCCACCAGATCGACCAGTTCCGCGCTCGCGGGATCGGTGGCGGTGCTGTGCGGCCGGGCCAGGGCACCGGTCAGCGTCCGGGTGCGGACCACCGCCGACTCCTCGACCAGCCGCGGACCGTCCCCGCGCAGCAGCTGCCATCCGGTCACGCCGCCGTCCTGCGGGGTCAGCGCCAGGACGCGCGGCGCGTCCGGCCCCTGTTGGGTCTGACGCCCGATCGCGGGGACCACGGAGTCGTCGACGGTGCGCAGCGTCGGGGTCTGACGGCTCTGCCAGGCCCAGCTCGTGGCCCCGGCGATCGGCAGCAGGACGGCCAGCAGCGTGACCAGCCCGGCGGTGACCTGACGCCACCCGAAGTTCACCTCGGCCAGTGCCGTCTGTACGCCACGGCTGCCGAGCACCGCGGCGGCCAGCAGACCGGCGTAGGCGAAGGACAGCCCCGATCCGGCCCAGCCGACGACCGCTGCCCCTGCCTCCTGACCGACGACGACCCGCTGGGCCAGCACCGCGGCGGCCAGCCCGAGGGCGGCCATCAGCCAGCCGAGCCGCACCCCGCGCGCCACGTCGCGGCCACGGCCGAGGGCGATCAGCGCCGGCACCAGCACCGCCGCACCGGCGAGGGCCGGCCACCAGGCGGCCAGCTCCGAGCCGAGCAGGTCGGCGAGCCAGCCGGGAAGCAGGGCGGAGGAGTCCGCGGGTACGCCGAGCACCTGCTGCAGCGCCTGCGCCGGAGCGGATGCCTGCGGCACCCCCGGGTCTGCCACCAGCAGGCGCCATCCGTCCGCACCGCGGGACACGGCCTCGGCCAGGGTGGGGCCCAGCAGCACCAGCGCGGGCAGCCCGGCGACCAGGAGCCGACGGCGGCGGCCCCGGGGGGCGCAGCAGGCGGCGGCGATCAGCAGCACCAGGCCCGGGACGAGCAGCACGGGTGCCCCGGCGGCGATCAGCGCCAGCGCCAGGGATGCCCCGGCCGCGGCGGCGATCGACCCGGTCGGCGTCGGGTCGTCCGGCGCGAGGGCGTCCCCGGTGGTGTCCGGGTCGCCGGGGTGGTCCAGGTCGGGCAACGAGATGGAGGTGGTCACCGGCGCGGGGTCGGCGGCCGGCACGGTGGCGACGCCCCGGACCGGGGTGGCGGTGTCCGCCTCGTCGACAGCCGAGCGCGGGACGGTCGGGGCGTCGGCGTCGTGATCGACGGATGCGTCATCGGGATCGACGGACTCGGTCTCGACCGCGGTCTCGGTCTCGGTCTCGGTCTCGGTCTCGGTCGCCACAGCTGTCCCGCGGCGTCGGCGCCGACGACCGCCGCGTCGCATCTCCCGGAAGCCGGCGCGCGCCCATGCCTCGGGGTCACCCCATTCCTCCGGCGACAGTTCGGCACGGCCGACCACCGGCTCCCGCGAGGCGGTCTCCAGCCCGGAACGCACCCGGTCCACCTGCTGCGCGCCGACGGCGCGGGCCAGCCCGAGCAGGAACCAGGGCAGCGCCAGATGCACCAGCACCGCGCCGATCCGCCCGTCCCCGGTGGCGAGCAGCAGACTCGGCAACACGGCCCAGGTCACCGCCGCCCACAGTCGCACCGCCACCGAGCGGGTCGCGGCACCGGCGGCGAACCAGGCGCCGAGCCCGGCCAGCAGCACCGATCCGAGCAGCAGGACGCTCAGGGCCAGATCCACGCTGCCACCGGCCAGCAGGGTGAACGGCAGCAGAGCGGTCAGCAGGGCGTCGGCCGGGCCACGGGCACCGAGCTCGCCCGGCACCCAGCCGGAGCTGATCGTCTGCCACAGGTCACCCAGCCCGCTGCCGGAGGGCATCAGGTCACCGGCGTCGAGCCCGGCCCCACCGAGTGCCGCCACCAGCGGCCGGCCCAGCGCCGCCGCCGTGACCACCAGCAGCACCACCGCCAGCACCCCGAGGGTGACCCGGCGGCGACGGGCCAGGGCTGCCAGCTCGCGCAGTTCCAGTTCGGAGGGCGCCCGACGCACCCGGCGAGCCTCGGCGCGGGTCAGTCGCCGGTCGCGCCACTGCCGCCAGATGGTGCGCGGGTCGGCCTGCAACGGACGCAGAGCACGGCGAGGCAGCCGTCGGGTGCGGGCGGCGCGACGCCGTGCGCGCAGTACGGCGCCCGGCCGGCCGAGCGCCCCCGCCGTGGCGGCGAGCTCGGCCCAGGCGAGTCCGGGTTCCTTGCTCGCGATCCGGATCAGCACCCGGAGCAGGGCGGTCAGGCAGGCGATCAGCGCCACGAAGGGGACGGCGATCGCCGGGACGGCGACCAGCCGCTGGTGCAGCAGGGCGACCCGGCGGGCCCGGTAGGAGCGGCGGGGGTCGGCACCGTCCGGCTCGCCGTCGGCGTCGAGGTCGACGAATGCCTCCGGCCCGGTGTCGGGGCCGCGCAGTCCGTGCAGCGATGCCTGGGCGTGGCGCACGACCGCGGTCGGCACCACCACCACCCGGTGACCGGCCAGGCGTGCGCGCCGACACAGGTCGAGCCCGTCGCCGAAGGGTCCGAGCACCGGGTCGGGTCCGCCGAGCTCGATCCACAGGTCCCGGCGCACCAGCATCCCCGCGGTGCCGACCGCCAGCACGTCGTCACGACCGTCGTGCTGGCCCTGATCGACCTCACCGGGTTCGACGTCGCGCGCGCGGTGACCGGCGCGGGAGGTGCGCAGCCCGACCTCCAACAGCCGCACGGGGCGGGTCCAGGTGCGCTGTTTGGTGCCAGCGATCGCCACCGAGGGTGCCGCCTCCACGGCTCGCACCAGCTCGGCCAGCGCCGCGGGGTCCGGGGCACTGTCGTCGTGCAGCAGCCACAGCCAGCCGTCGGTGGCGGATCCGGCGGCGGTGGTCACCGCGGCGCCCAGGGTGGACGCCCGCGGGTCGTGCAGCAGGGTGCCGGCCACTCCGGCGGCGTCCATCGTCTCGGCCACCCGCGGATCGAGGCCCGGGCCGACGTCGACCAGGACGACCCGGTCCGGCGCCCGGTCCTGGGTCGCCAGCGCCCGGAGGGTCGCCGGGAGGAACGGGCTGCGGCCACGGGTGACGACGACCGCCGTCACCACGGAGGTGACGGTCGGTGCCGAGGCGGTGGAGGGGGTCTGTTCGGGCATCCTCACGCCATCATGCGGCCCGGCGGCCGCGATCCGTCAGACCACACGCCGCTTGAGCTTGCGGCGCTCTCGCTCGGACAGCCCGCCCCAGATGCCGAAGCGCTCGTCGTTCTCCAGCGCGTACTCCAGGCACTCGGACTTGACCTCGCAGCTCTGGCAGACCTTCTTGGCCTCGCGGGTGGAGCCGCCCTTCTCCGGGAAGAACGCCTCGGGGTCGGTCTGGGCGCACAGCGCGCGTTCCTGCCAGCCCATCAGCCCGTCGTCCTCGGGGCTGCCGAAGAGCGGCAGCACCGCCGCTCCCTGGGTCGCCGGGGCGGTGAGCGCGTCGGACGGGAAGCCCCCGTCGTCGTCGAGCAGATTCCACATGTGTGCCTCCGCGCTCGATCGTGGTGAAGTGCTGTCGGTGGTGCCCCTGCCACCGATCCGCACCACGGTCGCTGCGGGCAGCGTGGCGGTGTGTCGGTGTTCTCTGGGAGAAATTACACGAGTGTCGTTCCCATCCGTCAAGCCGGGGCGTGCTATTGGCGGCTCATCTGCCGGAATGTCCGCTTCCCCGACCGGGCACCTTCACCGGCCCTTCACCACCGCGTGATCATGGGCAACGCACAGCTCGTCCTAGGCTGACCGGATGACCGAGTCGTCAGCGCCCACGATCGCCGCCCTGCTCACCGGCCTGATCCGCGACCCCGGGCGACCCCGGCTCACCTGGTACGGCCCCGAGGGTGAACGCATCGAGCTGTCCGGCGCGGTGCTGGACAACTGGGTGGCCAAGACCACCAATCTGCTGGTCGAGGAGTTCGACGCCGGGCCGGGCACCCGACTGCGGCTCGACCTGCCGGTGCACTGGCGCACGCTGGTCTGGGCGCTCGCCGCCTGGCGGGCCGGCGCGACGGTGCTGCCGACCGACGCCGGGGCGGACATCGTGGTCACCGACCACCCCGACCGGCATCCGGGCGTCGACCAGCTCGTCGCGGTGGCACTGCCCGGCCTCAGCCTCCGGTGGACGGGTCCGGCGCTGCCCCCGGGGGCGGTGGACGCCGCCCAAGCGGTGATGACCTACGGCGACGTGATCGGCTGGGCGCCGCCGGTGGACAGCACCGCGGAGGCACTGCCCGGTGTGCGCTTCGACCAGCTGATCGCGCCGGAGGACACCGCCGGTGCCCGCACCCTGCTGACCGGCGATCAGGAGGTGACCGAGCTGCTGTTGACCGCGCTGCGGGTCTGGGCGTCCGGCGGCTCGGTGGTCCTGGCACCCGGCGCCGACGCCGAGCGCGCCGACCGGATCGGCGAGACCGAACGCGTCACCATCCGCGGCTGAGACGCACCCGGGTCAGAACGGGGTGACGGTGCCGTCCGGGCGCAGCGTCCCGAGCCAGACCTGCGACCGGACCGAGTCCACGGTGTCCGGCACCCCGCTGAGCGAACGGCCGAGCGTGGTCGAGGTCGTGGCACCCACCGGGTGGATCGGCTCGCTGGTCCAGGTGTAGACCGCCGGGTCGAAGCTGGCCACCGCCACCCGGCCGCCGCCCCAGGCAGCGAGCACCGCGGCGAGCTGACCACGGTCGGGGGCGCCGACGAACTCGACCACCTCCACGTCGCACAGCACCCGGAGGGTCGCCAGGTAGCGGAACGGGCTGGAGTGGGTCCACACCACCCGGTCGACCCCGTGGGCCGACAGCTGCGCGCAGACGGCGTGCGCCTGGGTCGAGCGGCCGGAGAGCTCGGAGACGTACGCCCCCGGCCGCCAGGTGCTGACCGGCACGGCGACCAGCGCCAGGGCGAGCCCGGCCGCGAGCGCCCGCCGGATCGGCCGCGCCACCCGCCCGGGGGTGCGCACCAGCAGGTCCAGCGCCGCCGTCGCGCCGAGCAGCAGCCCGGGGAAGGTCGCGGGGAGCAGCCGCCGCGCCGCCCACACCTGGTCCGGGGTGATGCTGACCCGCACCAGCGGGAAGACCGCCGCCACCCCGATGACCGCGACCACCACTAGCAACCCGGGATCGCGGTCGACGACCGCCCGGCGCAGCAGCAGGGCCAACCCCAGGAAGCCCAGGACCACCGCCGCGATCCCGAGGTACCAGACCACCCAGGTGACCGTCTGCTCGTCGTAGGAGCGCGCCGGGTCCAGCGGCTGGCCGTCGGCCGCCTGCAGGATCTGCACCGCGATCCCGAAGCCCGAATCCGCGTCGGTCCACCGGCCCTGCCACCACAGGGGCCGACTGGCCAGCACCACGGCGAGCAGCAGGACGACGGCCGCGGCCACCCCGCCGAGCGTCCGGCGCCGGATCAGCACCCACCGCCGCACCGACCCGAGCCGGGCGGCGGGTACCGCGAGCACCAGGACGCCCACGACGACCACGACGGCGGTGGCGGTCAGCAGGGAGCTCACCTGGTCCTGGTGCATCCGCAGGTACTCCGGGCTCAGCCGCAGCACGTCCACCAGCCCCAGAGCCGTCATCGCGGTGGCGGCGAGGACGGCGAGCACCGCCCGGCCGCGCGCCGCACCACCGGCCGCGACCCCGGCCACCGCCACCCCGCCGACCAACCCGACCACCGCCACCGCGCCGTCGATCCGTGCGGTGGCGATCCCGCCGATCAGCAGCCCGGTGAGCACCGCCGGTCGCCACCCCTGGTCCCGCCACCCGGCCAGGGCCACGGTCAGGCCCCCGGCCAGGAAGGCCACGGTCAACGGTTCGGTGTAGGCCGCGCGGGTGCTGACCAGGAAGGGCAGGCAACATGCGAGGGCGGCCGTGGGCACCAGGGCGACCACCGGCCCGGCCAGCCGACGGGCGGTGCCGAAGACCGCGAGCAGCGCGACCACGCCGATCAGCAGCCCGCCCAGCCGCACGCCGGACTCCCCCGCGACCCAGCCCGGCATCGCCAGCAGGGCGGGCAGCATCTTGTTGCCCTGGGCGTGGAGCGCGCCGTCCTGCAGGAAGAACGCCTCGGTGCCGGCCCCGGCGCCGGACACCGCCGCGGTGGCAGCGGCCCCCACCGGGATCGGTGCGGCCGGGTGGTCCACCAGCCACAGGGCCTGCAACGTGAGGAAGCCGGGGTCGCGGTTGACCACCACGTACTCGGCGAGGTGCCGTGCGCTCCACCCGACCCAGGCGACACAGCCGAGCAGCACGGCGACCGTGGACCACAGGCCCGCGCGGGTCACCGGCGGCGCGGTCGGCGACCACCGCCACAGCCCGGCGCCGAGCATCCCGGCCAGCGGCAGCACCGTCCACGGGGTGAACACCCCGGCCAGCACGGTGAGCAGTCCGGCCAGGCCGAGCGCGAGCAGCAGCACCGGCGCGCGGTCCGGCACCGCGACCAGGACCCGCGCCACCCGGCCGCCCGGTGTGGTCATCGGATCAGGGGACGTCGGCCTGCACCAGGGTGCCGGCCCCGCGCAGGGTGAGCGCGCCGTCCACCGCCGGGACGAAGGCCGCCTGGCCACGGGTCAGCTCCAGCTCGCCGTCGTCCGCCGTCGCGGCGGTGACGGTGCCGTCCAGGCAGAGCAGGATCCGCGGACCGCGGCCGGGCAGTGGGTGACTGGCTCCGTCGACCACCTCGGTGACCGACAGCTCGAAGTCGTCCACCGGCGCGTAGAACACCTTGGTCGCACCGTGGAAGCGCTCGGGCGCGATCCGGATCGGCGGGGCGGCCACGTAGTCGACGTTGCGGAGCAGTTCCTCCACGTCGACGTGCTTGGGGGTCAGCCCGGCACGCAGCACGTTGTCGCTGCTCGCCATGATCTCCACCCCGGTCCCCGCCAGGTAGGCGTGCACCCCGCCGGCCGGGACGAACAGCGCCTCCCCGGGATGCAGGGTGACCGGGTTGAGCAGCAGCGAGGTGACCACTCCGGGGTCGCCGGGGTAGGCCTCCTGCAACCGGACCACGGTGCGGTCCGCGCGCGGCGACGGCGACCCGTTCGCCAGCCGGGCGGCGCAGGCGGCGGCGAACTCCCCGACGTCACCGGCCGAGGGACGCGAGTCCGGGCGCAGCAACCAGGTGAAGGCGGTCTCGATCCCGCCCACCGACGGCTGCGCGCGCAGGATCCCGCGCAGCTGCTCGGCGATCCGGGTCTCCAGACCGTCCAGCAGCTCGCTCAGTCGCCGGGGTGCGCGGAACCCGCACATCGCCTCGAACCGGGTGAGCGCGTAGAGCAGTTCGGGCTTGTGGTTCCGGTCGCGGAAGCTGCGCTCGGGCGCGTCCAGCGGGATCCCCACGGCGTCCTCACGCACGTAGCCGCCGACGGCGCGCTCCTTCTGCGGATGCACCTGCAAGGACAGCGGGGACTGCGCGGCGATCACCTTGAGCAGGTAGGGCAGCGTCGGCCCGAACCGGCCGGTGACGTCGTCACCGAGCGTGCTGACCGGGTCGTCGGCGAGCGCCCCGGTCAGCGTCCGACCGCCCTCGGGCAGCTGCAGCACGGAGGGCGCGTTCGGGTGGGCACCGAACCAGGCCTCGGCCATCGGCCCGCCGGTGGCGTCCACCCCGAGCCGCTCGGGCAGCTCGGTGGTGGACCCCCAGGCGTAGGTCTGGATCGTCGGAGTGAGACGGTGCACGGGAACCTCGCTCGCGGATCAATGCAGGCGCAGGACCGCGGTCTCCCGCGGGTAGGGCAGCGAGGGCACCCAGCCGTGGATCCGCTGCACGTCCAACCCGCTGCTGTCCATCCCGCTGCGGTACCGCGGGCGCTGCGTGTCGTCGAACAGGATGATCCCGCCGGGGGCAAGGCGGCGGGCGGCTGCCTGCATGCAGGCGACCCGCGCGCGGCCGTCCACCACGATCAGGTCGAAGTCGCCCTCCACCCGGTCGATCGCGTTCACGTAGTCGGCGTAGTCGTTGCCGTCCTCGCCGCGACGGCCCGAGGGCACCAGCGGTTCGTGCGAGCGGGTGGCAGGCACCTCGATCAGCTCGACCTTGTCGGCCAGCCCCGTGTCGGCCAGGACCCGGCGCATCACCTCGGCCCAGCCGCCGTGGTGTTCGACGCTGTGCACCTCACCGGCGCGGCGACCCAGCCACACCGAGCTGGCCCCCGACCCGTACTCGAACACCCGGGCCCGGCCGTCCAGGGCCGCGAGGTGCCGCTCCACCACGTCGATCGCCCCGTAGGTCCACCACGGCTGGTCCAGGGACACCAGGTCCTCGACGTCGTGGATCGCGAACAGCGTCCGCAGATGACCTGCGACGCTGGACGGGTTCGCCCGGTACGCCTTGTCCAGCTTGTCGAGCACCCCGGTCCGCTGGGCGGCGCTGCGCAGCCCGCGCGAGGTCTTGACGTACGCCGAACGCGCCGTCTCTCCGATTCCCGCCACTGATCTGTCCCTCCACACGCCATCGGCAACTTCGACAGCCTAGGGGATGCCCCTATCCTCGTCGGATGCGTTCCAGGCGTGGTGTGGTCGGTGCTGCCTTCTTCGTGGTCGCACTGGCCCTGCTGGTCTGGGCGGTGGCGAGCCGCTGGGACGAGCTCGCCCAGGCCTGGACCCGCCTGGACCTGGTGACGGTGCTGCTGTCGCTGCTGCTGGCCTGCGCCGGTCTGGTCGCGCAGATGCTGTCCTGGCGCTCCCTGCTGGCCGGGACCGGTGGTGCCCCCGACCTGCGCGCCTCCGCCCGGATCTACTACCACGGGCAGCTCGGCAAGTACGTGCCCGGCAGTGTCTGGGCCGTGGTCGCCCAGGCCGAGCTCGGCAAGGCGCACAAGCTGTCCCGGGCGCGCAGCGCCGTGGTCGCCCTCGGTGCGCTGGCGGTGCTCCTGGTGGTCGGCGGTGCGGTGGCGGTGATCGGCCTGGCCGCCGGGTCCCCGCAGTCCCTGTCCACCTACTGGTGGGCGGTGCTGGTGGTGCCGCTGGGTGCGATCGGCCTGGCACCGCCGGTGTTCAACTGGGTGGTCGGCAAGGCACTGGTCGTCCTGCGCCGGGGCGACCAGAGCGTGCGGGTGGACGGCCGCGGGCTCGCCGGGTCGGCGCTGTGGGCCCTGGTGATGTGGGTGCTGTTCGGCCTGCACGCCTTCGTCCTGCTGCACGCCCTGCACCCGGACGACCCGGGCCGTGGCCTGCTGCTCTCCCTCGGGGCGTTCGCCCTGGCCTGGGTGGTCGGCTTCCTGGTGATCATCGCGCCGGCCGGGACCGGACCCCGGGAGGCGGCGCTGGTGCTGGCGCTGGCACCCATGGTGACCAGCTCGGACGCCCTGCTGATCGCCCTGGTCAGCCGGGTGCTGATGGTGGTCGCCGACGCCGGTGCCGCCGGGGTCGCCGCGCTGCTCCGCCGCCGGACGCCGAGCCGGCCCGGCTAACATCGACGCGGTCGCCCCTGCGGCCTCCCCTGATCTCTCCCGTGGAGGAGCCCGGCATGCCGCGCCCGGACCCGACCGTCGACGAGCCGACCCGAGCCGCCTCGGGCCCGACCCGAGTGACGCACGCGGTCCTGCGTCGAGCCCCCGCGATCCTGGCCTGGGCGGCCGTGGTCGCCTACGCCCTGCTGAGCATCGGCGGGCCACTGCTGGGCCACGGGGTCTTCCTGGGCACCGACGTGCTGTACCGCTACGCCCCGTGGTTGGACGGCGGTGTGCCCTCCGGCACCCCGGACAACAACTGGATCGGCGACACGATCGACTTCTACGCGCCGCAGACCATGGTGCTGGCCGACTCGGTGCGCTCGGGCGACATCGCCTGGTGGAACCCGTACATCATCGGCGGCACCCCCTTGGGCGCCCTGCCGGACACCGGGCTGTTCTCCCCGATCACCTGGGTGTGGCTGTTCCTGCCCGCGTCCTACGCCGCCGGGGCGATGAAGCTGGTCGAGATGGCGGTCGCCGTGGTCGGCATGGCGCTGTTCGTCCGGCGACTGGGGATGTCGTCGGCGGCGCAGGCGGTGGCCGGTCTGGTCTACATCTCCGGTGGCTTCATGGTCGCCTGGACCAATTGGCCGCACACCCGGGTCGCCGCGCTGGTGCCGCTGCTGTTCTGGGCCACCGATCGGGTGCTCACCGGCCGCCGGTTCCGGGACGCGGTGCCGGTGGCGCTGATCGTGACCGCGATGTTGCTGACCGGATTCCCCGCGGTGATCGGCTACGCGCTCTACGGCCTGATCCCCTACGCCGTGCTGCGGATGCTGGTGCTGCGCGCCGACCTGCGGGCCTGGCTGCGGGCGGTGGCGATCGGCGCGATCGGCGCCGGGCTCGGGGCGCTGCTGTCGGCCTGGCAGCTGGTGCCCTGGGCGCTGCACGCCACCACCACCATCGACTTCGGGGAACGCGCGCAGGATCCCTCCCGGCACCTGGACTGGACCGCCGCCGCCTCGGCGGTGGCACCGGGGCTGATCGGTGACGTCGGTGACGGCGCGCAGTCGTTCTGGATCTCCGGCGCGAATCCGGTGGAGTCGTTCGCCTACGTCGGGGTGGCGGCACTGATCCTGGTGGCGGCGGCGATCGCGCTGCGCGGCCGGGACCGACTGGATCGCGCGATCGGCTGGTTCGCCCTGGCCGGGGCGGCCCTGTGCACGGTGCTGATCTTCCAGGGCGGATGGCTGCTCGGCCTGTTCCAGGAACTGCCGATCTTCAGCAACAACTCGGTCACCCGGCTGCGGTTCCTGCTCGGCTTCTTCCTGGCGCTGGCGGCGGCGGCCGGACTGGATCGGGTGCTGCGCCGCGCCGACCGGCGCCCGATGCCGGCCGACGAGCGTCCGCGCCGGGTGCCGCCGGTGGTCGCCACGGTGGCGCGCGGTGCGCTGGCGGTCGCCCTGTGCGTGGCTCTGGTCCTGGTCGTCCTGGACGCTTACCGGATCATCCCGGAGGAGGTGACCGCGCAGCAGGGCGCCGTGCTGCGCCACCTGGCGCTGGCGGCGCTGGTGGTCGCGGCGGTGCTGGTGCTCGCGGTGCTGGTGCGCCGGCGGTGGGTGACCATCGGCGCGGTCGCCGCGGTCGCCGTGCTGCTGCTCGCCCAGGGCGTCACCGTCACCCGGTCCTGGTGGCCGGTCTCGGACTCGTTCTACGCCGCCACGCCCACCCACGACTACCTGGCCGAGAACCTCGGCCACGAGCGCTACCTCGGCGTCGACTGGACGATGCTCACCGGCACGAACAACGCCTACCAGCTGCGATCGGTGACCGGCCACGGCTTCCACACCCCGGAGTGGAAGGAACTGCTGCGCAGCATCGACGAGGACGCGATGCTCACCCGCACCTACTCGCAGCTGCCCTGGGAGGCGGCCGGGTCGCCGGTGCTGGACCGGATGGGTGTGCGCTACGTGGTGCAGTCACCGGATGCCGTCCCGCCCGGCGAGCCGGAGTCGGTCGGGGTCCCCGCCACCCTGGACCCGCAGTCGGGGCCGGTCACCAGCACCGCGGTCACCGGGCCGATCCGCGCCGTGCAGGTCGTGCTGACCGAGCAGGTCGACGGCGAGGACGCCAGGATCGTGGTCCGGGTCGTCGACCAGGACGGTGCCACGGTCGCCGAGTCCGGCCGGGTGGCCCCCGAGGCGGGTGTCCCGGTCTGGGTGGCGGTGCCCGCCGAGGACATCGGAGCCACCGAGTCGGTCCGCGTGCGGCTCGACGTCGAGGGCGCCGACGGGTTCACCGTGCCGGTCGACCCGGCGGGCGACTGGGCCACCGCGGTGCTCCGCCCCGCCGACGACGACCTGACGGTGGTGCACGGCGGTGACGCGGTGATCTACCAGCGGGAGAACGCGGCGCCGCGGATCCGCTGGGCCGACGACAACCGGGTGATCGAGGACGAGGCCGAGCGGGTGGCGGCCATCGGCTCCGGGGACATCCCCACCAGCACCGTGATCCTGGAGGACGCCGCCGACGAGCAGGCGCTGACCGGCGACTCGACGGCAGACCTGACGGTCCTGTCGGACGGCGACACGATCCGGACCCGGGTGGAGGCCGACGGCGACGGCTGGCTGGTGCTCGCCGAGTCGGTGCGCGGCGGCTCGGGCTGGTCGGCCACCCTGGACGGCGAGCCGGTGCCGCTGGTCGACGCGGATGAGGCGATGGGGGCGGTGTACGTGCCGGACGGCAGCCACGAGGTGGCCATCAGCTACCACCCGCCGGGGCTGCGCGCCGGGATGGTCGGATCGGCCACCGCCGCGGTCGCGTTGCTCGGGCTCGCGGTGGTGCCGGTGGTGTGGGACCGGCGTCGTCGCCGGGAGGTCGCGGCGTGAGAGAACGCCTGCTGCACTGGCGGCCGTCGCGCAGGACGATC
The DNA here is from genome assembly GCF_012931845.1 of Cellulomonas taurus. NCBI lineage: Bacteria > Bacillati > Actinomycetota > Actinomycetes > Micrococcales > Cellulomonadaceae > Cellulomonas > Cellulomonas taurus. Next base: position 2,536,032 of record NZ_CP051884.1, read on the forward strand.
GCGATCACCGTGATCTGCGCACTGGGGATCGCGCTGCGCGCCCTGATCCCGCCGCTGCTGCGCTGGACCAACCGCCACGACGACCTCGCCCAGGTCACCATCGCCGATGCGCTGCTGCGCGGCGAGTGGCTCGGCGCCTGGGGTGACCAGGGGGTGCCGCACATCACCCTGGCGAAGGGCCCTGGGTACCCGCTGTTCCTCGCGGCGCTGGAGCCCACCGGCCTGCCGCCCCAGCTGGCCGCGTACCTGATCTACCTCGCCGGCGTGCTGGTGCTCACCCGGGCGACCACTCGGCGGCTCGGCGGTCGGTGGCAGGTGCTCGCGGTGGGTGTCCTGGCCTTCAACCCGGTCGCCTTCACCACCGGCATGTCCATCGTCTACCGGGACGCCCTGGTGATCGCGCTGGCACCGCTGGCCCTGGGGCTCGCGGTCGACCTGGCGCACCGGGTCACCCGCGCCGGTCGCTGGGGCGCCCGCGGCTGGGTGGCCGTGGTGGCCGAGGCGGCGCTCCTGGCGGCGGTGCTCGGCTGGCTGAGCATCACCCGGGGTGACGTGCTCTGGATCGTGCTGGGCAGCGTCGGCGGTCTGGTGGTGGGGCTCCTCCCCCACCTGCGCGCCCTCGGTCGGCGCGGCTGGCTCACCGTGTCCGGCGGCGCCGTGCTGGTGGCGCTGATCGCGGCCGCCTTCCCGGCCACCGTCGCCGAGCTGAACCAGCGGCACTACGGCGTGCACCTGGTCGACGACTACGGCGACGGCACGTTCGCGGAGGCGATCACGCTCTGGTCCTCGGTGCTGGTCGACGAGCCGGAGACCTACCAGAACGTCTCCCGGGCCCAACGCGAGGCCGTCTACGCGATCAGCCCCACCGCCACCCGCCTGGAGGCGGCCCTGGAGGCCGACGGCACCACCTGGGTGCAGCGGAACTGCACGTGGCACGAGGACGTCGACCTGCCGTGCGCCGACTACGGGTCCTACTTCACCTGGGCCGCCCGCGACGCGGCGGTGGCCACCGGGATGGCGTCGACCGCCGCCGACTTCCAGGCGTTCTTCGGCCGGATCGCCGACGACATCCGGACCGCCTGCGACACCGGCGAGCTGACCTGCGGCCGCCCCGGCCTGTCGCCCGACGTCCCCCCGCTGGACCGGATGCCGGTCCGGTTGGCGATCGCCAACGTGGCGGGCTTCGCCGTCGGATCCTTCAGCTACGACGGGACACGGGCGCAGATCCAGCGCGTCCCACCCCGGGGCGCGGACGTGGACACCTGGGCTGCGGTGGTGAACGGCACGGACGGCGTCCTCGACACCGCCGCCTCCGGCCTGGCGCCGGACGCGGTGGGCCAGCGCGCGATCGGCGACGGACTCAGCCGGCTGTACGGCCTGGCGATGACGATCGCGTTGGTCCCGGCGCTGGCGAGCCTGGTGCTGCGCCGCACCTGGACCACCACCACCGGGCGCACCGCGCTGGTCGTGATCGCGGCCTGGCTGGTGAACCTCGGCATCGTCGCCGTGTTCTACGCCGGAACCAACCGCAGCCCCGGTGCCAAGATGCCGCTGTACACCATGGCCAGCCAGTCCTACCTGCTGCTCGGCCTGGTGCTGGCGTCCGCCGTGACGCTCACCGTCTTCCGCGAGCGACTCGCGGCCTGGGCCGGCAGAGGGCCCACGATCCAGCAGGGGGATACGGCATGATGTTCCGGATGCAACGCACGACGAGTGACCCGATCCGCACGGTGTCCGTGATCGGCGGCCGAGGCTTCCTCGGCGGCCGGATCGCCGACCGGTTGCAGGAGACCGGGCACCGGGTGCACATCCTCGACCGCGACCGGCCGGCCTTCGACGCCGCCGGGCTGGTGCCCGAGGTCGCCGGCTCCGACTGGGTGGTCTGGGCGGCGTCCTCGATCAACCCGATGATCGCCGACAACGACCCGGACCGGGTGGTGCTGGACGCGGAGGCGTTCGAGCAGCTGCTGCGCGGGTTGGACGACCTCGGGCCCACGGCTCCGCGCGTCCTGCTGCTCAGCTCCGGCGGCACCGTCTACGACGAGACGGTCGACCCGCCCTACGCCGAGGACTCGCCGGTCGGCCCCCGGTCCGCCTACGGCCGGGCCAAGCTGGCACTGGAGCAGCGGGTGTTCCGGGAGGCGAACCACCCGGTGGTGCTGCGGGTGTCGAACGCCTACGGGCCGGGGCAGCGGGTCGCGCCCGGGCAGGGCGTCGTGGCGCACTGGCTGTACGCCGCCGCCGCGGGCCAGCCGCTGCACCTGTTCGGTGACCCCACGGTGGCCCGTGACTACGTGCACGTGGCCGACATCGCCGAGGTGGCCCGCCTGGTGATCGAGACCGGCACCACCGAGCCGGTGCTCAACGTCGGTGGCGGCTGCGCGACCAGCCTGGAGGAGCTGCTGGCGGCGATCGCCGCGGCCACCGACCTCCCGCTGGCCGTGGAGCGGCACCCGGCCCGCGCCTTCGACGCGCGTTCCACCTGGCTCGACTGCCGCCGCACCCAGGACGTGCTGGGCTGGCGCACCACCTTCTCCCTGACCGACGGCATCGCCGACACCTGGCGCTGGTTGCGTTCCACCGCCGAGCTGGTCTGACCCCTGACCCTCCGACAGGAGCCACACATGACACTCGACCTCGACGCACACGGCTACCGACGCCAGGGTTCCTCCCGCCTGTGGGTGCGGTCCGAGGCGGCGGATGCCGCCTTCGGGTACAACGACGGCGACGACTTCGAGAACTGGGTCGCCTCCGCCGTGCACAACGCCACGGACGTGAGCAGCCTGAGCCGTGAGGTCGAGGGCAGCATCCGGGACTGGCCCTCGCGCTACCACCTCAGCCACCGCCGGGCGAACCTGATCCGGCCGCTGCTGGACACCCTGACCGGGCCGGTGCTGGAGATCGGCGCCGGGATGGGCGCCGTCACCCGTGGGCTCGGCGAGGCGGGGCTGGAGGTCGTCGCCGTCGAGGGTTCGCCGCGACGCGCCTCGGTGTGCGCCGAGCGGGTGCGCGACCTGGACAACGTGCAGGTGGTCGCCGACACCGTGCAGGGCTTCGGTGTCCCGCGGCGGTTCCCCACCATCGTGATGGTCGGCGTCCTGGAGTACTCCCGGGTGTTCGGCTTCGAGTCCGACGGCCGCGACCCGGTCGACGTGATGCTGGACCACCTGGTCTCGCTGCTGGAACCGGGCGGCACCCTGGTGCTCGCGATCGAGAACCAGCTCGGACTGAAGTACTTCGCCGGGTTCCCGGAGGACCACGTCGGGCGCCGGATGTTCGGCATCGAGGACCACTACACCGAGGACGGTGTGGTGACTTTCGGCCGCGAGGAGCTGGGTCGGCACCTGACCAAGGCCGGTCTGACCCACCACGACTGGTACTACCCGTTCCCGGACTACAAGCTGCCGACCACCGTGCTCTCCGAGGCGGCACTGGACCCGGCGCACGGCTTCGACCCGACCCCGCTGGTCACCGACACCGCGCACGCCGACTTCCAGGAGCCGGCCACCATCGCGATCGACCCCGAGCTGGCGTGGGGCCCGGTGATCCGCAACGGGCTGCTGCGCGACCTGTCGAATTCCTTCCTGGTGCGTGCCTCCGCCGCCGACCTGCGCCCCGCCGAGGGCCTGGCCTGGTACTACGGGTCCGCGTCCCGGCGGCCCGAGTTCGCCAAGGCCACGCACTTCACCGCCGGTCCGGACGGGGTCGTGGTGCACCGCCAGGCGGCCCGCCCCACGCTGCCGCACACGGTGGGCGACATCGCGATGACCCTGGAGGAGGAGGTCTACACCCCCGGTGTCACGGCCGCCGACCGGCTGATCGGGATCCTGCGCCGGGACGCCTGGCGGGTGGAACACGTCACCGAGTGGTTCGGCACCTGGCTGGGCGCCCTCCGCGCCGAGGCGGAGCTGCCCGCGGACGCGACCGGCGACTCCCTGGTGCCCGGACGCCTGCTGGACGCCCTGCCCCGCAACCTGATGCACTCCGCCGACGGTGACCGCTTCTTCGACCTGGAGTGGAGCTCCTCCGAGGACCTGACGCTGTCCTACCTGGTGTTCCGGGCGCTCTACGACTCGCTGGCGTCGCAGAAGAACGTCGCCGCCCCCGCCACCGGCACCTCACTGGTGGTGCGGGACCTGATCGCCGCGGTGGCCGCCGCGCACGGCATCCGGCTGACCGAGGCCGTGCTCGCCGCGCACTGGGCGCGGGAGTGCGACTTCCAGTCCACCGTGCTGGGCGCACCGGTGACCGCGGACGCGCACGAGGTGCTCGGCATCCGGCTCACCGTCCGGGTGGACCTGGACGCCGTGATCGCCGACCACGAGCGGTTGCCGGTGGTCACCGCCCAGATCAACGCGGAGCGGGCTGCCGAGCGGACGGCCTGGCAGGAGAGCGCCGCCGCCCTGGAGGAGGACCGGCTCGCCGCCCACGCCGAGACCGAGAAGGTGCGCGCCGAGTTGGCGGCCGCCCTCGGTTCCATCGACGGGCTCCACCGCGAGCTGGCGGCCCAGCAGGAGACGCTCTCCTGGCAGGTCACCGCCCCGCTGCGCTCCGGCCGCACCCTGGCCGGGCGGGTGAAGCGGCGGGTCGAGCGGCAGTTCGCCAAGCCGACCCCGCCGCCCGCTCCCCCGGCGCCGGAGCCCGAGCCCGTGGTCACCGACCCCAGCCTGAACCTGGCGTACTACCGCGAGCGGTACCCGGACATCGCCGCCCTGAGCGACGCCGATCTCACCTCGCACTGGCAGAAGTTCGGTCGGGACGAGGGCCGCCACGGGCAGCCGCTGCTGGAGAACGCGCACTTCGTCGACAACGGCATCGAGCCGAGTCGGCAGACCGTGATGCTGGTGCTGCACGAGGCCACCCGGACCGGCGCCCCGGTGCTGGGCTGGAACCTGCTGCGGCACCTGAGCCCGACCTACAACGTGGTCGTGGTGCTGCTCAAGGGCGGCGAACTCGCCCCGGTGCTGGAGTCCGAGGCCGCCGCCATGGTGGTCTTCGACGGCGCCGACCGCTGGGAGTTCGACGACTCGATGATGGTGGCCGCCGACCTGGTGGCCCGGTACCGCCCGCTGTACGCGATCGCCAACTCCGGTGCCACCTACCCGATCGCACCGGCGCTGGAGCGCTCCGGCGTCCCGGTGGTGAGCCTGGTGCACGAGTTCGCGTCCAGCATCCGTCCGGCCGGGGTGATGGCCGACACCTTCCACACGGTGTCCGAGGTGGTCTTCTCCGCCCCGATGGTCTCCGAGTCGATGCGTCGGGAGTACGCCGACCTCACCGGCCGCGGCGTCCGCGTGATCCCGCAGGGCCCGTCCGAGCTGCCGGCGGGCGCCCCCGTGCCCCCGCCCGCCCGACCGACCCGACGGGGCACCGACGGCGCCCTGGTGGACCTGCCGGAGCAGAACGCGGCGGACCTGATCGCCGACCTGGGGCCGGACACCGTGCTGGTGCTCGGCGCCGGGACGATCGCACCGCGCAAGGGTGTGGAGTTCTTCCTGCAGGCGGCCGACCAGGCGCGTCGCAGCCACCCGGACGCCCAGGTGGTCTTCGCCTGGGTCGGTGAGCGGGTGCCCGCGCTGCAGTGGTACATCGAGGAGCTGCACGAGCAGGTGCTGCGGACCGGCACCGAGGACCGGGTCGCCTTCCTGGCACCGGTGGCCGACCTCGGCCCGCTGTTCGAGCGCGCGGACCTGTTCCTGCTGTCGTCCCGGCTCGACCCGCTGCCGAACGTGACCATCGACGCTGCCCTCGCCGGGGTTCCGGTGGTGGCCTTCGACGGGGCGAGCGGATTCGCCGAGTGGCTCGCCACCGACGACACGCTGCGCACCCTGGTGGTGCCGCACCTGGACGCCACCGCCGCCGGCGACCTGATCGGCCGGCTGGCCGAGGACAGCGCGCTGCGTCACCGGCTCGGTGACACCATCCGGGCCGCCGCGGGGATCGCCTTCGACCTGGCCGACTACGTCCGGCGCATCGACGAGCTGGGCCATGCCGCCCGCGCCCGCCGGGAGCAGGAGGAGTCCGACGTGACGACGATCCTCGCCGACGGTGACTTCGACCCGGAGCTCTACACCTACGCCGGTCACGAGGACGACTCGCCGGAGGAGCTGGTCCGGGACTACGTGCACCGCTCGGCGCTGGCCGCCCCCCGTGCCCGGGCCCGCGCCGGCATCCTGGTGCGTCGTCCGGCCGCCGGGTTCCACCCCCTGGCGTTCGCCGAGCGGGCGCCGGACTACGACGACACCCGTGACGGCGACCCGTACGCCGTCTGGCTGCGCCGCGGCCGGCCCGCCGGTCCGTGGCACCGCGAGGTGATCCGCCCCGGCGATGCCACCGCCACCGATCCCACGGGCGGGCCGAGCATCCTGGTGCACGGTCACTTCCACTACCCCGAGCTGCTGGACGACCTGCTGCCCCGCCTGGCCGACAACACCCGGCCGTACCACCTGGCGATCACCACCGGCAGCGACGAGGCCAAGGCACAGGCGGAGGCCCTGATCACCGCCGCCGGGGTGGAGTCCTGGGAGGTGCTGGTCACCCAGAACCGGGGGCGCGACCTGGCGCCGCTGCTGACCGGTCTGGGCACCCGGGTGCTGGACTACGACCTGGTGCTGCACGTGCACGGGAAGAAGAGCCCGCACACCGAGGTCGGGATCGGCGACCGCTGGCGCGAGTTCCTGTACGCGAACCTGGTCGGTGGCCGGGCGGCGATGCTGGACGAGATCCACGCCGCCTTCGCCGCCGATCCCGAGCTGGGTCTGGTGTCGCCGGAGGACCCGCACCTGAACGACTGGGACCTGAACCGGGAGTTCGGCGAGCAGCTCGCCGCACGCTTCGGGGTGGACGGCCCGTTGCCGACCCACTTCGACTTCCCGCTCGGCACCATGTTCTGGGCCCGCACCGAGGCGCTGCGCCCGATGCTGGAGGCGGGGCTGGTCTGGGAGGAGTACCCGGCCGAGCCGCTGCCGATCGACGGCACCGCGCTGCACGCCCTGGAGCGGTTGATCCCGTTCGTGGTGGAGAGCCGCGGCTTCCGCTACGCCAAGACCCAGGTGCCCGGCGTCCAGCGCTGAGGCTCCACCACCGAGAGGTTCGCCCGACTGCTCCGGTCGGGCGAACCTCTCGGTCGTTCCGGGACATTTCCCGCACGGCGAGCGAGCGGTGCTCCTAGGGTGACCGCACCGCCTCCCGCACATCTCGTGCCGGACGGCCATCCCTGCCCGGAGAGAGAACTCATGTCGCACAGCACGACCTGGCGTGGCCTCGCGGTCGCGGTCGCCGCAGCCCTCGCCTTCGGCGTCGCCCCCCTCGCGGCCGGCGCCGACGAGCCCGCGCCGGCCGACGACGCCCAGTGGTCGGCCCCGGCCGTCGTCGACGCCCCCGCGACCGAGGAGGGATCCTTCTCCGCGCAGTCGGAGCTGCAGGCCACCGCCGCGGCGTCGCCGAACGCCGTCTGGGACCTGTTCCGGGTGATGAACAGCCGTCGGATCGACCAGGGCGGTAGCCCGTGGGTGCTGAACCCGACGCTGACCACCGTGGCGAACAACTGGCTCGCGCAGAAGGGGGCGAACGCCTACCCGATGCCGGACCCGAACGTCGCCACGAAGGTCCCGGGGTCGTACACCCAGATCTGGCACAACACCGCGTGGTCGATCGCGACCTCACCGGAGCAGGCGGTGCAGCTGCTGGCCGAGCAACTGGCCACCGCCGACCTCACCTGGGCCCCGACCACCGACATCGGGATCGGGATGGTCCAGGAGCCGTACGTCGAGGGCTACTCGTTCTTCAGCTTCTACATCGTCGCCACCGACTACCCGCACAGCGTCGCGCAGGCCGGTGAGATGACCCTGTACCGGTTCTACCGCCCGAACACCGGCACGCACTTCTACTCCACCTCCGCGGCGGAGCGGAACTCGGTGGCCAAGAGCTCCTCCTACCGCTACGAGGGCCAAGTGGCCTACGTGCTCAGCCCGAGCGCCCCGTCGGCCAACACCGCGAACCTGAACCGGTTCTACCAGCCCGCCTCCGGCACGCACTTCTACACGTCGTCGGTGGCCGAGTACAACCGGGTGCTGACGTTCCCGCAGTACGGGCTGGACGGTGTGGCGGGCAAGGTCTACACCGGCCAGGTCAACAGCGGCATCACCCCGATGTACCGGTTCTTCCGCCCCGCGTCGGGCACCCACTTCTACACCGCGAACCCCTCCGAGGTGCAGTCGGTGAAGAACATCCCGGGCTACACCTACGAGGGTGTGGCGTTCTTCCTGCGCACCGCGTACTGATCGCTCTCAGCACGAAGGGCCGGTCCCCAGCGGGGGAACCGGCCCTTCGTCGTCTCAGCGGGTGTCAGCCCGCCAGCACCGAGGCGCCCGCCTGCTGCCACCGCTGGGCCCAGTCACCGATCGGCTCGATCCCGGCTGCGGTCAGCGCGTCGTGGCCGAGCACCGAGTACGCCGGGCGCGGGGCCGGACGGACGTAGACGTCCGAGGTGGTCGGCCTGACGATCTGCGGGTCCAGTCCGGCGGTCGCCACCGCTGCCTGCGCGAAACCGTGCCACGAGGTCTGCCCGGAGGAGGTGCCGTGGTACGTCCCGGACGGGGCGTTCGCCGCGACCAGGCGCTCGACCAGATCCGCGAGATCCACGGTCCAGGTGGGCTGCCCGACCTGGTCGTCGATCACGTCCAGGCCGCCCTTCTCCGCCGCCACCCGGGCGATGGTCTTGGGGAAGCAGCCGCCCTTGGCGCCGTAGAGCCAGGCGGTGCGGACGATCAGGTGGTCCGGGTTCTCGGCCCGCACCGCCCACTCACCGGCCGCCTTGGTGCGCCCGTAGGCCGACCGCGGGGCGATCGGGGCGTCCTCCGCGTACGGGCTGGTCCCGTCACCGGCGAACACGTAGTCGGTGGAGATCTGCACGATCCGCGCCCCGGCCAGCCGGGCCGCACGGGCCAACAGCTGCGGGCCCACCGCGTTCACGGTGAAGGCGGCGTCCTCGTGCTCCTCCGCGGCGTCCACCGCGGTATAGGCGGCGACATTCGCCACCACGTCGTAGCCTGCGACAGCGCCGGTCACCGCCTCCGGGTCGGTGATGTCGAGTTCCGCTCGGTCGACCGCCGTCACCTCATGTCCACGCTCGTTCAGCAGGGCCACCAGGTCCTGTCCGAGCATGCCGTTCGCACCCGTCACCAACCAGCGCACATCTACTCCCTGTCGTCGTCTGACCGCCGCGCAGCCTACCCGCCGGACCCGACGACTACCCTGGGAGCCGATCAGCCCCATCCCGAGAGGACCCTCCGCATGACCTACCGCGAGCTCAGCGTGCCCGGCGCCTGGGAGATCACGCCCGTGCAGCACGGCGACCCCCGAGGCGTGTTCCTGGAGGCGTTCCAGGGCGGCCCGTTCGCGGAGAACGTCGGCCACCGCTTCGACCTCCAGCAGGCCAACCTGTCGGTCTCCGCCGCCGGTGTGCTGCGCGGTATCCACTTCGCCGACGTGCCGCCGGGCCAGGCGAAGTACGTCACCTGCCCCAAGGGCGCGGTGCTGGACATCGTGGTGGACATCCGGGTCGGCTCGCCGACCTTCGGCCAGTGGGACAGCGTGCTGCTGGACGACGTCGACCGCCGCGCGATCTACCTCAGCGAGGGTCTGGGGCACGCGTTCTTCTCGCTGGAGGACGGTTCCACCGTGATGTACCTGTGCTCCACCGGGTACAGCCCGGGTCGTGAGCACGGCGTCCACCCGCTGGACACCTCGATCGGCATCGAGTGGCCGACCACCGACCGGCACGGCAACCCGGTCACCCCGCAGCTGTCCGACAAGGACACCGCCGCGCCGACCCTCGCCGAGGCCGCCGAGCAGGGTCTGCTGCCGCAGTACGACGCCGTGCTGGCCTACACGGACAGCCTGCGCGGTTGAGTCTCAGTCCTGGGCCGCGGCGAGTGTCGCGGCCCAGGACCGCATCGCCAGCAGCAGTGCGCCGGTGAGCACCGCGAGCGCGACCAGGGAGCCGGCCAGCAGCGCCACCGCGGCGACCATGGTGAGCTCACCCGGGAGCACAGCGGCCACCACCAGCGCGACCACCCCGGCCACCCAGCCGACCAGCACCGCGCGCTCACCGGCGAGCGCGAGCAGCGCCTGGGCCGCGAGCTGGGCCAGCATGAACGCCGCCCCGGAGGCCGCCAGCAGGGTGATCACCATCGGGTCCACCCGGTACTCCGGGCCGAAGACCAGGGTGAGCAGCGGCTCACCCCACACCGCGAGCAGCAGGGTGCCGCCGATGCCGATCGCCGCGGTGGCCCCGGTGACCAGCACCAGGCGGCGCCGGAACCCGGCCGCGTCCCGCAAGCCCACCATCGCTGCCAGGCCGGGCAGCAGCACCGCCTGCACCGCGGAGAACACGAACACCGGGATGCGCGCCACGGTGACGGCGGTGACGAACTGCCCGCTCAGGGTGCGGTCCACCTCGTCGGCGCGCAGCTGCACGATCAGCGCCCCGGCGTTCGCGAGCACCTGGGAGGCCAGCGACGCGACGATCAGAGCGATCAGCGCACGCCGGATCGGTGCCGCCGGCTCGGGGTCGGAGGGGGTGACCAGGGCGGCCCGGCGCGGCGTGGTGACCAGCACCGCCAGCAGCGGGGCCACGACCAGCACCAGGGCGTAGGGCCACACCTGCCGCACGTCGGCCAGGGCCAGCGCTCCGGCACCGAGGATCCGCAGCAGCCCGTCGACGACGAACTGCGCGCCGTAGTTGGCGAACCTCCCCTGCCCGGACAGCAGACCGCGCACCACGTAGGCCACGACCAGCCCGAAGAGCGCGCCGATCAGCAACGGCACCAGGGAGGCGTCGTCGTGGAACAGGCGGGCCGTCTGCACCGGCCAGGTGACCAGGCACAGCACGGTGACCCCGGCGAACAGCACCACGGCCACCCGCACGACGACCCGCACCGCGCCCGCGTTGCCCAGCCCGCGCGCCCGGCGGGAGGCGGTGGTCCGGCTGAGCTCCTGCTCGAAGGGGATGAACAGGCCCAGCCCGACGGCGTTCAGCAGCGTCCACAGCACGCCGAAGGGCGCATAGGCCTCCGGGCCGAGCACCCGGGCGACCACGACGGTCAGCGCGTAGGCGGCGACCCCGTAGACCCCCAGGCCCACCGCCACGGACAGGAAGCCCAGCCGCCCGGAGAGCAGGGCCCCGAGACGGGACGGGGCGGGGGTGGGCACGGTGGGGCTCGACACGCCGGACACCCTACCGGCGTGCCACCGGCCGACCTCGCCCTTCGGGCCCACCGCCACCGCTATAGTCGCAGGCGCTCTCCGCCACCACCGGCGCCCCGTTCGTGGAAGGTCCCCGCATGCCCGACCAGATGCCGTCGCGCATCACCTCGACCACCACCACGCGGCGGCGCAGCCGGGATCGTCATGCCGCGGCGGCTGGTCGGGTCCCCGCCTGGCTGCGCTGGACCGGCGTCGGCGCGCTGCTCTTCCTGCTCACCGCGCTGTGGTCCGTCGGGACGCCCCTGATGTCGTCGCCGGACGAGCCGAGCCACGTCAGCCGCGCCGCCGGTGTGGTGCGCGGGCAGGTGTCGCTGGATCTGGTCGAGCCGCAGGGCGAGGGGGCCACCCCGGGCCTGGCCGGCCGGGTCGAGCTGCCGGCCGACTACGGTGCCGCGCTCGGCCTGCCGAACTGCTTCGCCTTCCAGCCGAACGTCTCTGCCGCCTGCCAGGCCGATCTCGCGCCGAGCGGCGGTGCCACCGTGGTGGTGGACACCTTCGCCGGGCAGTACCCGCCGCTGTACTACGCCCTGGTCGGCTGGCCGTCGCTGTTCCTGTCCGCCGAGGCGGGCATCACCGCGATGCGTCTGGTCAGCGCGCTGCTCACCGCCGGTCTGATGACCTGGGGCCTGTTCCGGCTGACCCGGATCGACGGCAACCGGGCCGGGATCTGGGGAGCCGCCGCGGCCCTGACCCCGATGACCTTCTTCCTCGGCGGGACCGTCAACCCGGCCGGCTTCGAGATCGCGGCCGCCTTCACCTTCTGGACCGCCTGCCTGGCACTGGTGCTCGACAGGCGACCGGTCACCACCTCGGCACTGGTGCAGGCGGTGGTCGGTGGTGGGTTGCTGATCACCACCCGCTCCACCGGCCCGGTCTGGGCGGTGGCGATCCTGCTGATCACCCTGATCGCGGCGCCGCGCGGACGCTGGCGCGAGGTGCTGCGCCACCGGCGGATCTGGTGGTTCGTCGGCGTCACCGTGGCCTTCTGCGCGGCGGCGGGCGGCTGGCTGCTGGCCCACCCCTCCGTGGTCACCACCGAGAACGCCTACCCGCAGCTCGCCAGCCTGCGCGCGGCGGTGCTCGGGGTGCTCGGCAATGCCCAGCCGTACCTGTTGAACATGATCGGCGACTACGGCTGGCTGGACTCCCCCTCGCCGCCGGTCACCTTCATCGCCTGGTACGCGATGGTCGGCGCCGTGCTGCTGATCGCCCTGTCGGCCCGCCGTGCCGGACGTCGCCGGATCGCAGTGGCGCTGACCTTCCTCGGCACCGCCGCCTCGCCGCTGATCCTGCAGGTGCCGACCGCCGCCGACACCGGTCTGATCTGGCAGGGCCGGTACGCGCTCCCGGTCGCCATCGGCGTCCCGTTGCTGGCGGCTCTGGTGGTCGGGCTCGGCGACCGGCGGCCCGAGGACGACCTGGTGCGCCGGATCGCCCGCGGCACGCTGCCGGTGATCCTGGTGGCCCAGGTGGCCGCGTTCTACTGGGCGTCCCGCCGCTACGCCGAGGGCCTGACCGGCGAGCTGGTCACCTTCCATCCGCTCTGGCAGTCCCCGATCGGCTACCTGCCGGGGGTGGCGCTGTACGCGGTGGTGGCGGGCCTGTTGGCCCTGTGCGCCTGGGTGTACTACCGCGACCGGGGTGAGGGTGAGCTGACCCGGCACGAGGCCGTGGCGAGCGCTGCGCCGGTGCCGGTGGCGTCCGTCGAGGCCGCGCCGGTGGCCACCGTGACGGTTCCGGCGGCGAGCGCCGCGGAGGCCACGCCGACCGAGATCTACACCGAGCCGACCACGGTGGAGACCACCGAGCCGCGCCCCTGACGTCCGGGTCGGGCCGGGCCCACCGCTCGGCCGACTACGGACGCAGGGTGTGCCGCAGCAGCGTCCTGAGCGCCGCGCGGTCCCCCGCCTTCAGCGCCGTGGGCAGCAGGGTCGCCGCGTAGAGCCGCGAGGTGATGTGCGTGCGCGCGGCCCGGGTCGCCCTGGACCAGCCGCGCCGACGCATCAGCTCCGCCGCCAGATCGAAGTACTCGCGCTCGCCGGCGAACCGGGAACCGTCCAGCAGCTTCACCGAGGACAGGCTCGCGCTGTGCCGCCGGTAGGCGAACACCTCCTGCGGTTCCACCACCAGCTCGGATCCGGCCAGCACCATGTCGAGCACCAGTGCCAGGTCCAGGATGATCGGCAACCCGGGCCGGAAGGGCGTGGCCTGCACCGCCTCGCGCCGGAACACCAGTGACGGCCAGTACAGCCAGTCGCCGTGCAGCAGGCTGGTCGCCAGCCGCTCCCCGGTGAGCACACGAGTGCCCTGGCCGCGCGGCCGGACCACCCGCTGCTTGATGGTGTCCGCCAGCGGGGTGGCCGGGGCACCGTGCTCGTCGATCACCCGGACCCCGGGCTGGATGATGTCGGCGGTCGGGAACCGGCGATGCGCCTCGGTGACCACCCGGACGTAGTCGGGCAGCAGCAGGTCGTCCGAGCCGGGCACCGCGACCAGGTCGGCGGTGGCCAGCTCGATGCACTGCCGGAAGGCGACGGTGATGCCCTGGTTGGTCTCGTTGCGGCGGTAGGTGATCCGCTCGTCGTCGAGGGATGCCAACCACTCCCCGGCCCAGGGGTCGGGGTTCGCGTCGTCCAGCACCGTCAGCCGCCAGTCCGGGCTGGTCTGTGCCAGCACGCTGCGCACGGTGGCCTTGAAGTACTCGGGGTCGCCCCAGTAGGGCACCATCAGGTCGATCACGCCGGACCCGCGTCCTCCGGATCGGTGGTGTGCACCACCTGGTCGACCGCGCCGACCCTGGCGGCGAGCTGCTCCACGTCGTACCGGAGCAGCGCGACCTCCTCGGCGAGGGTGCGGGTCTCCTCCTCCAGCGTGGTGATCTCCGTGCTGAGCTGGATACAGACGATCAGCAGCACGATCAGGGCCAGCGCGAACAGCAGGTTGCTCGGCGTCTCCACCCCGACCAGGTCGGCCATCCACTCCACGGCGGTCGGGAAGGCACCGAAGACGCACACCCCCAGGCCGACGACCAGCCAGGTGATCGCGTACTTCTCCCGCAGGCGCCGGGTGCGCAGCAGCCAGACCAGGAAGACGACCAGCAGCAGACAGGCCGCCAGCGCGAAGATGTAGCCGCTCACCGGTGCACCCCCGCCGGAACCTGGCCCATCGGGCGGGACAGTGCGATCACCAGGGCGATCATCGCGCGACCCAGGAAGATCGCGGCCTTCGCCGGGTTGTGCGACGGCGTGCCGCCCGCCCGGGGTCGCATCTCCACCCCGACCTGCCGCACGGTCAGCCCGGCGCGGCAGGCGATCACCAGCGATTCCACGGTGTCTCCCAGGTATTCGGCCGGGTACTCGTCGGCGAACAGCAGGATCGCCCGACGGTTCGACGCCCGGAAACCGGACGTGGTGTCGGTGAGCTTGGTACCGGCGATCCGGGACAGCACCCCGGACAGCACCCCCATCGCCCACTTGCGCGGTCCGCGCACGGTGTAGTTGCCGACCCCGGCGAAGCGGGCGCCGATCGCGACATCCACCTCGTCGCTCAGGGCGGCGACCACCCGACGGACGTCGGCGGGGTCGTGCTGGCCGTCCGCGTCGACCTGGACGGCCGCGTCGTAGCCCTCCCGCGCGGCGAACCGGTATCCGGCGCGCATCGCGCCCCCGACACCGAGGTTCAGCGGCAGGTCGAGCACCTTGGCCAGCCCGGTCGCCCGGGCGACGTCGGCGGTGCCGTCCGTGGACCCGTCGTTCACCACCAGCACGTCGGCCTCGGGCATCGACGCGGCGAGCTCGGCCAGGACGCCGGGCAGTGCTTCACGCTCGTTCCAGGCCGGGACGATGACGAGCAGACGCTGTGCGTCGGGATCGCGGGTCACGGGCCAGTACCTTAGCCGGAGCGGTGCGCCCCGTGCGCTGGGCTCACCGCCGACACCACTCGATTGCCCGACAGCGAGGAGCTAGCCCCATGCGGGTCCTGATCGACGCCACCGCGGTGCCCGCCGACCGGGGTGGGGTGGGCCGCTACGTCGATGAGCTGGTGCCCGAGCTGGACCGGGCCGGGACCGACCTGGTGCTGGCCGTCCAGTCCCGCGATGTCGCGCACTACCGGTCGTTGGCCCCCTCGGCCCGGGTGGTCGGCGCCCCGGCCCGGATCGCGAGCCGTCCGGTGCGGATGACCTGGGAGCAGACGTTGCTGCCGCGGCTGGCCCGCCGGGTGCGCGCCGACGTGCTGCACAGCCCGCACTACACGATGCCGATGGCCTCCCCGGTGCCGGTCGTGGTGACCCTGCACGACGCCACCTTCTTCTCCACCCCGGAGCTGCACCTGCGCAGCAAGGGCGTGTTCTTCCGCACCTGGACCCGGCTGTCGGTGCGCCGGGCGGCCGCCCTGGTGGTGCCCTCGGTCGCCACCCGGGACGAGGTGGCCGCCGCCACCGGTGCCGACCCAGCCCGGATGACCGTGGCCTACCACGGGGTCGACCGCGGTCTGTTCCATCCGGTGGACGCCGCCGAGCGGGCCCGGGTGCGCGCCACCCTGGACATCGGGGACCGGCCGTACGTCGGATTCCTGGGCACCATCGAGCCGCGCAAGAATGTGCCCGCGCTGATCCGCGCCTGGGTCCGCGCCTGCGAGGGCCTCACCGACCCGCCCGCCCTGGTGCTGGCGGGTGCCCGCGGCTGGGACACGGCCGTGGACGCCGCCCTGGCCGCGGTGCCGGAGCACCTGACCGTCCGCACCCCGGGCTACCTGCCGCTGGCCGATCTGCCGGGCTTCCTGGCCGGGGCCACGGTGCTCGCCTACCCGAGCCTCGGCGAGGGCTTCGGACTGCCGGTGCTGGAGGCGATGGCGTGTGGCGCCACCGTGCTGACCACCCGGATGCTGTCGCTGCCGGAGGTCGGCGGCGAGGCGGTGGCCTACTGCGGCACCGAGCAGGACGCGATCGCCGCCGAGCTGCGTGCCCTCCTGGACGACGGCGACCGTCGTGCCGCCCTGTCGTCCGCCGCCGTCGAGCGGGCCGCCTCCTTCACCTGGGCCCGCGCGGCACAGACCCACCTGGACGCCTACCGCCGCGCGGCTGCCCGCTGACCGGAGCTGCCCACTGACTGGGGTTGCCCCCGGCTCAGGCTGCCCCTGGCTCGGGTTGTGCCCGGCTCGGGCTGCCCACGGACCAGGCCCCCCACCCGACCGGGCGCCGCACTGACCGGCACCCGGAGAACACCCCGACTCCCCCGGTTCCGCGCGGCGCATCGACAGGGGGCCCTCCCCCGTGGTCCGCTTGGCCCCTCAGTCACCTCAGGGGGTCTCCACATGGCACGCCTGCGCCGTCCCACGTCCATGCTCGTCGCCGCCGTGCTGTCCGCCGGCCTGCTGACCACCGTCGCCCCGCTGGCCGGTGCCGCACCGGTCGCCACCGCGCCGACCGCCACCACCGACGCCGCCCGGGCGACCGGTGACGACGACGGGGTACAGGTCGCCGAACTGGACCTGTCCGGGGTGGACCCGGCCGCCGCCGCCGCACTCCCCGCGCCGGAGTCCGTACCCACCGAGGAGGGGGCGACGCCCCCGGCCGACGACTACGCCGGTGCCGCTGCCCAGCTCGCCGCACCCGAGGACGCCGCCGAGCCGAACGCCGAGCCCGCAGCCGAGCCCACCGCCGACCCGACCGCCGACCCGACGGCGCAGCCGACCGCCGAGCCGAACGGTCAGCCCACCGACCAGCCCACCGACCAGCCGAGCGACCAGCCCACCGCCGCACCCACCGACCAGCCGGCACCCGCGGACGGCACCGCGGCCGAGCCGGATGTGCTCACCGTGCCGATGGACACCCAGCCGTTCACCGTCCTGGGCGTGACCTGGGACCGTTCCCCCGACCTGTCCGGGGTGCAGATCCGGTACCGGGTGCACTCCGGCGGCGAGTGGTCCGACTGGGCCGGCGCCGAGGCGGCCGACGTCGCACCGGATGCCGACCGCCAGGACGCCGCGCAGGCCGACGACCGGGACGGCACCGACCCGATCGTGGCCGTCGACTCCGACGGGGTGCAGATCTGGGCGCAGGCCGAGACCGGCACCGTGACCAACCTCAAGGCCGTGCTGGTCGACCCGGGCGCCGACCCGGCCACCCTGGGCCAGACCGCCACCCCGGAGAGCTCCGCCGCGGTGGTCCAGAACACCGGCGGCACCGCGACCAGCGGTGTGGTGCAGAACCTGGGCACCAGCGCCGCCGGCACCGTGCGCACCGCCGCCGTCGCCCAGCCCACCATCGTGAGCCGGGCCGGCTGGGGCGCGGACGAGAGCATGCGCACCTGCGACCCGGACATGTCGAACCAGATGGTCTCCGCAGCGGTGCACCACACCGCCTCGACCAATGACTACGCCGCCTCCCAGGTGCCCGGCATCCTGCGCGGGTTCTACGCGTACCACACCCGTCCCGAGGCGGCCGGTGGCCGTGGCTGGTGCGACATCGGCTACAACTTCCTGGTCGACAAGTTCGGCACCATCTACGAGGGCCGCGCCGGTGGCATCGACACCACCACGGTCGGCGTGCACACCGGTGGGTTCAACAGCCGCACCATCGGGATCGCCGCCATCGGCGACTACTCGACCGTGGCACCGTCCGCCGCGCTGCTGGAGAGCCTGAGCCAGCTGATCGCCTGGAAGTTCACCGTGCACCGCATCCTGGCGAACACCAACGTCCAGATGGTCTCCGGCGGTGGGGCGTCCAAGTACCCGGCCGGCACGGTGGTCACCTTCCCGACCATCTACGCGCACCGGGACGCCCAGCTGACCTCCTGCCCCGGCCAGACGCTCTACGACCGGCTCGGCGACATCCGGAACCGGGTCGCCGTCCTGGCCAACGCCACCGTGCAGGCGTCCCCGATCTCCGGGCTGGAGACCTTCCGCGGCACCCCGAGCGGGATCCAGGTCGCGGGCTGGACCTACGACCCGAACAGCAGCGCCTCCACCCAGGTGCAGGTGCTGGTGAACGGGGTGCCGACCCGGATCGCCGCCGACCGCAGCCGTCCCGACGTGGCCGCCGCCTACGGCGTGGGGCCCAACCACGGCTTCTCCGGCACGATCCCGGCGCCCAACGGCCGCAATCTGGTCTGCGTGTCCTCGGTGAACATCGGCGAGGGCAGGGACGTGGTGCTCGCCTGCGCCTGGCTGACCGTGCAGAACGCGCCGCCGATCGGCGGGTGGGAGACGCTGTCCTCCACCACCACCTCGATCAAGGTGGACGGCTGGGCCCTCGATCCGGACACCACCGACTCGATCGCGGTGCACGTCTACGTGGACGGGAAGTTCGCCCAGCAGGTCGTGGCGAACGCCAACCGCCCGGACATCGACCGGCTGTACGGCAAGGGACCGCTGCACGGCTTCTCGGCGACGGTGCCCACCAGCAGCGGGCCGCACCAGGTCTGCCTGTACCTGATCAACAAGCCCACCGGGCCGAACCCGTCGCTGGGCTGCCGCAACGTCGAGTCCGGCACCCTGCCCTTCGGCTCCCTCGACGCGGTGTCCACCACGCCGAACTCGGTCACCCTGCGCGGCTGGGCCATCGACCGCGACACCCCGGACCCGATCGGCGTCCACCTGTACGTGGACGGGAAGTTCGCCACCGCCACCACCGCGAACGGCAACCGTCCCGACGTGGACCGGGCCTACGGCCAGGGGGCTGCCCGCGGGTTCTCGATCACCGCGCAGGTGGCGGCCGGGCAGCACCAGGTCTGCCTGTGGCTGATCAACGCCCCGAGCGGCCCGAACCCGCAGCTCACCTGCCGCACCGTCACCGTCACCAATGCCACGCCGATCGGCTCGGTGGACTCCGCCACCGGTACCGTCGGCGGGGTGCGGGTGGCCGGGTGGGCCCTGGACCCCGACACCACGGACTCGATCCCGGTGCACGTCTACGTGGACGGCAAGGCGGTGCGCGCCGTGACGGCGAACGGCAACCGGCCGGACGTCGACCGGGCCTACGGCAAGGGCGCGGCGCACGGCTACGACGTCACCGTCCCGGCGGCCGTCGGCAGTCACCAGGTGTGTGTCTACGCGATCAACACCCCGGCCGGTACCAACCCGCAACTCGCCTGCCGCACCGTGACCACGCGCTGATTCGGGGCAAAGCCGACATCTCCCGCGCGTCGGCGCGGTGGCGTCGCCGGACCTCGGTCGGCCTCGGGTTAGCCTGCGTCGCGTTCAGCCGAACGCGTCTCCTACCCCCGATGCCTGCCGAGGTCCTCCCGTGCGCTCCTCCCGCCGCACCGCCGTGATCGTCGCCGTCGTGGTGGCCGTCATCGTCCTGCTCGCCGTCGTCTGGTGGGCGCTGTCCCGCGACGACGGCTCCCCCGCCGCCACGCCGAGTCCGAGCGTGAGCACCGCCGCGCCGTCGTCGTCGCCGAGCCCGACGGCCGACCCGACGCCCACCACCCCGGCCGCGACCAGCGCACCGGAGCAGCCGGGGGCCGAGCCAGAGCCCACGACCGCCCCCGAGCAGCCCGGCACCGAGCCGCAGCAGCCGGCCAAGACCACCGTGGACGTGGTCACCACCTACGCCGGGTGGAACACGCTCAGCAGCGCGTTGGAGGCCGGTGCCTACGCCACCACCGTCCAGTCGGACGGGGTCTGCACCATCACCGCCACCCAGGGCGCCACCACGGTCAGCGCCCAGTCGGCGGCGGTGCCGGACGCCAGCACCACCTCCTGCGGTGGGCTGGCCATCGGCGGCGACCAGCTCGGCTCCGGCTCCTGGCAGGTCGTCGTCAGCTACGCGTCCTCGACCGCCGTCGGCACCGCCGCGCCCATCACCGTGGAGATCCCGTGATCCGCCGACTCGGCCGCCTCGCACTGACCGCGCTGGCCTGTGCCGCGATGGTGCTCGGTCTCGGCCTCGCCCCGCAGTCGACGGTGTCGACCGTCCCGACCGCGCAGGCCGCCGACCTCGGCAACTTCAACCCCGGCCTGATCATCAGCGACGCGATGTTCTACAACACCGGCACCATGTCGGCCGCGCAGATCCAGACCTTCCTGAACACCAAGGGCGCGAACTGCCGCCCCGCCGCCGGGAACACCTGCCTGAAGGACTACGGCCAGGCGACCACCACCCGCGCCGCCGACACCTACTGCGCGGCCTACCAGGGGTCCAGCGGGGAGACCGCGGCCCAGATCATCGCGAAGGTGGCCGTCGCCTGCGGCATCAACCCCCAGGTCCTGATCGTGACGCTGCAGAAGGAGCAGGGTCTGATCACCTCGACCACCGGGAAGTCCGCCGCCACGTACTCCAAGGCGCTCGGCTTCGGCTGCCCGGACGGCGCCCCGTGCAACGAGCTGTACTCCGGCTTCGGCAACCAGGTGTACCTCGCCGCCCGGCAGTTCAAGGTCTACGCGGGCAACCCGACCCGGTACGCCCACCGCGCCGGGATGGTCAACAACGTGCGCTTCCACCCGAACGCCGCCTGCGGCACCTCGCCGGTCCTGATCCAGAACCAGGCGACCGCCAGCCTCTACAACTACACGCCGTACCAGCCGAACGCCGCGGCACTCGCGGCGGGCTACGGCTCCGGCGACTCCTGCTCCTCCTACGGCAACCGGAACTTCTGGAACTACTTCACCGACTGGTTCGGCTCGACGATCAGTCAGCAGATGCCGATCGGCGTGCTGGAGGCCGTGACCTCGCCCTCCCTCGGCACCGTGTCGGTCGCCGGGTGGGCCCGGGACCCGGACACCACGGACCCGATCTCGGTGCACGTCTACATCGACGGCCAGGCGGTCACCGCGATGAAGGCCGACAAGGTGCGGTCCGACGTCGGCCGCTACGGGTTCTCCGGCACCGTCAAGGCGTCCGGCGGCACCCACCAGGTCTGCGTCTGGGCGATCGACGCCACCGGTGGCCCGAACCCCCAGCTCGGCTGCGCCACGGTCACGGTGAACAACAAGGCACCGGTCGGGTCCCTGGACGCCGCCACCTCGGTGCAGGGCAAACTCCGGGTGCAGGGCTGGGCGCTCGACCCGGACACCACCGACTCGATCAAGGTGCACCTCTACGTCGACGGCAAGTACACCCAGCAGGTGGTCGCCAGCGGCACCCGGAACGACGTGGCCGCCGCCTACGGCAAGGGCGCCGCGCACGGCTTCGACGTCACCCTGGCGGTCGGCGCCGGTGCGCACCGGGTGTGCGCCTACGGCATCGACACCTCCGGCGGGGTGAACCCGCAGCTCGGCTGCCGCGACGTCACGGTGGTGAACAACCAGCCGATCGGCGCCCTGGACAGCGCGAAGAGCGGGCTGGAGCAGTTCACGATCCAGGGCTGGGCGCTCGACCCGGACGGCACCGACTCGATCAAGGTGCACGTCTACGTCGACGGCAAGTACACCCGCCAGCTGATCGCCGACCAGACCCGGCAGGACGTCGCCAATGCCTACGGCAAGGGCGCCGCGCACGGGTACTCGGCCACCATCCCGGCGACCATCGGCAAGCACGAGGTCTGCGTCTACGGCATCGACACCTGGGGCGGGATCAACCCGAAGATCGCCTGCCGGACCGTCGACGTCAACGGCACGCCGAAGGGCGCCGTCGACTCCTACACCTCCCCCGCCGCCGGCCAGGTGCGGGTGGAGGGCTGGACCTTCGACCCGAACACGACGGACCCGATCACCGTGCACGTGTACGTCGATGGCCGCGCGGTCAAGGCCGACACCGCCGGGCTGTCCCGACCCGATGTGCACGCCGCCTTCGGGATGGGCGAGTTCCACGGTTTCGACACCCGGATCAGCGGTGTGGCGTCCGGTCAGCACCAGGTCTGCGTCTTCGCGATCGACTCCTGGGGCCCCGACGCGGGCGGCGTGAATCCGCAGCTCGGGTGTGGCACCGTCACCGTGAAGTGACGATCTAGGACACAATGGCCTGATGCGCGGCATCATCCTCGCCGGTGGATCCGGCACCCGACTGCATCCGATCACCCAGGGCGTCAGCAAGCAGCTGGTCCCGGTGTACGACAAGCCGATGATCTACTACCCGTTGTCCACGCTGATCCTGGCGGGCATCCGGGACGTCCTGGTCATCACCACCCCGCACGACGCGGAGCAGTTCCACCGGCTCCTCGGCGACGGGTCGCAGTTCGGGATCAACCTGACCTTCGCCACCCAGCCGGAGCCGAACGGCCTCGCCCAGGCGTTCGTGATCGGCGCCGACTTCGTCGGCAACGACTCCGCCTCGCTGGTGCTCGGCGACAACATCTTCTACGGCCCGGGCCTCGGCTCCCGGCTGCAGCGGTTCGAGGACATCGACGGTGGCGCGGTCTTCGCCTACCGGGTGGCCGACCCGACCGCCTACGGCGTAGTCGAGTTCGACGAGCAGTTCAAGGCGCTCTCCCTGGAGGAGAAGCCGGCCCAGCCGAAGAGCAACTACGCGGTGCCCGGGCTGTACTTCTACGACAACGACGTGATCGAGATCGCCCGCGACCTTAAGCCGTCCGCCCGTGGCGAGTACGAGATCACGGACGTGAACCGTGCCTACCTCGAGCAGGGCCGACTGCAGGTCGAGGTGCTGCCGCGCGGCACCGCCTGGCTGGACACCGGCACCTTCGACTCGCTGCTGGAGGCCTCCGACTACGTCCGCACCATCGAGTCCCGGCAGGGCCTCAAGGTCGGTTCCCCGGAGGAGGTCGCCTGGCGTCGTGGCTTCCTGACCGACGACGAGCTGCGGATCCGCGCGGAGAAGCTGGTCAAGTCCGGTTACGGCCAGTACCTGCTCGACCTCCTGGAGGACTGACCGTCGTGGCACGGGCACTCATCACCGGGATCACCGGTCAGGACGGGCTGTACCTCAGCGAGCTGCTGCTCGCCAAGGGCTACGAGGTCTACGGCCTGGTCCGCGGGCAGAACAACCCCAAGATCGACCTGGTCCGCCGGACGGTCCCCGGGGTGAAGCTGCTCACCGGCGACCTGACCGACATGTCCAGCCTGCTCCGGGCGCTGCACGACGCCCGCCCGGACGAGGTCTACAACCTCGGCGCGATCTCCTTCGTGGCCTACTCCTGGGAGAACGCGCAGGTCACCACGGACGTGACCGGCAAGGGCGTGCTGAACATGCTGGAGGCGGTGCGGCTGTACTCCGGTGACGACGTCACCCGGGTGCGGTTCTACCAGGCGTCCTCCTCGGAGATGTTCGGCAAGGTGCAGGAGGTTCCGCAGCGGGAGTCCACCCTGCTCTGGCCCCGGTCGCCCTACGGCGTCGCCAAGGTGTTCGGCCACTACATGACGATCAACTACCGCGAGTCGTACGGGATGCACGCGTCCTCCGGCATCCTGTTCAACCACGAGTCGCCGCGCCGCGGCCCGGAGTTCGTCACCCGCAAGGTGTCGCAGGCGGTGGCCCGGATCTCCCTCGGCCTGCAGGACACCCTGACCCTCGGGAACCTGGACGCCCGCCGGGACTGGGGCTTCGCCGGGGACTACGTCGAGGCGATGTGGCGGATGCTGCAGCAGGACACCGCCGACGACTACGTGGTGGCCACCGGCGAGACGCACTCGATCCGGGAGCTGCTCGACGTGGCGTTCGCCCGGGTCGGCATCGACGACTGGTCGGGCTACGTCAGCCAGGACCCGCGGTTCATGCGCCCCGCCGAGGTCGAGCTGCTGATCGGTGATCCGGCCAAGGCGCGCGCCACCCTGGGGTGGACGCCGCGGGTCGACTTCACCGAGCTGGTGCAGATGATGGTCGATCACGACCTGGCCGAGCAGCGCGCCCTGGCCCGATGACCGTCGCGCTGGTCACCGGCATCACCGGCCAGGACGGGTCCTACCTCGCCGAGCGGCTGCTGAGCGAGGGCGTCGAGCTGCACGGCATGGTCCGGCCCGGTGACGAGGCGTCGCTGCCCGACGGCGTGCACCCGCACCGGGTGGACCTGGCCGACCAGGCCGGGCTGCGCGATCTGGTGCTGGACGTCGCCCCGGACGAGGTCTACCACCTGGCCGGGGTCAGCTCGGTCGCCCGTTCCTGGCAGGAGCCGGTGCTCACCGCCGCGCTCACCGGGATGGCGAGCGCCGTCCTCCTCGATGCCGCCCTCGCCGTGCAGGAGCGCTCGGGTCACCCGGTGCGGGTGGTGCAGGCGTCCAGCGCGGAGATCTTCGGCGACCCGGACCGGGTGCCGCAGGACGAGGGCACCACCGTGCGGCCGACCAACCCGTACGGCGCCGCGAAGGCCTACGCCCACCACCTGGTCGGGGTGTACCGGGCGCGCGGCCTGCACGCGGTCGGGGCCATCCTGTTCAACCACGAGTCGCCCCGCCGCCCGCCGAGCTTCGTCACCCGGAAGATCACGCAGGGCGCCGCCCGGGTCGCCGTGGACGGCGGTGGCGTGATCACCCTCGGCAACCTGGACGCGCGCCGGGACTGGGGCTGGGCACCGGACTACGTCGACGCCCTGGTCCGCGCCGCCCGGCACCACACCGCCCTGGACGTGGTGGTCGCCACCGGGGCCACCCACTCGGTGCGCGAGTTCGCCGAGGCGGCGCTCGCCCACGCCGGGGTGGGCGACCCTGCCGCGCACCTGGCCACCGACCCCGCCTTCACCCGCCCCACCGACGCCGCACAGCTGGTCGGCGACCCCACCCGCGCCCGGACCGAGCTCGGCTGGTCCCCGACCCGCTCCTTCGAGCAGATCGTGGCGGCGATGGTCGATCACGACCTGGAGCTGCTGCGATGACCGAGCTGCGGGTCGCGCTGACGGTGGAGCAGCTGTTCCAGCCCGCGCCGGGTGGTTCCGGCACCTACATCCGCGAGCTGGTCCCCCCGCTGAGCACGCACGCCCGGCTGGTCGGGGTGGCCGCCCGTGGGCACCACACGGTGCCGGATGAGGACCTCGGCATCCCGGTGCTGACCTCCGCGCTGCCCCGCCCGGCGCTGTACGAGGCGTGGAACCGACTGCGGCGCCCGCGGCTCCCCGGCGCCGCCGACCGCGCCGACGTGGTGCACGCGACCACCTGGGCGGTGCCACCGGCCCGCGGCGGTCTGGTGGTCACCGTGCACGACCTGGCGTTCCTGCGGGCACCGGAGCACTTCACCCCGCGCGGCAACGCCTACTTCCGGCGCGCGCTGGAGGTCACCCGGCGGGAGGCCGATGTGGTGATCGTGCCCTCCCAGGCATCCGCCGACGACTGCCTGCACGAGGGCTTCGACGCCGACCGGATCCGGGTGGTGCCGCACGGCGTCCGGGTGCCGGAGATCGACCCGGCGCAGGCCGCCGCCATCCGCGCCCGCCTCGGTCTGGACCGGCCCTTCGTCTTCTGGTGCGGCACCTTCGAGCCGCGGAAGAACCTGCCCGCCCTGCTGGACGCCTTCGCCCGCATCGCCCCGGACACCGACCTGGATCTGGTGCTCGCGGGTCCATCCGGCTGGGGTGGCGCGGACGCGGACGTGCGTGCCCGCCTGACCGACCGGGTCCGGCTGCTGGGACGGCTGAGCCTGGCCGAACTGCACGTCGCCTACGCGGCGGCGCGCGCGTTCTGCTTCCCCTCCACCTGGGAGGGCTTCGGGATGCCGGTGCTGGAGGCGATGGCACACGGCACCCCGGTGGTGACCTCCGTCGGCACCTCGATGGCCGAGTTCACCGCCGACGCCGGGCTGCTGGTCGACCCGACCGATCCGTCCGCCCTGGCCGAGGCGCTGCTGGCGGCCACCGGTGACGAGCACGACCGGTTCGCGGGGCTGGCACGACGCCGCGCGGCCGACTCCACCTGGTCGCACGCGGCCGAACTGACCGCCGCCGCCTACCGCGACACCGCCGCCGCGCGGAGCACCCGAGCATGACGACGCTGCGGATCCGCGCACTGGTGGTCACGTGGCAGGCGGTGGACCTGCTGCCGCCCTGCCTGGACTCCCTGCTCGCGCAGCACGTCCCCGGCGCGGAACTGGAGGTGGTCGTGGTGGACAACGCGTCCACCGACGGCACCCGGGAGCTGCTGGCCCGGGACTACCCGACCGTGCGGGTGATCGCCTCCGACCGCAACCGAGGCTTCGCCGGGGGTGTGACACTGGGCACCGCCGACTTCGACGGCGACATCGTGCTGCTGCTGAACAACGACGCCGAGTTCGCCCCGGATGCGGCCGCCCATCTGGTCGCCGCGCTGACCGCCCCCGGCGCCGAACGGGTCGCCGCCACCACCGCACGGATCGTGCTGGCCGGGCGCTACCGACGCACCGACACCCTCACCGCGGGGTCACCGGACGGCCGCTCGCTCTGGGCCCCCAGCACCGACCCGGACGCGGTCAGCCTGCTGAACTCCACCGGCAACGTGGTCGGCCGGGACGGTGCCGGCACCGACCGGGACTGGCTCACCCCGGTGGGGCAGGAGCACTCCCCCGCCGAGGTCTTCGGCTTCTGCGGTGGCGCCGCCGCGCTGCGCTGGTCGGCCGCCGGCGCGGTCGGTGGCTTCGACCCGGAGCTGTTCCTCTACTACGAGGACACCGACCTGTCCTGGCGGCTGCGCGCCCACGGCTGGGACACCCGGTACGTGCGCGAGGCGGTGGCGGAACACCGGCACGCGGCGTCCTCCGGTGCGGCCAGCCCGCTGTTCCGGTACTACAACTCCCGCAACTCGCTCACCGTGGTGACCCGGCACGCCCCGGCACCGCTGGTGCTGCGCGCGTGGGTCCGGCAGTCCCTGGGACTCGCCCGCGCGGTGCTCCACGACGGGATCACCCCGCACACCCGCGCCCGGGCACGGGGATGGGGTGCCGCCGTGCGACGGCTGCCCCGCACCCTGGGCGAGCGGCGGCGGCTCTGGACCGACGCCACCCGCACCCGGGCGCAGGCACTGACCGACTAGTCGCGGGCGACGTCCTCCGGCAGCACCCGCACGGCCCGATCGCCGTACTGGATCTGCTTGATCCGCTCCAGCTGGTCCTCCAGCAGCACCCGATTGGTCCGCTGCAGGTCGGAGAGCACGCCGAGCGCAGCCGCCAACAGCGCCGCCACCGCCATCACCGCGGCGAAGATCAGCGACTGGATGTGACCGTCGGTGCTGCTGTTCACGATCCACAGCACCAGGAACCGGATCATCGGGATCAGCGCCGCCAGCCCGAACACCGCCGCCAGGGTCGCGAAGATCATGTACGGCTTGAACATCAGGTAGCTGCGCACGATCGCCGAACCGGACTTGATCATGTGCTGGAACATGTTCGTGAACAGCCGGGACTCGCGGGTCTTGGCGTTCGTGGTCACCGGCACCGAGACGATCCGCAGCCGCTTGTGCCCGGCCTGGATGATCGTCTCCATGCAGTAGGAGAACTCGGTGACGATGTTCAACCGGTACAGCGCGGACCGGGAGTAGGCCCGGAACCCGCTGGCGGCGTCCGGCAGCCGGGTGTCCGCGGCCTTGTTGACCACCGAGCTGCCGACCCGCTGCATCAGCTTCTTGAACGGGGAGAAGTGCGCGATCGTCGCCGTCTGCCGGTCGGCGATCACGATGTCCGCCGCCCCCGCGATCACCGGTGCCACCAGGTCGGGGATCCGCTCCTGCGGGTACTGGTTGTCGCCGTCGGTGTTCACCACGATGTCGGCACCGTGCGCCAGCGCGTAGTCCACCCCGTCGCGGAACGACCGGGCCAGGCCCATGTTCCGCGAGTGCCGCACGATGTGCCGCACCCCGAGCCGCTGGGCCACCTCCACCGTCCGGTCGGAGGAACCGTCGTCGATGACCAGGATCTCCAGCTCGTCGACCCCCTCGATCTGCCGCGGGATCGACGCCAGCACCAGGGGCAGCGTCTCCTCCTCGTTCAGGCAGGGGATCTGCACGAAGACCTTCATCGCCGGGTCACGCCTTCCGGCCGACGATCCGGTTGATCCGGCCGGTCGCGCGCCGCACCACCTCGCCCGGACCACCGGCGGCGAGGTACTCCTTGGCCAGCCGCAGGTCGGAGCGGATGCCGCGCGGGCGCTCGAAGGGCACCGCGACCGTCTGGGCCTTGCCCAGCTCGTACTCCAGGTCGGCGGCCCGGCGCGGGAAACGGCAGAACTCCACCAGCGGGGCCAGCACGTGCGACCAGCGGTAGTCCTCGGCGAACTCGCGGACGTTGGCCTTCGCCTGCGCCACCGCGTCGTCGTCGTAGAGGTAGGTCTCCAGCGCCTGCTCCAGCGCGTCGACGTCCTCCGGCGGCACCGCCGCACCCAGACCGCGCTCGGCGATCAGGGTGCCGAAGGTGTCACCGCCGGTGGCGACGATCGGCAGCGACGCCCACAGGTAGTCGAGGATCCGGGTCCGGAAGCTGAACGCCGTCTCCACGTGGTGGAAGTGGGTGGAGACGCCGAGGTCGGCATCCATCAGGTAGTCGGCGCGCTCGTTGTAGGGCACCCAGCCGTCGTTGAAGAACACGTGGCTGCCGGTCAGTCCGAGCTGGTCGGAGAGCTGACGTAGCTCCCAGGCGATCTTCATGTCCGGCACGCCGGGGTTCGGGTGCTTGAGACCGAGGAAGTACAGCTTGACGTTCGGGTGCCGATCCTTGAGCCGGTCCACCGCGCGCACCAGGGTCAGCGGGTCGAACCAGTTGTAGACGCCGCCGCCCCAGATGATGACCTTGTCGTCGGCGGCGATGCCCGGGACGGTGCCCTTGATCGCGTGCCGACGCTGCACCGGCTCGTCGTTGGCGATGCCGAAGGGCACTACCCCGATCAGCGAATCCAGGCTGTGGTCCTCGTCGTAGACGGCCGGGTTGACCCGGCCCTGACCGGCGAGCTGCCCCAGCCAGAAGTCGCGCTGCTTGTCCGAGGCGCAGAGCACGTAGTCGGCGCGGCGCAGCTGCTCGTTCAGCACCCGGGTGGTCTCCTGCACCGAGTGCAGACGGCCGACGTCACCGAGGTCGCGGGCCTGCTCCAGCTGCTCCAGGTGGATCGGGTCGTAGACGTCGGCGACCAGGATCTTGGTGCTGTCCTTGAGCCAGGGCGCGCCCTCCAGCAGGAAGCCCTGGAAGATGATGACGTCGGCCCAGTCGGTGTGCGCCCGCAGCGGGTGACCGGCGGAGTGCACCACCTCGAACTCGTCCGAGGTCACCTTCACCCCGGCGGTCGACAGCAGGCGGACGTCATGCTCGGGCGCCAGGGCGCGCGCGATCTCCCAGGCCCGGATCGCCGGCCCGGCCATCCGCTCCAGCAGCGGCTCGCCGGTGACCACCAGCACCCGGTGCTTGGACACGAAGTGCTCGGCGATGCCGAAGGCGTCCACCAGGTTGTCGTGCGCCGAGTTGTAGCCCTCGATCGCGTAGGCGGGCTCGATCGCGTGCCGGAACAGCGGGAACAGCTCGCGGTCGCTGCGCCGCCGCCGCGCCTGCAACTCCTGCCGCGACTCGGCCAGACCCGGGAACTGGTCCACCAGGTAGTCGATCGCGAAGAAGCCGGTGAGCGCCATCTTCGGCACTTCGATCGTGCCGATGTCGTCCCCACCCGGCGAACGCTGCAGGTCCAGCGCGCTGGCGTCCACCCCGGCCCGAGCGATCGAGCGACGCACGGCCAGCGCCATCGCGGCGGGCAGCGCCTTGGCCAGCGACTCGTCGTCCAGGTTCTTGTACATCGACAGCAGGGCGTTGCGCTCCAGCAGGTACGCCTCGCGGAAGTTGCCGAACTTCTTCATCGTGACGTGGTGCTTGTGGAAGGCCACCGAGCCCGGCACGTAGCGGACCTTGTAGCCCAGCAGGTTCAGCCGCCAGCCCAGGTCCACGTCCTCGTAGAACATGAAGAAGCGCTCGTCGAAGCCGCCGACCTCACGGTAGAGCGCGGTGGGGACGAACATCGCGGCGCCGGTGCCGAACAGCACGTCCTTCGGGACGTCGTACTCCGGGGAGTCGGGCTTCTCCGCCTCGCGCTTATACCCCGCGCCGTACCAGGTCAGCGAGCCGTCGACGTAGTCGACCAGGTTGCCGTCCCAGTCCAGGACCTTGCTGGCCACCGCACCGATGGTCGGGTCGGACTCCATCGCCTCGACCGCCGCGGCGATCCACTGCGGGCCGGGCCGCGCGTCGTTGTTGAGGAAGGCGACCCACTCACCGCTGGCATGCGCCACACCGAGGTTGCAGCCACCGGCGAAGCCGAGGTTGCCACCCGACTCGATGACCTTCGCGTGCGGGACAGCCGCACGGATCTTCTCCGCGCTGCCGTCGCCGGAGTCGTTGTCGATCACGACCAGCTCGAGGCGGTCGGCGGGCCATTCCACCCGGGCGAACTCCTGCAGACACGTGATCGTGTCATCGGCTCCGCGGTAGTTGACCAGGATGACCGAGACGACCCCCGGTCGGATGTCGGCCGGCTCAGGGGTCAGCACACGTCCTCCAACGTTCGACGAGCAATGAGGACGTCCAGAGCGCGTGCGCGCCGCGTCCGACCAGTCAGCGTACCCGCTCGGCGCGTGCACGATCTGTGTGCGGGGACGGCAGGACCCAAGAAGACACGGGTGGCGCGGGTACTGTATTGCTCCGCATGCCCGGCGACCCCGGGTCGGACGCACCCCCCGAGAGGCCACATTGACGGACACAGCCGAGGCCCGCGCAGTCGCGTTGGCCGCCGAGCCGATGCGCGTCGCGGGTCCGCGACCCGGGTTCGCCCGCGGGACGCTCGCCTCGATCCGCGACATCGTCGCTCACCGTGAACTCCTCGACTCCCTGATCAAGCGGGAGTTGAAGGCCCGGTACAAGGACAGCGCCCTCGGCTTCGTGTGGAGCCTGGCCCGTCCGCTGGCGATGCTGCTGATCTACTACATCGCCCTCGGCAAGTTCCTGGGTGCGGCGCGCCACGTGCCGGACTTCGCGATCTTCATCTACACCGGCCTGACCGCCTGGGGCCTGTTCTCCGAGGCGATCCAGATCGGCACCGGGTCGATCGTGTCCAACTCGGGGCTGATCAAGAAGGTCTACCTCCCCCGGGAGGTGTTCCCGCTCAGCGTGATCGGCTCCGCGCTGTTCAACTTCGGGATCCAGCTGGTCATCCTGCTGTCGGCGACGGTGATCGCCGGCGCCTTCCCGACCGGTGCGCGCTGGGGCTACTTCCCCCTCGCCCTGGCGGTGATCCTGGTCTGGGCGACGGCGCTGGTGCTGTTGCTCTCGGCGGTGAACGTCTACCTGCGCGATGTCCAGTACCTGGTCGAGGTGCTCATCATGATCCTGATGTGGGCGTCGCCGATCGTGTACTCGCTCAAGCAGGTGCAGAGCCAGGTCAGCGGCACCCTGCTCGAGCTGTACCTCGCCAACCCGGTCACCCTCGCGGTGATCGGCTTCCAGCAGACGTTCTGGGTCGGTGGCTCCGAGGCCAAGGAACCGGTGCCGGATCACCTGGCCGAGCGGCTGGGCATCGCGTTCGTCGTCGGCCTGATCCTGCTCTGGCTGTTCCAGCGGGTGTTCGCCCGGCTGCAGAGCAACTTCGCACAGGAGCTGTGAGTGACCACCGTCATCGATATCCAGGACGTGTCCAAGCGGTTCGTCATCCGCAAGGAGAAGTCCCTGAAGGAGCGGCTGGTCAACTTCGGCCGGTCGAACAAGTTCAAGGAAGACTTCTGGGCGCTGCGCGGGGTCAACCTCGAGATCGAGTCCGGCAGCACCGTCGGCCTGATCGGCCCGAACGGGTCCGGCAAGAGCACGCTGCTGAAGACCATCGGCGGGATCATCCAGCCCACCACCGGATCGGTGCACCTGCGGGGCCGGCTGGCGGCGCTGCTGGAGCTGGGCGCGGGCTTCCACCCCGACCTCACCGGCCGGGAGAACGTCTACCTCAACGCGTCGATCCTGGGCCTGTCCCGCAAGGAGACCGACAAGCACTTCGACGCGATCGTGGACTTCTCCGGCATCGAGGCGTTCATCGACACCCAGGTGAAGTTCTACTCCTCGGGCATGTACATCCGGCTGGCCTTCGCGGTGGCCGTGCACGTGGACCCGGACATCCTGCTGGTGGACGAGGTCCTCGCGGTCGGCGACGAGCCCTTCCAGCGCAAGTGCCTGGAGCGCATCCGCTCGTTCCAGCACGACGGCCGCACCATCATCATGGTGACGCACAGCCTGGACCAGGTCGCCGAGTTCTGTGACCGGGCCGTGGTGCTCGAGCACGGCAACATGGTGATCGACGGACCGCCGCGCGACGCGCTCAAGGTGCTGCGTGCCGAGTTCGAGAGCACCCGTCAGGAGGAACTGGAGAAGGCCCAGCAGGCCGAGGGCGCCGTGCCGCTGCCGCGCAGCCGGGTCACCGGCGTCAACCTGCGCACCCCCGCCGGGGTGGCCCCGATGCCGCCGCTGCACCCGGGCGACGGGATGATCGTCGAGGTCGAGGTGCACTCGGAGGAGGTGCTGAACCGCTGGGACGTGGCCATCGGCATCACCTCCCCGCTCGGCACCGTCCTGTCCTCCACCAGCGCCAAGCAGATCGGTGGCACGCTGCCGCCGCTGAAGATCGGCCGGAACAACTTCGCGTTCAAGCTGGACGCCCTGGCACTGAACGAGGGCGAGTACATCGTGCAGGTCCGGGTGGCCGGCCCGGACGGTGCCACCCTGGACAACGTGCCGGACGCGGTGCACTTCACCGTCGAGGCCGACCCGGTCAGCTCCGGCCCGATGTTCGTCTCCGGCAGCTTCCTCGCCGCCGGCTGATCCCCACCCTCGGATCGGGGCGCTCCGCTAGGGTGGAGCGCCCGTACAACAGGAGGACATTCTCGTGCGCATGCTCGTCACCGGCGGAGCCGGTTTCATCGGTTCCAACTTCGTGCACCAGGTCGTGCGCGAGCACCCCGAGGTCGAGGTCACGGTGCTCGACGCCCTGACCTACGCCGGTGACGAGAAGAGCCTGGCACCGGTCTGGGACCGGATCACCTTCGCCAAGGGGTCCATCACCGATCACGACATCGTCGACGACCTGGTGAAGAACTCCGACGTGGTGGTGCACTTCGCCGCCGAGTCGCACAACGACAACTCCCTGCACGACCCGTGGCCGTTCGTGCACACCAACGTGATCGGCACCTACACGCTGCTGGAGGCGGTCCGTCGCCACGACGTGCGGTACCACCACATCTCCACCGACGAGGTCTACGGCGACCTGGAGCTGGACGACCCGGCGAAGTTCACCCCGGACACCCCGTACAACCCGTCCAGCCCGTACTCCTCCACCAAGGCATCGTCCGACCTGCTGGTCCGCGCCTGGGCCCGCTCCTTCGGGGTGCGCGCGACGCTGTCGAACTGCTCGAACAACTACGGGCCGTACCAGCACGTGGAGAAGTTCATCCCGCGCCAGATCACCAACGTCATCGACGGCGTGCGCCCCAAGCTCTACGGCACCGGGGAGAACGTCCGCGACTGGATCCACGTCGAGGACCACAACTCGGCCGTCTGGGACATCATCACCAAGGGCCGCCTGGGTGAGACCTACCTGATCGGTGCCGACGGCGAGGAGAACAACAAGACCGTCATCGAGCTGATCCTCGAGCTCATGGGGCAGGACCCGACGGCCTACGACCTGGTCTCCGACCGCCCGGGCCACGACCTGCGCTATGCGATCGACGCGACCAAGCTCCGCACCGAGCTGGGCTGGGAGCCGCGCTACACCACCTTCCGGGACGGCCTGGCCGCCACGGTCGCCTGGTACCAGGAGAACGAGGCCTGGTGGCGGCCGCAGAAGGACGCCACCGAGGCGAAGTACAGCCAGCTCGGTCGCTGATCGCCGCCGAGGCGCGACATCGGAACGGACTCTCCTGCGGGAGGGTCCGTTCTGTCGTTTTCGCCGGGGTGAAAGCTGCGGTCTGCACAGTCCTTTCACCAGCTTCGCGCCGCTGATCCGTCGCCGCGCCCTCCTGGCCTCCTATGCTCATCCGCGTGACCAACCGCCACGCAGCCTCAGCACGCCCGCGCGCCATCCGCCACGGGCGGCTCCGCCGCAGTCACCGCGTGCTGCGCGGCGTGGCCCTGACCGCCGTCGGGCTGATGGCCTTCGGCATCTCCGGCGCGGCGGCGATCTACCAGACGCTGAACGGCAACATCGCCAGCTCGAACATCGAGGGCCTGGTCGAGACGCTGCCGCAGCCCACCCCCACCGACGACACCCCCGCCGACCCCAACGCCGGTCAGGCGGTGAACATCCTGCTGCTGGGCTCGGACGAGCGGGACGGGGAGAACGAGGCGATCGGCGGTCACGTCGACGGCATGCGCTCCGACACCTCGATCGTGGCGCACATCTCCGCCGACCGGACCCGGGTCGAGCTGGTCTCGATCCCCCGCGACTCCCTGGTGGACATCCCGTCCTGCACGATGACCGACGGCAGCACCACCCGGGCGCAGTCGAACGCGATGTTCAACTCCGCCTTCGCGATCGGCGCGGACAACGGTGGTGACGTCGCCTCCGCCGCCGCCTGCACCTGGAACACCGTGCAGACCAACACCGGGGTGCCGATCAACCACTTCGTGGTGGTGGACTTCGCCGGGTTCACCAACATGATCGACGCCATCGGCGGCGTGAACATGTGCATCCCGAACAAGATGTCCGCCCCCAAGGCCGGCCTGTACCTCGAGCCGGGCAACCAGACCCTGAACGGCACCCAGGCGCTCGCCTTCGCCCGTGCCCGCACCGGGGTCGGGGTCGGCGACGGCTCGGACACCAACCGCCTCGGCCGGCAGCAGGAGCTGCTGGCGGCGGTGATGCGGGAGCTGCTGTCCAAGAACCTGCTGACCGATGTCGGCCAGCTGATCCGCTTCCTGGACCAGGCCACCGCGTCACTCTCGGTGGACAGCGGATTCTCCTCGATCACCGACATGGCCGCGTTGGGTGCCAGCCTCCGGGGCATCAGCAGTGACAACATCTCCTTCATGACCATCCCGTTCAAGACCGCGCCGAGCGACAAGAACCGCGTGGTGTGGACCGACGACGCGGACACCATCTGGGCGAACATCGCCAACGACCGCCCGATGCTCACCGGGGTCGGCGACGACGCCTCCGCCGATGCGGCCGCGGACGCCGCCACCGGTGACACCGGCACCGACACCGGCACCACTGACGCCCCCGCCGTGGACCCGGCAGCCCCCGCCACCGACGCACCGAGCACGGAGAACACCCCGGCCCCGCAGGAGACCCGCCAGGCGGGCAAGGAGACCTTCACTGCCAACGACGTCACCGCGGTCTGCGGCTGATCGTGGCACGCCGCCCCGGGGACGACTCCACGCCGGACCGCTCGGTCCCGCCGAGCTTCTCGCCGTCCGACTCGGGACGACGGCCCGCTGCCGACGGTGCCACCCCGGTCGGCCCCTCGGGGGCTGACCGGCCGCGGGCCGCCGGACGTCCCCAGCGGCCCGCCTCGCCGGTGCGGGCCGGCGCACGTCGGCCCGCCACCCCGGAGAGCGGTGTGCGCCGACCCGTGTCGGCTGACGCGCAGGCGGCGCCACGTGACGGGCGATCCGTCCCGGAGTCGGCCGCCGGCAGGACCGGTCGATCCGGTGCGGACCCCGACCGGGCAGCGTCCCGGAGCGATCGAGCGCCCGCCGGGTCACCCGCCTCGTTCACGCCCCGACGGTCGGACGGTGCCGCGCAGGACCGTCCCGCCGGTGCGCGCACGTCGGCCCGTTCCGGTGGTTCGGCGGTGCCGGTCAGCGGCGATTCCCCCGGCACACCCGGACGTCGATCCGGTGGTGCCCGCGCCGCAGGTGCCGCAGGGGTGGTCGCAGGTTCCGCCGCTGCTGACCCGCCGCGCCGGGTCGCAGGGTCGACACCCCGCTCCGTCAACGCGGCCTCCGAGGTGGCCGATGGCGGCACCCGGGTCATGCCCGCGTCCCCGCGCCGCAACACCCCGGCCGGGCCCGGCCGGTCGGCTCAGGCCCGCCCAGGCTCCGCACGCGTCGGCGCCGGACACCCCGGTGCCGGACGCCCCGGCGGTTCGGCTGACGCCGACGGCCTCGCCCCCGTGCCCCGCCGCCGGAAGCGGCATCTGGGTCGCCGGATCGCCCTGGTGGTCGTCCTGCTGCTGGTGCTGGTGATCGCCTGGCCGGTCGGCCTCGCCTTCTGGGCCAACGGCAAGATCCAGCACGTCGACGCCCTCTCGGGTGCGGCGAACACCCCCGGCGAGACCTATCTGCTCACCGGCTCCGACTCCCGGGCCGACGGTGCCATCGAGGACACCGAGACGGTCGGTGCCCGCACCGACACGATCCTGCTGCTCCAGGTGCCCGACTCCGGCCCGCCCGCCCTGATCTCCCTGCCCCGGGACACCTATGTCGACATCCCCGGCAACTCGCCGGGGAAGCTGAACGCCGCGTTCTCCTGGGGCGGCGCGCCGCTGCTGGTCAAGACGGTCGAGCAGCTCACCGGCCTGACGGTGGACCACTACGTGGAGATCGGCTTCGCCGGTGTCGAGGGCGTGGTCGACGCGGTCGGCGGCGTGCAGCTCTGCCTGGACGACTCGGTGCTGACCTTCCCGGTGCAGGACGCCAACTCCGGCCTGATGTGGGACGCGCCCGGATGCAAGACCGTGGACGGCGTGACGGCGCTGGCCTTTGCCCGGATGCGCTACTCCGACCCGACCGGCGACATCGGCCGTGGCCAGCGACAGCGCCAGCTGATCAGCGCCGTCACCCAGGCCGTCGCCACTCCGGGCACCCTGCTCAACCCGAATCGCCAGATCTCCCTGATCGACGCCGGGACCAGCGCGCTGACCACCAGCGAGGGCACCGACATCGTCGACATGGCCAAGCTCGCCCTCGCATTCCGGGCGGCCGGCGGCGAGGGCGGGATCACCGGCACCCCGCCGATCAAGAGCCTGGACTACCGGCCCGGTGGTGTCGGCTCCACGGTCCTGCTCGACCCGGACCAGACACCGACGTTCTTCGCGCAGATCCGGGACGGCGAGCTCGCCCCGGGTGTGTACGGCGGCCTGCCCGGCTCCTGAGGGGCGCTGGGCGCGCGCCGACCCGCAGCCGCGCCGGCGTGCGACGGTCAGCGGCTGCCGAAGCCGATCGACGGCCCGGTGCTGCCCTGCCCGTGCCGGGCGCGCAGCTTCTCGCCCTTGGCGTCCGCCTGCGCCCGCAGATCGTCCTGGAAGGTCAGCATCGCCGTCCGCACCCGGGCGGCGACCTCGTCCGTGCCGGAGCCGATGATCCGGGCAGCCAGCAGACCCGCGTTCCGCGCTCCGCCGATCGACACCGTGGCCACGGGCACGCCGGCCGGCATCTGCACGATCGAGAGCAGCGAGTCCAGTCCGTCCAGCCGGGCCAGCGGCACCGGGACCCCGACGACGGGCAGCGGGGTCACCGCGGCCAGCATCCCGGGCAGGTGCGCCGCTCCCCCGGCCCCGGCGACGATCACCCGCAGGCCACGCTCGGCGGCGCTCCGGCCGTAGTCGACCATCTTGTCCGGCTGCCGGTGCGCGGAGACCACTTCGACCTCGACCGGGATGTCGAACTCGGCCAGCGCCTCGGCGGCATCGGCCATCACCGGCCAGTCCGAGTCCGAGCCCATCACGATGCCGACCAGGGGCTGCGTCATGCGTCCACTCCCATCACCAGGTTCGCGGCGCGCCGGGCGTCGGCCAGCACGCTGTCCAGATCGTCGCCGCTGACGGTGACGTGACCGAGTTTGCGGCCCGGCCGGACCGCCTTGCCGTACAGGTGGACCTTGACCCGCGGGTCGATCAGCGGCAGCGCGTCGGTCAGCGCCTCGCGGGTGCTGCCCAGCACGTTGACCATCACCGTCCACGGCGACCGGGCGGCGGTGTCACCCAGCGGCAGGTCGAGCACCGCGCGCAGGTGCTGCTCGAACTGGCTGGTCACCGCGCCGTCGATGGTCCAGTGCCCGGAGTTGTGCGGACGCATCGCCAGTTCGTTCACCAGCAGCCCGCCGCCGGGCAGCTCGAAGAGCTCCACCGCCAGCACGCCGGTGACGCCCAGTCCCTCGGCCACCGTGCGGCCGATCCGCTCCGCCGCCGCGGCCGTGGCCGGGTCCAGCCCCGGGGCCGGCGCGATCACCTCGGCGCACACCCCGTCGCGCTGCACCGACTCGACCACCGGCCAGGTGCGCACCTCCCCGGAGGGGGTACGGGCGACGAGCACCGCGAGCTCCCGGGTGAAGGGCACCAGCTCCTCTGCCAGCAGCGGCGCCCCGGTGCCGGCCGATGCGGCGTCGAACCAGTCGTCCACCTCGGCGGCGTCGCGCACCACGCGGACACCCTTGCCGTCGTAGCCCCCGCGGGCGGTCTTCACCACGGCGGCACGCTCACCGGTCGCGGCGTCCAGGAACGCCGACAGGTCGGCGGCGGAGTCTAGCGCCGCCCACCGCGGGCAGGGCACGCCCAGCGCTGTCAGCCGGGTGCGCATCACGATCTTGTCCTGCGCGTGCACCAGGGCGTCCGGCCCGGGCTGCACCGACACCCCGCGGTCGCCCAGCTCGGTCAGCAGGGTGTTCGGCACGTGCTCGTGCTCGAAGGTGAGCACGGCGGCGCCGGACACCAGCCGTTCGACCGCCACCGGATCACCGGCCGCGCCCACCGGGGCGTCGACCACCACCTGCGCCGCCGACGACACCGCGTCCTCGACCAGCACCCGCAGGTGCAGGCCCAACGCCGTCGCCGCGGGTGCCATCATGCGGGCGAGCTGCCCACCACCGACCACTGCCACCACGGGAGCTGTCACGTCGCAGACCCTAGTCGACGCGACCGCCCGGCCGGGACCTTCGCTCAGCCCGCACTCAGCCTGCCGGGATACGGTGAGCGGATGACCTCCGGCTCCCTCCTCGACGGTCCGCGCCCGCAGCGGACGTTCCGGGACCGGTGGAACGACACGCTGCGCGCACGGGTGGTGGAGCTGGCCCGGTTCGGCTCGGTGGGGTCGGTCGCCTTCGTGGTCGACCTCGGGACCTAC
The DNA here is from genome assembly GCF_012931845.1 of Cellulomonas taurus. NCBI lineage: Bacteria > Bacillati > Actinomycetota > Actinomycetes > Micrococcales > Cellulomonadaceae > Cellulomonas > Cellulomonas taurus. The sequence goes on from NZ_CP051884.1 coordinate 2,575,156, forward strand.
AACCTGCTCCGCTTCGGGCCGGTGGCCCTGTTCAGCGAACAGCCGATCACCGCCCGGATCGTCGCGGTGATCCTGTCCACCGTGGTGTCGTTCCTGGGCAGCCGGTACTGGACCTTCGCCGACCAGCGCTCGGCGCGGCAGGGCCGTGAGTTCGGGCTGTTCGTCGCGATCAACGTGGTCGGCATCGCGATCACCGTCGGTGCGCTGGCGTTCTCGCACTACGTGCTCGGGCTGTCCGGCCCGTGGTCGGACAACATCGCGAACATCATCGGCATCGTCCTGGGCACGATCGTGCGGTACCTCGGCTACAAGGCGTTCGTGTTCACCGGCACCGCGACCCTGCCGACCCAATTGGCGGAGATCGGCCAGCAGGCAGCCGCCCCGCACGTGATCGACATCATCGGCATCACCCCCGCCCAGGTCACCGACACCATCCACCGCGCCACCGAGGACTGACCGGCCGCCACCACGGACGGTCCCCTCCCCCGCGCGCGGAGAACGGATCAGCGACGGCGGGTGCGGGGTGAGATCACCGAGCCGCGCGGCAGGACCACATCCGGGTCCATCGCCTTGGGCACGCCGGTCAGGAACAGCGCGAACACGGCCGGGCGGCGTTGGGCCAGCTCCAACCGGGCACCGTCGCCCGCCGCGAGGTCACGGGCCAGGGCGAGTCCGAGTCCGGTGCCCTTCCCGCTGGTGACCTCCCGCTCGAAGATCCGGGGTGCCAGATCGTCGTCCACGCCCTCGCCCTGGTCGGCGACCTCCAGCACGACGGCCCGGGACGCCCCCTCGCGGGAACGCACCGTCGTGGTGCCGCCGCCGTGCCGCAACGAGTTCTCGATCAGGGTCGCGAGCACCTGTGCCAGGGCACCGGGGGTGACCAGCACCTGGACCCGCGGGTCGACCTCGATCCTGAGCTCACGACCCTCCGCCTCGAAGGTGGGCCGCCATTCCTCTTCCTGCTGGTGCACCACGTCGAGCAGCCTGACCGCCTCGGTGGTGCCACCCTGCGCCCGGCGGGAGTTGGTCAGCAGGTCGTCGACCACCCGGACCAGGCGCTCCACCTGCTCCAGGGAGATGCGCGCCTCCTCCCGGACCTCCTCGTCGTCGGTGGCGAGCATGATCTCCTCCAGCCGCATGGACAGGGCGGTCAGCGGGGTGCGCAGCTGGTGCGAGGCATCCGAGGCGAACTGCCGCTCGGCGGCCAGCCGACCCGCCATCCGGTCCGCCGACCGGGCCAGTTCGGCGGCGACCAGGTCGATCTCCTCCACGCCGGAGGGCTCCAGCTGCGGCCTGACCTGCCCGGAGCCGAGCTGTTCGGCGGAGGCGGCCAGGTAGACCAGCGGGGCGGCGAGCCGGTTCGCCTGCCAGATCGCCATCGCGATCCCGGCGGCGAAGGCCACCAGTGCCGCGGCGACCACCAGGCCGACCACCCGACCACTGAGCAGGAACAGGTCCCACCACTCGGCGTAGAGGGTCACCCGGGCACCGCTGGCCGAGGTCACCGTCACCGTCTCCGGTCGCGAGGGCACCTCGGGTCCGGCCTGGAACCGGGCACCGTCCTCGGTCACCACGTACAGCGACACCGACGTGCCGTCCCGTTCGACATAGGGCTCCAGCATCGCGTCGGAGAGGGGCGTGCCCTCGGCCAGGCGACCGTCGATCATCCGGGCGACGTCACTCGCCCGGGTCTGCAACTGGGAGACCTCGGTCTCGCGGATGTACTGCGCCCCGATGAACGCCAACGGGAAGCCGAGCAGCACCACCGCCACGGTCACGGCCGCGATGGTGGCCTGGAGGACGCGGCGACGCACGGGTCAGCCCCGCTGGCCCTCTCCGGTCTCGAACCGGAAGCCCATCCCCCGCACCGTGCTGATGTAGCGCGGCGAGCTGGCGTCGTCGCCGAGCTTGCGGCGCAGCCAGGACACGTGCATGTCCAGGGTCTTGGTCGAGCCGGTCGGGTCCGAGCCCCACACCTCGCGCATCAGGGTCTCCCGGGCCACCACGGTGCCCACCGAACCCACCAGCACGCGGAGCAGGTCGAACTCCTTGGCGGTCAGGTGCAGCTCGCGCTCACCCTGGAACGCCCGGTGCGCGGCGACGTCCACCCGGACGTCCTGGCCGCGCAGCTCCTCCTCCTCGGTCGGGTCCTGACCGGTGCGGCGCAGCAGCGCGCGCACCCGGGCCAGCAGCTCGGCCAGCCGGAAGGGCTTGGTCACGTAGTCGTCGGCCCCGGCGTCCAGGCCCACCACCAGGTCGACCTCGTCGGCGCGGGCGGTGAGCACCAGCACCGGGGTGGTCAGCCCCTGGTTCCGGATCGCCCGGGCCACGTCGAGCCCGTCCATGTCCGGCAGCCCGAGGTCGAGCACCACCAGGTCGGCCTCGGAGGCCCGGTCGATGGCACCCTGGCCGGTGCCCTGCACACGCACGTCGTAACCTTCGCGGCCGAGGGCACGCGCCAAAGGCTCGGCAATCGCGGGATCGTCCTCAGCCAACAGCACCTGGGTCATTGCGCCATGTTAGGTCACGAAACGGTCTTGGACACTGCCAGATCGGGCATGGATTCGGTCGAGCCGCGGTGTGCCTCTCCGACCGGGGTCGCGGGGCCGGTCCGACCAGGGGTGCACGCGCCCATCGCGCGAGCCTGCCTACCCTTCTCCGCGTGAGCTGGTGGGAGCGAGTGACGCAGTGGCAGGACCGCCACGGATTCGCCATCGATCTGTTGGTGGTGTTCCTCAGCGCGCCCATCGTGTTGTCGATCGCCTTCGCCATCCAGGGCCGGTGGATCGACGTGGCGCTGGCCGCCGGGTTCTGGCTGCCGCTCGGCTGGCGGCGGCGCACCCCCGTGACCTCGGTGGTGACGGTGTACGCCGCCGGGCTGCTCAGCCTGCCGACCAACGGGCCGATCGTCTTCCCCGGCACGCTCTCCGTGCTGATCGCGCTGTACTCGGTGACCATCTTCGGCCCGGTCTGGGCGCACCGGGCGGCGATCATCGCGGCCGTCGTCGGCTGCGGCGGGCTCGGCCTGGTGTTCGGCTGGCTGGCCGCGCGTGGCGGCGTCGGCGGCATCGAACAGGCGATCGGGATCAGCATCCTGATCGGCGGGTTCGGCATCGCGCTCTGCGTTGCCACCTGGGCCTTCGCCCTGACCCGCCGATCCCGTCGGGAGCTGATCGCCACCCTGCGCGACCGCGCCGAGCGGTTGGAGGTCGAACGCGACCAGCAGGCCACCATCGCCGCCGCCGCCGAGCGCACCCGGATCGCCCGGGAGATGCACGACATCGTGGCGCACTCGCTGTCCGTGGTCGTCGCGCAGGCGGACGGCGGTCGATACGCCGCCGCCGCGGACCCGGAGGCGGCGACGCGCTCGCTCACCACGATCGCCGAGACCGGACGGGCGGCACTGGCCGACATGCGCCGCCTGCTCGGCGTGCTGCGCGAGGACCCGGACCCGCGCACCGGCTCGGTGCCGACAGTGCCGACGGGGCCGACAGTGCCGACGGTGTCCCAGCTGGCTCCCTCCACCCCGCAACCGGCCGAACACGACGTGGAGCAGCTGATCGAGCAGGTGCGGGGCAGCGGGGTGCGCGCCTCGCTGGTCCGGATGGGCACCGCCCGTCGGCTGCCGCCCGGCATGGGCCTGACGGTGTACCGGATCTGCCAGGAGGCGCTGACCAACGTGCTCAAGCACGCCGGGCCGGAGCCGTCGGTCACCGTCTTGGTGCAGTGGGGGGTGCGGTCCCTGGTGGTGGAGATCTCCGACGACGGCCGGGGCGCCTCCGCCGAGTCGGACGGGCTGGGGCACGGGCTGCTCGGCATGCGCGAGCGCGCGGCGATGTTCGGCGGCACCGTCAGCAGCGGCCCGCGACCCGGCGGCGGCTTCCGGGTCCGGGCCGAGCTGCCGCTGCCCACCGGCTCGGCCACCTAGGCTGACCGGCATGAGCGACGTGATTCGGGTCGGCCTGGTCGACGACCAGCAGTTGGTGCGGGCCGGGTTCCGGTTGGTGATCGACTCCCAGCCCGACCTGGACGTGGTGCTGGAGGCCGGCGACGGCGACCAGGCGGTCCGTGCCCTGATGCCCGGTACGCCCCAGTCCCGCAGCCTCGGCCCGGTGGATGTGGTGCTGATGGACGTCCGGATGCCGCAGATGGACGGGTTGACCGCCACCGCCCGGATCATCGACTCCGCCACCCCGGAGCACCCGGCGCCGAAGATCATCGTGCTGACCACCTTCGACCTGGACGAGTACGTGCTGAGCGCGATCCGCGCCGGTGCGAGCGGCTTCCTGCTCAAAGACGCGCCGCCCGAGGACATGTTGCAGGCGATCCGCACCGTGCACGCCGGCGACGCGGTGATCGCACCCTCGTCCACCCGCCGATTGCTCGAACACCTGGTCACCGCGCTGCCCGCCGAACAGCCGGAGGCCGGGGCGGCCCAGGAGGCGCTCGCCAGCCTGACCGACCGTGAGCGTGAGGTGCTGGTGCTGATGGCCCGTGGCCGCTCCAACACCGAGATCGGCGCCGAGCTGTACGTCGCCGAGGCCACCGTGAAGACGCACGTCGGCCGGGTGCTCGCCAAGCTCGGCGCCCGGGACCGGGTGCAGGCGGTGGTGGTCGCCTACGAGACCGGGCTGATCGTCCCCGGCAGCTGATCCACCCGGCCTCCGGCACCGGGCCCTCCGGGGTCCGACCCCGGGATGACATCAGGTCCGGACCCCGGGCTGACGACCGGGTGGCGGTCGGATCCGTAGCGTCCTGGGTATGGACACTTCCGCTTTCAGCACCACCGACGCCCGCCCGGCGGTCCGAGCTCGGGCACTGACCAAGACCTACGGCTCCGGCGCGGCGGAGGTGCATGCGCTGGCCGGAGTGGATGTGGACTTCGCCGCGGGGCAGTTCACCGCGATCATGGGGCCCTCCGGCTCCGGCAAGTCCACCCTGATGCACCTGCTCGCCGGGCTGGACGCCGCGAGCTCCGGTGCCGCCTACCTGGGTGACACCGACGTCACCCAGCTCTCCGACGACGCGCTGACCCGGCTGCGCCGCGACCGGGTGGGCTTCGTCTTCCAGTCGTTCAACCTGCTGCCGATGTTCACCGCCGAGCAGAACATCCTGCTGCCGCTGGAGCTCGCCGGGCAGAAGGCGGACCGCGCCTGGTTCGACACCCTGGTCGGCACGCTCGGACTCGGCGAGCGACTCGGTCACCGCCCCTCCGAGCTGTCCGGCGGTCAGCAGCAGCGGGTGGCCATCGCCCGCGCGCTGATCGCCAAGCCCGAGGTGATCTTCGCCGACGAGCCGACCGGCAACCTGGACTCCCGGTCCGGGGCCGAGGTGCTGTCGTTCCTGCGCCGCTCGGTCCGCGAGCTGGGTCGCACGATCATCATGGTCACCCACGACCCGGCGGCGGCGGCCTATGCCGACCGGGTGGTGCTGCTCGCCGACGGCCGGATCGCCGGCGACATCCAGGACCCGACCCCGGAGGCCGTCCTGACCGGCCTGGACGCGCTGCGCCAGCTGGAGACGACCACGCCGGCGGTGGGTGCCTGATGTTCCGGCTCACCCTGGCGCAGATGCGCCGCAGCATCGGCCGACTGGCCGCGGCCGGGATCGCGGTCCTGATCGGCACCGCCTTCGTCGCCGCCTCCCTGCTGGCCGGCAGCGCGATCGCCTCGATCAGCACCGACTCGATCACCGCCTCCTTCGGCGACGCCGACCTGATCATCCGGGGCGGCGGCGACCTCACCGACGAGGACATCGCCGCCGTGCGTGCCCTGCCCGGGATCGCGGCCGTCGACCCCCAGGTGCAGGCGTCCGGCATCGAGTTCAGCGTGGGCGACTCCGCGATCAGCCAGACGGTCATCCCGGTGCCCAGCTCGCACCGGCTGCAGAGCCAGCGGATCACCGAGGGCGCGTTCCCGGCCGCGGACGGCGAGCTCTCCCTGCCCGCCGACACCGCCGAGCGGCTGGGCGTCGACGTGGGCGACACGCTCACGGTCCGGTACTACGCCTGGGCCGAGCCCACGGACGCCGGAACCGCCGCCACGACCGCGACCGCTGCCGCGACCGGCGACGACCTCATCACCGTGCCCCGGGAGGAGCAGGTCACCCTGGTCGGCCTGACCAACGACCCGAACTCCGCCTGGGCATCGGTGGGCGGGGCCGCCGAGGCCACCCTGCACGACACCCTGGTGTGGGCCACCTCCACCGAGCAAGCGGTCGACGGCGCGCCGGTGCTGTCCGCCAGCGGCACGCGGTGGGCGATGGTGGCCCTGCGCGACGACGCCGACGCCGGTGCCGTCCGTGGCTCGATCGAGTCCGTGATCGGCGCCGACGGCCAGGACGACAGCGCCGCGGGCGTCTACACCCGTCAGGAGGCGGCCGAGAAGTCGCTCGGCGGGAGCGACGGAGCCGGACCGGTGACCGCGGTGGTGCTGTCCTTCGCCGCCATCGCGCTACTGGTCGCCGGACTGGTGATCGCGAACACCTTCCAGGTGCTGGTCGCCCAGCGCACCCGGACCCTGGCGCTGCTGCGCTGCGTCGGAGCCGTCCGCGGACAGATCCGCGGATCGGTGCTGCTCGAAGCGGCGATCCTCGGCCTGGTGTCCTCGGTGGCCGGCCTGGTGGTCGGCACCGGTCTGGTGCAGATCACCCTCTGGGTGCTCGGCCGCGCCAACCTGCCGTTCCCGGTGCCGCAGTCGGCGGACATCACCGCGGTCAGCGTGCTGGTCCCGCTGCTGGTCGGCGTCCTGGTCACCGTGATCGCCGCCCTCACCCCGGCCCGGGTCGCCACCCGGGTCGCACCGATCGCCGCGCTGCGCCCGGTGGACGCACCGGCCGCCCGCAGCCGAGCCGGCCGGGTGCGCCTGGTGTTCAGCCTGCTCCTGATCATCGGTGGCGTCGGCCTGCTGGCAGCCGGCGTGACGATCGTGTCGAAGCTGGGGAACCTCGGCGGCCTGGGCCTGTCCCTGCTCGGCGGGGCGGCGTCCTTCATCGGCCTGCTGGTGAGCGCGACCTTCTGGATGCCGAGGCTGGTCTCGGCCGTCGGTTCGCTGACCGGACGCCTGGGCATGCCGGCGCGGCTCGCCGCGGCGAACACCGGTCGCAACCCGGCCCGCACCGCCGCCACCAGCACCGCCCTGCTGATCGGCGTCACCCTCGTCGCGATGATGAGCACGGGTGCCGTCAGCGCCCGGACCACCCTCGACCACGAGCTGGACAGCCGGTACCCGGTGGACATCGCCGTCGGCGGCGACGCCACGATCGACACCGCCGGGAACGTCGAGTACGCGCCGCTGCCCGCCGGTGCGCTGGAGAAGGTCGCCGACACCCCCGGTGTCGCCGCCGCCCGGACCGTGGTCTCCGAGGACATCACCGTCGGCGGCTCCGCGATCCAGACGATGGTGGTGTCCACCGACGCCGCCGACGAGCTGCTGCGGAACACCGACCTGGCCGCCGGCATCACCGACGACACCATCGTCCTGCCGCTCTCCTTCGCCCGCAGCGTGGGGGTCGACGACGGCGACGCCGTCACCCTGACCCGCGGCGACGAGTCGGTGGACCGCACGGTCCGGATCGAGTCCCTGGACGGTTGGGAGGCCCTGATCACCCCGGGCACCGCCGATGTCCTGGGCTTCGACGCCGAACCCAGCCAGATCTGGGCCACGGTGAGCAGCGTCGACGACTCCGGCACCGTCCTGCAGGAGATCCAGAACCGGTTCCTGACCACCGCGGTGCCGGTGAACGGCGCGGCCGTGGAGCGCGCCAACTACCAGCGGGCGATCGACACGGTGCTCGCCGTGGTGATCGGGCTGCTGGGTGTCGCCGTCGTCATCGCCCTGGTCGGCGTCACGAACACCCTGTCGCTGTCGGTGATCGAACGGCGTCGGGAGTCGGCCACCCTGCGGGCACTGGGTCTGACCCGGCGGCAGTTGCGGGCGTCGCTCGCGATCGAGGGTGTGCTGATCGCCGGTGTCGGGGCGGTGGCGGGCATTCTGCTCGGTCTGCTCTACGGCTGGGCCGGGGTCGCCTCGGTGCTGTCGATGGTGGGGACCGTCTCGCTGTCGGTCCCGTGGTCCGACCTGGGGCTGGTGCTGTTCATCGCCCTGGCCGCCGGGGTGCTGGCCTCGGTGATCCCGGCCCGGTCGGCGGCCCGCACGCCTCCGGTGGCGGCTCTCGCGGAGGCGTGACCGTCGGCAGGTGACGATGCCCCGGCCCGGTGCGGGCCGGGGCATCGTGCTGTGCGGAGCCTGTGGTGCGGCGCGGCGGGACGACCCCCCTGACCGGACTGACGGGCGCCGGGAGACCCGCCTGGGCTGGACTGACCGGTCAGTCGGCCGAGGTGGGGCGCGGCAGCGTCCAGGCGACGACCGGCTTCAACACCAGGGTGACCGCGCAGACCACGGCGAGCAGCAACACCAGCACCGTCCACAGACTGCCGTCGACCCCCATCCAGCCCAGGGACAGCACGATCAGCAGCACCTGCCAGAACATCACCGGGGACCGGGCCCATCGAGCACCGCCCTGCCACAGGCTGCGCGCCGCGGCGACCAGCAGGGCACCGATGCCCAGCGCCATCACCGCCATGAACACCAGCGGACCCGGCAGCTCGCTCCCCCGCAGGATCATCACCACCGACGCGACCGCCGCCGCCACCAGCGCGAGGACCTCGACCAGCAGCAGGGCGCACAGCACGACGACGGGGGTGGGACGTTCGGGTCGGTTCACCCGCCCGACCCTACTGGCGAACCAGGACCGTGGTCCCGGGTGAGACCCCGTTCACCGCGCGGATCCGGCGCCCGAATCGGGACCTGGGTCCCAGCACCCGGGACGACCCGCAGCCGGATTGGTGTCCGCGACCCGGGGCGCGGTAGCGTGCGCACCAGGCGTACCGGACCCACACAGCTGTGACCGACGCCTCAACCGTTACGCGCCAGAAACCTCCGCGTAACCCCTTGTGCGCTGCTCGGTCGCCGTGTGAACCTTGATGCAGCAATGATCCCGAGCGCCGACGCTCACGCCCCCCACGCTTCCCTGTCGTGAGTCGGTCGTGTCCGTTTGCGCCAGCCGTCCCTGCCCCCCTCGGTGGCGGCTCCCCCTGTGTGCAAGGAGTGTTCGAGATGGATTGGCGCCACGAGGCCGCGTGTCTGACCGAGGACCCGGAGCTCTTCTTCCCGATCGGTAACACCGGCCCCGCCCTGTTGCAGATCGAAGAGGCGAAGGCCGTCTGCCGTCGGTGCGATGTGGTCGACACCTGCCTGAAGTGGGCACTGGAGTCCGGCCAGGACGCCGGCGTCTGGGGCGGACTGTCCGAGGACGAGCGTCGCGCACTGAAGCGCCGCACCGCCCGGCAGCGCCGCGCGAGCTGAACTTCCGCCCTCCACGCGGATCCACGATGCCCGTCACCCCCTCGGGGGCGGCGGGCATCGTGCGTGCTGGCGGGCATCTGGCGCCCGACGTCGGCAGTCCGCGCCCCAGGCCGACGGTCCGCGCCCGACATCGGCAGCGCGCGCCCGAGGTCGACGGTCCGCGTCCGACATCGGCAGCGCGCGCCCGAGATCGGCACTTGGCGCCCGAGATCGGCACTCCGCCCGCCCGTGAATGGCCGGAACTGCCGACCTCGGCCCGACGTCGGCAGTCCGCGCCCGAGGTCGACGGTCCGCGTCCGACATCGGCAGCGCGCGCCCGAGATCGGCACTTGGCGCCCGAGATCGGCAGTCCGCCCGCCCGTGAATGGCCGGAACTGCCGACCTCGGCCCGACGTCGGCAGTCCGCCCGCCGGTGGGTGGCCGGAACTGCCGACCTCGGCCTGGCTCGACGCCACGGCACGGGCCGCACCGCCGTGGGGAGCGGGCGGGCGGGGTGCGGGTGGGGCCGCCGCCGGTCAGGCGACGGTGTTTGCCTCGCGGCCGGGGGCGCGCAGTACCGCGCGCAGGAGCACCTGGGTGCCGCCGCCGTCCCGCGCCGACCAGTCGATCGACCCGCGCAGCTCGTTGGTGACCAGCGTCTGCACGATGGTGGTGCCCAGTCCGGTCCCGGCACCGGCGTTCGCGGGGATGCCGCCGCCGTCGTCGGCGACCGTCACGCTGAGCACGTCGTCCTCGCGGTCGGCGCTGATCTCCACCGTGCCGGACTCGCGGCCGGCCAGGCCGTGCTCGACGGCATTGGTGACCAGCTCGGTCAGCACCAGGGCCAACGCCGTCGCGTCCTCGGCCGACACGGCGCCGAAGGAGCCCTGCACCACGGTGCGGACACTCGCCCCGGCGGAGGCCACGTCGGCGGCCAGGCGCAGGCTGCGGCCCACCAAGTCGTCGAACTGGACCGTCTCGTCCAGTGTCTGGGACAGCGTCTCGTGCACCAGCGCGATGGTGGCGACCCGACGCATGGCCTCCTCCAGCGCCGCGCGCGCCTCGGGCACGTCCATCCGCCGAGCCTGCAACCGCAGGAGCGCGGCCACCGTCTGCAGGTTGTTCTTCACCCGGTGGTGGATCTCCCGGATGGTCGCGTCCTTGGTGATCAGCTCACGCTCACGGCGGCGCAACTCGGAGACGTCCCGGCACAGCAGCACCGCGCCGATCCGCTCCTTGCCCTCGGTCAGCGGCACCGCGCGCAGGGACAGGGCGACGCCGTGGGCCTCGATGTCGGTCCGCCACGGGGCACGGCCGGTGAGCACCAGCGGCATCGATTCGTCGACCTGGGAGTGCTGCTGCTCGACCAGGTCCGCGACCACCTCGACCAGGGAGCGCCCGACCAGGTCGTCCATCGCACCGAGGCGGTGGAAGCAGCTCAGGGCGTTCGGGCTGGCGTACAGCACCTCGCCCTCCGAGTTGAGCCGGATCAGCCCGTCGCCCACCCGGGGTGCACCCCGGCGCGGCCCGGTGGCGGCGTCCGGCAGCGGGAACTCGCCGCGCACGATCATGCCCATCAGGTCGTCGGCGGCCTCGACGTAGTTCAGCTCCAACCGGCTCGGCGTGCGGACCCCGCCCAGGTTGGTCTGGCGTGCGATCACCGCGATCGCCCGGCCGTCCCTGACCACCGGCACCGCCTCCTCGCGCACCGCGTAGGAGCCGAACCAGCGCGGTTCACGGGAACGCTGAGCACGCATCTCGGTCAATGACTGGCTCAACTGCCCGCGCTGCCCCTCCGGCGGCATCGACCCGACGACGTCGTCATAGTGGACGGTGGCCCCCGTGCTGGGGCGGCACTGCGCGATCGCCACGAAGTCCCCGTCCCGGGTCGGCAGCCACAGCACCAGGTCCGCGAACGCCAGGTCGGAGATGACCTGCCAGTCACCGACCAGCAGATGCAGCCACTCCAGGTCGGCGGCGTCCAGGTCGCTGTGGCGCTGCACGAGTTCACTCAGGGTCGACACCCCCGCAGCCTAGGCGTCGAAGCTGAACGCCGGGCGATTCGTCCGGGTCGCGGGCTAGAGTCGTCCCCACCCCGCACCGTCCCGAAGGAGCCTTCGCCGTGCACCTCCAGGTCCCGCTCGCCCTCGACACCGACGCGCCGTCCGCCGGCCGGATGCTGGCCGACCCGGTGTACGTCCGCGCGAAGGTCGCGGCCAGCGGCGGCGAGGTGCTGCACGTGGACGTCACCCCCGGCGAGGGCGGCGCGTTCACCGTCACCACGCGACGTGCGCTGCCCACCGATCTGATCCCGCCGCAGGCCCGCGCGTTCATCGGCGACCGGCTCGAGGTGCGCCAGGCGGAGGCGTGGGAGGCGGCCGACCCCGACGGTGCCCGACGCGGCACCGTCGCGGTGGAGATCGCCGGTGCCCCGGTGCGGATGACCGGCACGGTGGCCCTGATCCCCGGCGGCGAGTCCTCCCGTGTGGTCTACGACGGCGAGCTGAAGGCGAACGTCCCGCTGTTCGGCGCGATGGTCGAGGAGACGGCCGCCAAGGCGGTGCGCACAGCACTGGAAGCCGAGGAGGCCGTCGCCCGCGAGTACGTCCGCACCACCGGGGACTGAACTCCGCGCCTCGCTGCCCGGGTCACCGCTGCCGCCGCGCGAGGGTTCGCACCCAGGTCGCCGCTGCACTGTACGAGCGCGCGGGCCAAGGTAGCCGCTGCACTGTGCGACCCCGCGCACCCAGGCCACCGCCGCGCTTCGCGACCCCGCGCAGCCAGATCGCCGCTGCGCCTCGCGGGCTTTCGCGCCCAGGTCGCCGATGCGGCTCGTGAGCGTGAGCGCCCAGGCCACCGCTGCCCCTCGCGCAGAACGAGCCGCGCCACGGTCAGATCGGCCATAACAATTGCGTAACACGCCCGACCACTCCAACGCTCTGACCTGCTACAACGCGCCGTGGGATCGCTTCCATCACCCCGTTGCCGCAGCGGTCGCTTGACACTGTCCCGGAGTTCGGACGAGAGTCGGCGCACGCCGTGGGAACGCTCCCGCACCCCTAGCTGGGAACGCTTCCACGTCCGGGCATCGACGCCCCCCAATCGGGCGTCGTACTTCAACGGCGATGACGCCGTTCGATCGACAAGGGAGTCCCAGTGCGCCGAAGCACGAGAACCACCTGGATGGCCATCGCCGGAGCCACCTCCGTCGCCCTGCTCGCCACCGCCTGCTCCTCCGGCGGCTCCGGCGACGGCGAGAGCAGCGACGGCAAGATCACGCTCACCGTCTCCACCTTCAACGAGTGGGGCTACGACGACCTGCTCGACGAGTACATGGAGCTCAACCCCGACATCACGGTCGTGCACGACAAGGCCGCGACGTCGGACGAGGCCCGGGAGAAGTTCAACACCGGCATGGCCTCCGGCTCCGGTCTGGCCGACGTCGCCGGCGTCGAGGTCGACTGGATGCCCGAGATCATGCAGTACGAGGACCAGTTCACCGACCTGACCTCGGACAGCGTCGAGGGTCGCTGGCAGGACTGGAAGACCGCCCAGGCCACCACGCCGGACGGCAAGCTGCTCGGCTACGGCACCGACATCGGCCCGGAGGCCATCGCCTACCGCGCCGACCTGTTCGAGGCCGCTGGTCTGCCCAGCGACCCGGCGTCGGTCGCCGAGCTCTTCGGTGGCGAGGACTCCAGCTGGGACGACTTCTACGCGGTGGGTGACCAGTTCATGGCCGCCGGCACCGGTGTCCCGTTCTACGACGCCTCGTCGACGATCTACCAGGGCCAGATCAACCAGGTGGAGAAGTCCTACGAGGACCCGGACACCAACGAGATCATCGCGCTGGACAACCCCGAGGTGAAGGACATCTACCAGGGCGTCCTGGACCACGCGGACCTGTCCGCCGGTCTGAGCCAGTGGTCCGAGGACTGGACCGCGGCCTTCCAGAACAACGGCTTCGCCGTGATGCTGGCGCCGTCCTGGATGCTGGGTGTCATCGAGGGCAACGCCGCGGGTGTCGAGGGCTGGGACATCGCCAACGTGTTCCCCGGTGGCGGCGGTAACTGGGGCGGTTCGTTCCTGACCGTCCCGGCGCAGTCGGAGCACCCGGAGGAGGCCAAGGCGCTCGCCGACTGGCTGACCGCCCCGGAGCAGCAGATCAAGGCGTTCCAGACCACGGGTAACTACCCGAGCCAGGTCGAGGCGCAGAAGTCCGACGAGCTCGCCGGTATTACCAACGAGTTCTTCAACAACGCGCCGATCGGCCAGATCTTCGCCGAGCAGGCCGACCGGATCTCGGTGAACCCCTACAAGGGCCCGCAGTACTTCGCGATCAACACCGAGATGGCCGACGCGATCAACCGCGTGACCGTCGACAAGACCGACGACGCCGCGTCGTCGTGGGAGAAGTTCGAGACCGCGGTCAAGGCCCTGGGCTGAGTCTGAAGTCCGACCGGAGTGGCCCGTCGGCTGATCGTCAGCCGGCGGGCCGCTCCCGGCCCCCGCACCGTTCCCACTCGTTCGCGAAGGACCCTCATGGCCACCTCGACAGCCCCAGCTCCGGTCTCACCCGGTAGCGTGGACGACCCCCGCCCGCCGCGGAAGATCGGCTTCCGGCAGCAGCTGGGCAAGTGGGACGTCAAGCTCTCCCCCTACCTGTACATCTCCCCGTTCTTCCTGCTGTTCGCCGTGGTCGGGCTGTTCCCGCTGCTCTACACCGCCTGGGTGTCGGTGCACGAGTGGAGCCTGCTGGGCGGCCAGGGCGACTTCGTGGGGATGGAGAACTTCAGCTTCATCCTCCAGCAGCCGTTCTTCTGGAAGGCGCTGGGCAACACCTTCAGCATCTTCGTGCTGTCGACCATCCCGCAGATGATCGCGGCGCTGATCATCGCGGCGATGCTGGACGCGAACCTCCGGGCCAAGACCTTCTGGCGGATGGGCGTCCTGCTCCCCTACGTGGTGGCCCCGGTGGCCGTCGCGCTGATCTTCTCCAAGCTGTTCGCCGACGGCTCCGGCGTGATCAACACGCTGCTCGGCTACGTCGGCATCGACCCGGTCGGCTGGCACTCCCAGTCGCTGCCCGCGCACGTCGCCATCTCCACGATGGTGAACTTCCGCTGGACCGGCTACAACGCGCTGATCTTCCTGGCCGCGATGCAGGCCATCCCGCGCGACCTGTACGAGGCCGCCACCATCGACGGTGCCGCGCGCTGGCGTCAGTTCCGGTCGATCACGATCCCGATGCTGCGCCCCACGGTGATCTTCGTGGTCATCACCTCCACCATCGGTGGCCTGCAGATCTACGACGAGCCCCGGATGTACGACCAGGCGGGCAAGGGTGGCTCGAGCGGCCAGTGGCTGACGCTGACCCTCTACCTGCGTGACCTCGGGTGGCGGCAGAACAACCTCGGCCGGGCCGCGGCGGTCGCCTGGATGCTGTTCCTGGTGATCATCGTGTTCGCCATCCTGAACTTCCTGCTGACGCGACTGATCGCGTCCAGTGGCGCACGCAAGGCCAAGAAGCAGGACACGAAGCTGGCCGCGATCCCGGCGGCATCCAGCCCGTCCGCGACCCCGGTGACCGACCAGGTGATCGAGCCCGGGACCGACGACACCAGCGGGAGGACCGCGCGATGAGCACCTCGATCCCCATGCTCGAGCAGAGCGCCGGACGTGGCGCCGCCCGGGCGGCAGCACGCAAGCGGAAGCAGACCCAGACCTCCGAGGGTCGTCGCGCCGGGTGGGTGACCTACGCGATCCTGACGATCGTCATCCTGGGCTCGGCCTACCCGCTGTACTACGCGCTCCAGCTGTCCAGCTCCACCGCGAGCGAGATCGCGCAGAACCCGATCCCGGGCCTCGGCCTGGGCGGCAACCTGCTGGACAACCTCCGGCGGGTGATGGACGCGAACATCAACCTGCCGCAGGCGTTCCTGAACTCGGTGATCGTCGCCGTGGTCACCTCGGCCTCGGTGGTGCTGTTCTCCACGCTCGCCGGGTTCTCCTTCGCGAAGCTGCGCTTCCGTGGCCGTGGCCCGCTGCTGGTGTTCGTGATCGCGACGATGGCCGTGCCGACCCAGCTGGGTGTGGTGCCGCTGTTCATCGTGATGCGCGAGCTGGGCCTGGTCGGGAACCTGCTGTCGGTGATCCTGCCCGGCCTGGTCACCGCCTTCGGCGTGTTCTGGATGACCCAGTACCTCGAGTCGGCGCTGCCCTACGAGCTGATCGAGGCGGCCCGGGTCGACGGCGCGTCGATGATCCGCACCTTCTGGCACGTGGCGCTGCCCGCCGCACGCCCGGCGGCCGCGATGCTGGCGCTGTTCACCTTCATCGGGTCGTGGACGAACTTCTTCTGGCCGTCCATCGTGCTCGGCACCCAGAACCCCACCCTGCCGGTGGCGCTGCAGCTGCTGCAGGCGTCCTTCTTCAAGGACATGTCCCTGATCATGGCGGGTGTGGTCATCTCGGTGATCCCGCTGCTGGTGCTGTTCGTGATCGCCGGGCGCCAGCTGGTCGCCGGCATCATGGCCGGCGCGGTCAAGGGCTGACGCTAGGCTGCGCGCGGGGCCGGATCCATGTCCGGCCCCGCGTCTCAGCCGCGAATCCACTGCAACGTCGTCTGACGTGAGCACCACCAGCAGAGGGGGACCCATCGTGGTCGACCAGGCAATGACGCCGCTGCACACCGCCCCCACCCTCGAGCAGGTCGCCGAGCGTGCCGGGGTCTCCCGCTCCACCGCCTCCCGCGCGATCAACGGTGGTGACCGCGTCTCGCCCGAGGCGATGGCCGCCGTCGCCGACGCGGTCTCCGCCCTTGGGTACACCCCGAACCGTGCTGCCCGGTCGCTGGTCACCCGGCGGACCGACTCGGTCGCCCTGGTGGTCCCCGAACCGGATGAGCGCGTGCTCTCCGACCCGTTCTTCGCCGGGGTGCTCAACGGTGTCAGCCTCGCGCTCTCGGACTCCGACCTCCAGCTGTTGCTGCTGATCGCCCGCCCGGACGACGCCGCCCGCACCGTGCGCTACCTGCGGGCCGGCCACGTCGACGGCGCGATCATCGTGTCCCACCACCGCGACGACGCGATCGACCGCGCACTGGAGGACTCCGGGCTGCCCACCGTGTTCATGGGCCGCCCGTTCACCACCCGCAGCTCGTTGTCCCTGATCGACACCGACAACGTGGGCGGGGCGCGGCTGGCCACCGAACACCTGATCTCGATCGGCCGTCGCCGGATCGCGACCATCACCGGCCCCGCCGACATGAGCGCCGGCATCGACCGGCTGGAGGGCTGGCGCCAAGCGTTGCGCGCTGCCGGACTGCCCGATCACGCGGTGGTGACCGGCGACTTCACTCTCGACGGTGGCGCGCAGGCGGCTCGGGAGCTGGTCGAGCGCTTCCCCGAGGTCGACGCCGTGTTCATCGCCTCGGACCTGATGGCGGCCGGTGCGATGCCGGTGCTGTCGGCCGCCGGTCGCAGCATGCCGGAGGACCTGGCGATCATCGGCTACGACAACAGCGGCCTGGCCGTCACCACCAAGCCCGCGCTGACCACGATCACCCAGCCGGTGGTGGCGATGGCCCGCGCGGCCGGAGCGGAGCTGATCGCGCAGCTGCGCGGCGAGCCGCCCCGGACCGCGCCGATGATCTTCGAGCCGGAGCTGGTGGTCCGGGACTCGGCGTAGTCGCCGGGGAACCGGTTCCCGCGTCGCCCCGGATGCCGACTCCTCGGCGAGGCAGCCGGGCGGGGCCGGTCAGCGGGTCGGGTCGATGTGCCCGAAGCGGTGACGTGTGCGGCTGACCGCCTGCTCGCGCAGCACGGTCAGCAGTTCGCGCTCCCCCGCCGCCAGCACCGGGCCGTCCAGCACGGTGACCTCGCCGACCCGATCGGCCGCCGCCGCCCGCAGCTCCGGCGCCGACCCGATCACCCGGACCCGACCGTGCACGCTGCCGTCCGCGATCCGTCGGGCCAGGTCGTCGCCGCGCTCCACGTGCACCGGCACCCCGGCGATCCTGGCCGCCGCCAGGACCCGACGCAGGTCGCGCTCCCGACCGTCGGCGGCCACGTACACGGTCAGCTCCGGCACCGGGCGGTAGCGCAACGTGTTCTCCTCCGCCGCCAGCGCGGTGGGGTCGTGGTCGATGCCGTACTCCTCGGCCCAGCAGCGGGCGTCGTCGGCCACCGCCCAGGCGAGCCAGGCGTCGTCGTCGAGGGCCGCGATCTCCGGGTCGTCCTGCCACCGGCCGAGCTGCGCCACATAGTGCGGCCCACCGGCCTTCGCCCCGGGTCCGACCACCGACGCCTTCCACCCGCCGAACGGCTGACGCTGCACCACCGCGCCGGTGATGTGCCGGTTGACGTAGGCGTTGCCGACCTCGACCCGGTCGAGCCACTGCGCGATCTCGTCCGGGTCGAGCGAGTGCAGGCCACCGGTCAGGCCCAGGGCCACGTCGTTCTGCACCGCGATCGCCTGCTCCAGGGTGTCCACCCGGATGACGCCGAGCACCGGGCCGAAGCACTCGGTGCGGTGGAACCAGGAGCCGGGATGGGTGAGCTTGACGCCGGGCGACCAGAGTCGTCCCTCCGCGTCGAGGCGCCGGGGCTGGACCAGCCAGCTCTCCCCCTCGTCCAGCGTGGTGAGCGCCCGCAACAGCTTGCCCTGCGCCGGTTCGATCAGCGGTCCCATCGTGGTGCCCAGGTCGTCCGCCGGTCCGACCCGCAGCGAGGTGACCGCGTCCGCGAGCTGACGGCGCAGCCGGTCCGACCGGCCGGCCGACCCCACCAGGATCGCCAGGGAGGCCGCCGAGCACTTCTGCCCGGCATGCCCGAAGGCGGAGCGCACCAGATCCGCCACCGCCAGGTCGACATCCGCCGACGGGGTGATGACCAGTGCGTTCTTCCCGGACGTCTCGGCGTACACGTCCAGTTCGGGTCGCCAGCCGGCGAACAGTCGCGCGGTCTCCAGCGCGCCGGTGAGCAGCAGCCGGTCGATGCCGGGGTGGGTGATCAGGTGCCGCCCGGTGTCGCCCTCGTCGGTCAGCACCACCTGCACCGCGTCCTCGGTGATCCCGTGCGCGTCCAGGGCACGCCGCACCGCCGCCATCGCCACCCGGACGCAGCGCGGGGTCTGCGGCGCGGGCTTGATCAGCACCGGGGACCCGGCCGCGAGCGCCGCCAGCACCGATCCGGTCGGGATCGCCACCGGGAAGTTCCAGGGCGGCGTGACCAGGGTGACCCCGTGCGGGTGGAACCGGGCACCGGGCACGGCGCCGTCGGCCAGATCCAGCGTGCGGGCGGCGTAGTAGCGAGCGAAGTCGATCGCCTCGCTCACCTCCGGGTCGGCCTCGGCCACCGTCTTGCCGCCCTCGTGCACCATCGTGGCGACCAGATCACCGCGGGCCGCTTCGAGTTCGGCGGCGATCCGGCGCAGCACCGCCGCGCGCTCGGCCGGGGTGCGTGCCGACCACAGCGGCGCCGCGGTGCGGGCGCGATCGACGGCGGCGTCGACCTGCTGCCGGGTGGTGAGCGGCTGCGCGCCCTCGGGTGCGGGCACGTCGTGCGCGACGAGGGTGGCGGCCCAGTCCCGGGAGGCGGGGACGGCGGGGTCGGTGTCCGCCGTGTTGTGGAACGGCACCGGGTCGTCGGTGGGTCGGGCGGCCGGGCGAGGCCGGCGCCGGGGTGTGGTGCTCACGGTCGCGGAGTCGGCGACGGCGGCCCGGAAGGCTGCCCGTTGGGCGTCCAGCCCGGTCAGCTGCTCCCCGGCGAACAGCGCGTGCAGGAAGTTCTCCGGTGCCGCGTTCTCCTCCAGTCGGCGCACCAGATAGGAGATCGCCACGTCGAAGTCGTCCCGCGCGACCACCGGGGTGTAGAGCAGCACCTGTCCGGCGTCGCGCTGCACCGCCCGCGCCTGGGCCGGGGCCATCCCCTGCAGCATCTCGATGTCGACCCCCGCGCGGACCCCCCGATCCTCGGCGAGCAGATGGGAGTAGGCGACGTGGAACAGGTTGTGACTGGCCACCCCGACCCGCAGCGCCTCGATCCGGTCGGGGTGCAGGGCGGTGTCGACCAGCCGCAGGTAGTGCGCGTCCACCTCCGGCTTGCTGCCGTAGGGCGCCTGCTGCCAGTCGTGCAGTTCGGCCTCGACCCGTTCCATCGCCAGGTTCGCCCCCTTCACCAGGCGCACCTTGATCCCGGCGCCGCCGGTCGCGGTCCGGGCGCGGGCGATGCCGGTGAGCTGGTCCAGGGCGTCCGAGGTGTCCGGCAGATAGGCCTGCAGCACGATCCCTGCCTGGTAGTCGTGCAGCTCCGGGTCGGCGAGCAGATCCTCGAACACCCGCAGGGTCATCTCCAGGTCGCGGTACTCCTCCATGTCCAGGTTCAGGAAGGTGCCGTGCGCGGCGGCGACCCGGTACAACGGGCGCAGCCGGTCGACCACCCGCGCCACCGACCCCGCGGTGTCCCAGGTCGACAGCTGGCTGGCCACCGCCGAGACCTTCACCGACACGTAGTCGACGTCGGGGCGGACCACCAGCTGCTGCACCCGGCGCAGCCGTCGGGCGGCCTCCTCCTCGCCCAGCACCGCTTCACCGAGCAGGTTGAGGTTCAGCCGGAACCCGTCCCGGCGGGCGCGGGCGATGTGTCCGGCCAGCCCGGGACCCGCGTCGGCGACCAGGTGCCCCACCAACTGGCGCAGCCGGATCCTGGCCGCGGGCACCACGACCTGCGGCAGCAGCGGCGCGAGTCGGGAGCCGAGGGAGAGCAGTCCGCGGTCGGCGGCGCCGAGGAAGCCGCGCGCGTCCCCGGCGCGCTCGCCCAGGTCGACCAGCTCGGCCGCCGCGACCCGCACGTCCTCCGGCCTGGCCACCCGGTCCACGAACCGCACCGCCAGCTCCAACCCGGCCGGGTCGGCGACCAGGGCGGCCAGGCGCTCGGTGGCCCGGCGCTCGGCCGGGGTGGCGTCGGCCTCGGTCGCTTCGGTCCAGCGGGTGGCCAGCGCGATGGCGCGGTCGGTGAGTGCGGCGGTCGTCATGGCGTGATCGTCCTCGGTTCTCCGCTGCGCGTCTTGCATCGATTCGCGCGCTCGGCCGGTGGGCATCGCCTAGCTGCGCCCCAGCCGTGCCCGCCGTGCCTCACCGCGCGCAGCCGCGTACAGCTACGGAGCGCCTACGCTGCCCGGATCATGCCGCACCGTCCACCGCTCGCCCCGTCCCCGCTGCTGCGCGCCCTGACCCCTGCGTTGCTCACCCTGGCCGAGGACCTGACCGGCACCATGTTCTGCGTCAAGGACACCGAGGGGCAGTACGTCCTGGTCAACGACGCCTTCGTCCGCCGCACCAACGAACGTTCCCGGCGCGGGGTGGTCGGGCGCACGGCGGTCCAGCTCTTCGACCCGCTGTTGGCGGCCCGGTACGACGCCCAGGACCGCACGGTGCTGACCGAGGGCCGGGAGCTGCGCCGCGAGCTGGAGCTGATCCGCCGCCCCGGTGGCACCCCCGGCTGGTACCTGACCTCCAAGAGCCCGGTCCGCGCGGAGGACGGGACCGTCCTCGGCCTGGTGTCGATCTCCCAGGCACTGCGCGGACAGGACGCCGACCCGGAGACCATCGCCTCGCTGCACCGGGTCGCCGACCTGGTCCGGGAGCGGATCGCCGCGCCGCCCAGCGTCGCCGACCTCGCCACCGCCGCCGGGTGCTCGGCCGCCACCCTGGACCGTCGGCTGCGCCGGGTGTTCGGCCTGTCCCCGCAGCAGTACGTGCTCCGGGCCAGGGTGGATCACGCGGCGGCGTTGCTCGGCGGGACCGATCTCCCGGTGGCCGAGATCGCCGGGGCGGTGGGCTTCTACGATCAGGCGTCCTTCACCCGCACCTTCGGCCGGCTCACCGGCGAGACCCCCGCCCAGTTCCGCCGTGCAGCCCGGGACGCCGATGCCGGTCAGCCGGCCACCGCCGGTCTCCCGTGGCCGACACCGCCGGCTCGGGACACGATGGGGACATGACCGCAGCGAACATTCCCACCATCCAGCTGCCCGGCGGTGCGATGCCCCTGCTCGGGCTCGGCACCTGGCAGTCCGAGGGCGATGACGCCGAACGCGCCGTCATCACCGCCCTGGAACTCGGCTACACCCACATCGACACCGCGACCGGCTACGGCAACCAGGCGCAGGTCGGCCGGGCGCTGGCAGCCGTCGACATCGACCGGGACCACGTCTTCGTCACCACCAAGCTCCCGCCGGACCACGCGGGCCGCGAGCGCCAGACCCTCACCGAGTCGCTGGCCGAGCTGGGCACCGACCACCTGGACCTGTGGCTGATCCACTGGCCGCCGAACAAGCAGGCGACCCCGGAGACCTGGCAGCAGTTCATCGCCGCCCGGGACGAGGGCCTGGTCCGCAGCATCGGTGTCTCGAACTACTCCATCGCGCAGATCGACGAACTGATCGCCGCCACGGGTGAGGCGCCGGCGGTCAACCAGATCCCGTGGAGCCCGACCGACTGGGACGCCGACCTGGTCGCCGCGCACCACGAGCGCGGGGTGGCGATCGAGGGATACAGCCCGTTCAAGCGCACCGACATGTCGGCGCCGGTGCTGACCGAGATCGCCGAGGCGCACGGGGTCAGCCCGCAGCAGGTCGTCCTGCGCTGGCACATCGACCACGGCATCGTGGTGATCCCCAAGTCGGTCCACCGGGAGCGGATCGAGTCCAACCTGGACGTGCTCGGCTTCCAGCTCTCCGCCGACGAGCTCGCCCGGATCGACGCCCTCGGCGCGTGACCTCGCCGTCGGCACCGGACCCGGTGGGAAGCGAGGGAACTCGCCCGCCGGGTCCGGAGCCCGCGAGCCCGGCGGGCGAGTTCCCTCGCCGCGCGCGACGACTCGGCCGCCGCCACCGACGCCGCACCCGACTGGTCGCCGCCGCTGCCGCGCTGCTGCTGGTCGCCAGTGCCGCCGTCGGCGCCGGGTGGGCCCTCACCCGCGCAGCCGGCCCGGCGCCCATCGACGCCGACGCCCTCGCCCTGTCCGCCACACTGACGGCCGCCGAGCAGGACTTCCTCGCGGACCGGACCAGGGCCGCCGACCTGGACGCCGCACGTCGGGGACTGGAACGCCAGGCCGAGCGAACCGCCGCGGCAGCAGCCGCAGCAGCCGAGGCCGAGGCCGCCGCACACGCTGAGGCCCTCGCCGCCGCCCAGGCGGCCGACGCCCAGGCAGCCGCGGACGCCGCAGCGCGGGAGCAGGAGAACGCCCGCGCCTCGGCCGCACCGCCCGGTGCCCCGACCCACCCCCGGATCGCCGGCTGGGTCGACGGCCGCCCGGTCGACTCGGCCGGGAACGTCCTCTGGGTCACCTCCGTGCCCACCGCCGACGGCGACGGTTCCAACGGCCACATGCCCGCCGCCGCGATGTGCGCGATCGGCTGGGGCACCGACCAGCTCGGCTTCACCCAGTACCTGCGCTGCGACGCCGCCGACGCCCTCACCGCGCTGAACGACGCCTACCGCGCCGCCTTCGGTGCCTCCCTCGACCTCGACCTGACCTACCGGTCGTACGCCGACCAGGTCGCGATGAAGGCCGCCCTCGGCGGACTGGCCGCCACGCCGGGCACCTCCAGCCACGGGCTCGGTCTGGCCCTCGACGTCCAGGAGTGGCCCGAGACCTACGGTTTCGGCACCGAGCGCTACCAGTGGCTGGTCACCCACGGGCCGACCTACGGCTGGTACGCGCCGGAGCGGGTGCGGGAGGGGCAGCCGTTCGCGGAGTACTGGCACTTCGAGTACGGCGGCTGACCGGGACGCCACGCTGTGGCCGCGCCCCCGCTGTGGCACAGTGACCGCATCCGGTGGCCACCCGCCACAGGCGGCGCGACGAGGCACCGCCCGGGGGCCGCCAGCTGCCCAGGAGGCACCGCAGATGAGCCCCGTGTCCGTCCCCGATCCGCACACCCCCGCGGCTCCGGCACCGACCCGCACCTCCCCGTTGGACACCGCCCAGGACCAGTTGAGCTCGGCGGTCCGGCTGCTCGGCTACGACGAGGGGTTGCACGCCATGCTGGCCACCCCGCGCCGGGAGCTGCATGTGGCGGTGCCGTTGCGCCGGGACGACGGGAGGATCGAGGTGCTGTCCGGGTACCGGGTGCAGCACAACATCTCCCGGGGGCCGGGCAAGGGTGGTCTGCGGTACGCCCCCGGGGTGGACATCGACGAGGTGCGCGCCCTGGCGATGTGGATGACCTGGAAGTGCGCGGTGGTCGATCTGCCCTACGGCGGCGCCAAGGGTGGCGTGGCCATCGACCCGCGCGGCTACTCGACCGCGGAGCTGGAGCGGGTGACCCGGCGGTACACCTCGGAGCTGATGCCGGTGATCGGCCCGGAGCGGGACATCATGGCCCCGGACATCGGGACCACCGAGCAGACGATGAGCTGGGTGATGGACACCTACTCGGTCAACACCGGCTTCACCACGCCGGGGGTGGTCACCGGCAAGCCGTTGGCGGTGGGCGGTTCGCTGGGCCGGGCCACGGCGACCTCGCGCGGGGTGGTGCATGCGGCCGAGGCGGCGCTGGCCGATGCCGGGACCGGGCTGCCGGAGGTGACGTGCGCGGTGCAGGGCTACGGCAAGGTCGGGTCGCACGCGGCGCGGTTCCTGGCGGACGGCGGTGCCCGGGTGGTGGCGGTCAGCGACGAGAACGGCGGGGTGTACGCCGCCGACGGCCTGGACCTGGCGGCCCTGCAGCGGCACGTGGCCGAGACCGGGTCGGTGGTCGGTTTCCCGCAGGCGGAACCGATCGACAACGACGCGCTGTTGGCCCTCGACGTGGACGTGCTGGTCCCGGCGGCGGTGGAGAACGTGCTGGACGCCGAGTCGGCGGCCCGGGTGAAGGCGCGCTGGGTGGTCGAGGGCGCGAACGGACCGACCACCTCCGAGGGCGACCGGGTGCTGGCCGAGCGCGGGATCACCGTGGTGCCGGACATCCTGGCCAATGCCGGTGGCGTGGTGGTGTCCTACTTCGAGTGGGTGCAGGCGAACCAGGCCTACTGGTGGACCGAGGCGGAGATCGCGGAGAAGCTGGCGCACCGGATGCGGACCGCGTACCAGGCGGTGGCGACCAGGGCTCGGGCGGACGGGATCACCCTGCGGGATGCGGCGCTGGTGATCGGGGTGTCCCGGGTGGCCGAGGCGCACCAGCTGCGGGGGCTGTATCCCTGATCGGGCCGGGGTGGGAAGCAGCGACGGGCGGGGGACGTTGCGACCTGATGTGACCGATCAGCGCAACGTTCCCCTGTCCGTCCTCGATCTGTCCGGTGTCGGCACCGGACGGACCACCGCCGATGCCCTCGCCGACTCGACCCGTCTGGCGCAGGCGGCCGACCGGTTGGGCTTCCACCGGTTCTGGGTCGCCGAGCACCACTCGATGCCGGCCGTGGCCTCCACCTCGCCCGCCGTGCTGATCGCCCATCTGGGCGCGCACACCGAGCGGATCCGGCTCGGGTCCGGTGGTGTGATGCTGCCGAACCACCCGTCGCTGGTGATCGCCGAGCAGTTCGCGATGCTGGAGGCACTGCACCCGGGGCGGATCGACCTGGGGATCGGCCGGGCACCCGGCGCCGACCAGATGACGGCCTCCGCCCTGCGCCGCACCGGTGAGGAGGACTTCCCGGCCGAGCTGGTCGACGTGCTCGCGCTGCTGGGTCAGCCCGCCGCCGGGCTGGCGCCGAGCCCCGCCGCGACCCGATTGATCGCCACCCCGTCGGCCAGCGGCACGCCGCAGGTCTGGCTGCTCGGGTCCAGCCTCTACAGCGCGCAGCTCGCCGCCCGGCTCGGCCTGGCGTTCAGCTACGCGCACCACTTCAACACCGGCCTGACCGAGCAGGCGGCGGCCGCGTACCGCAGTGGCTTCCAGCCGTCCGCCGTGCTGGACCGGCCCCGGTTCATGGTGTCGTCCTCGGTGATCGTCGCCGACTCCGAGGAGCGCGCCGCCTGGCTGTCGGGTCCGAGCCGGGTGATGATGCTGCGGCTGCGCACCCGGGGTCCGTTGGCCCCGGTGGTCACCCCCGAGGAGGCCGAACAGCTGCTGGACACGCTGGAGGCCGACCCGGACGGTCGGGCGATCATGGCCCAGATCCCGGGCACCCAGATCACCACCACCGCCGGACCCGCCGTGGCGGCGCTGCGCGAGCTGGTGGACCGGGTGGACGCCGACGAGCTGATGCTGACCGCGACCACCTATGACGTCGCGGACCGGATCACCACCCTGGAGCAGATCGCCGAACGCTGGTGAGCACCCGCCGCCGATGACATCATCGGCGGATGGACGAGGTGGTCGGTCGCAGCTGGATGGTCGCGGATCTGTCCGGGGCGGTGGTCGGCGACCGGCCGCCGGTGCTGCACTTCGAGCAGGACGGCCAGGTCTACGGCACCGGCGGGGTGAACCGGGTGCGCGGCACCTGGACGCTGACCGACGGCCACCTCACCTTCGGGCCGATCGTCGCGACCCTGATGGCCGGTCCGCCGGAGCGGATGGCGGTGGAGCGGGCGATCCTGGGCCTGCTCACCGCCCCGCTGACCGTCACGGTGGCCGAGGACGAGCTGCTGCTGTCCGCGCAGGACGGGCGCACCGCCCGGCTGGTCCCGGCGCCGCCGGAGTCCGAGCTGCTGTAGCCGGGCTCCGGCGGGACGTTCAGGCGCGCGGCTGGCGCTCGGCCCACTCCGCGAGGTCGACCTTGGGGCCGGTGTAGAACGGGGTCTCCTCGCGCACGTGCAGCCGGGCGCCGGTGGCCCGCAGGTCACGCATCAGGTCGACGATCCGGTGCAGTTCGTCGGCCTCGAAGCCGAGGATCCACTCGTAGTCGCCCAGGGCGAAGGACGACAGGGTGTTCGCCCGGACGTCCGCGTAGTCCTTGGCGGCATGCCCGTGCTCACGCAGCAGCTCGCGGCGCTCGGCCTCGGGCAGCACGTACCACTCGTAGGACCGCACGAAGGGGTACACGCACAGGTAGGCGCGGGGGTCCTCACCGGCGAGGAACGCCGGCACGTGGCCCCGGTTGAACTCGGCCGGACGGTGCATCGCCGCCACCGACCACACCGGGAGCAGGTGGGCGCCCAGGGCGCTGGCGCGCAGCCGGTGGAACGCCTCCTGCACCGACTCGATGCTCGGGCCGTGCCACCACACCATCAGGTCGGCGTCCGCCCGCAGCCCGGCGACGTCGTACCAGCCGCGCACCACCAGGTCCTCCGGCCGGTCGTCGCCGGTCAGCGCGTCCAGCACCTCGACCACCGCCTGCTTGCGGGCGGTCTCGTCGGCGGGCAGCGGGCTGGCGACCTCGAACACTGCGAACATCGCGTACCGGAGGGCGCCGTTGATCTGCTCGGCCATCTCCGGGCTGTGTCCGCCGGGCTCGTGGGTGCCGTGCTCGTGGGTGGTGCTCATCGGGTGGTCGTCTCCTGAGTGTCGTCGCGGCCCGCGTCGTCGCGGCCCACCTGATCCGATCCGGCGGTCGCCGGGATGCCGGTGTCCTGTCCTGCGCGCTGGAAGCAGCAGCCGGCCGCGCACCGGTCCGGCCACGGTCCGAGGTCGCCCACCGTGACCGGCTCGACGTCCTCGCCGCGCTCCCGGGCCGCGCGCTCGACGATCATGTCGACCAGCCCGGAGACGAAGGGCGTCCGGGTGGAGGCCGACCCCGCCCGCAC
This sequence comes from Cellulomonas taurus, assembly GCF_012931845.1. Taxonomy (NCBI): domain Bacteria; kingdom Bacillati; phylum Actinomycetota; class Actinomycetes; order Micrococcales; family Cellulomonadaceae; genus Cellulomonas; species Cellulomonas taurus. The sequence continues at coordinate 2,602,190 of NZ_CP051884.1, forward strand.
CGCCGTGATGCCGAGATCCCGCGCGGTGGCCATCGCCTCGGTGTCCAGGTCGAAGGCGACCTCCATGTGGTCGGAGACGAAGCCGATCGGCGACATCACCACCGACCGCACCCCGGCACCGGCGCGCTCGGTCAGCACGTCGTTGATGTCCGGCTCCAGCCACGGCTGCTGCGGCGGGCCGGACCGGGAGCAGAAGGCCAGGGTGTGCTCCGGCGCGACCCCGAAGCGCTCGGCGACCAGGGCGGCGACCTCGCGGGCGACCTCCTGGTGCTGGGTGACGTAGGACGGTCGGCGGGCACCGGACCCGGCCTCCATCGCCAGCGGGATGGAGTGGGTGACGAACAGCAGCGGCGCCTCGGACAGCAGGGCGGTCACCGGAGTGCCGGTCTGCTCGGCGAGCGCGACGTACGCCTCAATCACCGCATCCGCATTGGCCCGCACGAAGCCCGGGTTGTTGAAGTAGTGCCGCAGCTTGTCGACCCGCACGCCCGCGGTCCCCTGGTCGCCGGTGGGGTCGGTGTCGGCGGCGCCGAGCTCCCGCAGCGATGCCGCCAGGTGCTCGCGGTACTGGCGGCAGCCGGAGAACGACCCGTAGGCGCTGGTCACCACCGCGAGCACCCGCTGGTGACCGGCATCGCGCAGCGACTGGAGGGCGGCGTCGGTGAACGGCTCCCAGTTCCGGTTGCCCCAGAAGATCGGCACGTCCAGCTCGCGCTCGTCCAGCTCGTCGCGCAGCGCGGCGATCAGGGCACGGTTCTGGTCGTTGATCGGGCTCCTGCCACCGAACAGCGCGTAGTGCTGGCTGACCTCGATCAGGCGTTCCTCGGGGATGCCCTTGCCGCGGGTCACGTTCCGCATGAACGGGAGCACGTCCTCCGGCTTCTCGGGGCCGCCGAAGGACAACAGGAGCACAGCGTCGTACGGGGCGAGCGACGACGTCGTCGTGGGGGCTGAAGTCACGTCCAGCATCATGACATCGCGAACTGACCGAGGATTTCCGAGGACCGGTTCCGCGGCCGTGATCTTGTCCTGACGGGGTGTCAGCTACTCGGGACCGCCGGGGCGGGTTCCGGCATGACAGCCAGCTGACCAGCGATGTCGCCCGCCCACGCGGCGACGGCGACGAAGTCCCGGTGGTCGCCCTCCTTGGCCCGTGCCCCCGCGATCAGGGCACGCTCGGCGAAGGCGAGCTCGCTGCGCTGCAACCGCCCGGCGAAGGACCGGTGGCCCAGCGCGCCGATCCGCTCGCGCAGCGCCAACAGCTCGTGCGGCGAGTTCGCGGAGGCGGCCGGCTGGGTGGCCAGACCCGAGGAGAACAGCCACACCGGTCGGGCGCGCAGCTCGTCCTGCCAGCGCTTGGCGAAATCGCGGGCGGCGGGCAGCCAGTGGGCCGTGTACACGGCGGACCCGAGCACCACCACGTCCACGTCGTCCAGGCTCTCGACGTCCTCGGGCGCACATTCCCGCACCAGATGACCGGCATCGGCCAGCACGCGACCGACCGCGGAGCCGATCTCGGCGGTGGCGCCATGGCGCGAGGCCACGGTGACCAAGACTCGCATGGGGTCCCCCTCTACGGCTGATCCGGGGCGAGGTACGCACCGGTTCCGACCATCGTGCGTGCCGCGGTCCGCCGGGTCGTGGGCCGGAGGTCCCCACTTGCCGCGAATCACCGTGGCGCCGGTCACGATCGGCGCCGCAGGTCAGTCCGCCCGGCGCAGCTCCGGGATCGACGGCTGCGCGTGCCGGAGCCGACCGGTCACCTCCTGCAGCGTCCGCAGACCGGCGTCGTCCAGGGCACCACCGACGTAGTGGGCGATCGCCTCGACATGCCGCCGACCGACCTCGCGCTGCAGAGCGGCACCCTCCTCGGTCAGGGTGACCAGCACACCGCGTCCGTCCTCCGGCGCCCGGTCCCGGCGCACCCACCCGGCCGCCGCGAGCCGTTCCACCATCCGGCTCAGGCTCGGCTGGCTGAGCAGACTGGACTCGGCGAGCTCGCGCAGCCGCAGCCGCTGGTCGGCGGCACCCGAGAGCGTGAACAGGACGTCGTACTCCCGCATCGTGATCCGGTCCCAGATCGGGTCGCGCTGCAATCGGCGCATGATCGCGACCTGGGCGCGGAACAGCTCCTCCCACGCCGCTGCCGCCAGCCGCTTGTCGCCGGTCATCGCCGCTCCCTCACCTGAGTCCACGAGCGCCATCATCGCCGAGGCGGCCGTACGCTGGGCCGCATGACCACCACCTACGTCCTGGTCGACGGCGAGAACATCGACGCCACCCTCGGGTCGTCGATCCTCAACGGTCGACCCACCCCGGAGCAGCGACCCCGGTGGGAGCGGGTGCTGGACTTCGCGGAGCGGGTCTGGGACCAGGACACCAAGGGGTTGTTCTTCCTCAACGCCACCAGCGGCACGATGCCGATGGCCTTCGTCCAGGCCCTGCTCGCGATCGGGTTCCAGCCGATCCCGCTGTCCGGTGAGGGCAAGGTCGTGGACATCGGTATCAAGCGCACCCTGGCGGCGCTGGCCGACCGGGACGGCGACGTGCTGCTCGCCTCGCACGACGGCGACTTCGCGCCGGAGATGGAGACCCTGCTCGAGGACGAGGACCGGCGGGTCGGGCTGCTCGCGTTCCGGGAGTTCACCAGCAGCCAGCTGTCCCACCTGGTGGAGGACGGGCTGGAGACCTTCGACCTGGAGTCGGACGTCAAGGCGTTCAACGTGACGCTGCCCCGGCTGCGGATCATCCCGCTGGACGAGTTCGACCCGCTGCGGTTCCTGTAGGGCCGGCGCGTGGACACCGACGTCCCCGTCGTCGCCCTGCTGCAGGCGGTCAACCTCGGTCGCTACGGCACGGTGCCGATGCCGCGGCTGCGCGAGGTCACCGCCGCGCTCGGGCACCGCGACGTCTCGACCTGGTTGGCGACCGGCAACCTGATGCTGCGTCCGCGACCGGACTTCACCGGGGACCGGGCCGCGCTGGTCGCCGAGCTCACCGACCACCTGCGGGCGGAGCTGGACCTGCCGCTCGGGATGGTGGTACGGACCCTGCCGCAGCTGGAGGCGGTGATCGACGCCAACCCGTATCCGCAGGCGGCGGCCGACCGCCCGTCCAAGCTGCTGGTGATGTTCTACGACGCACCGGTCACCGCCGGAACGCCGGATCTGAGCGCCTACGGCCCGGAGTCGACCACCTTCCACGGCGAGGAGGGCTACATCGACTACGTGGACGGGATCGGCAGGTCCCGGCTGACCGGCGCGGTGCTGGACCGCACCGCCGGTGCGAAGGGCTCCGGGCGGAACTGGAACACCGTGCTCGCGGTCACCCGCAAGCTGCGGGAGCTGGGTACCGTGGCCGGATGAGCACCCTGTTCACCCGCATCATCGCCGGCGAGATCCCGGGCCGGTTCGTCTGGGCGGACGACCTCTGCGTCGCCTTCGGCACGATCGCGCCGATCACCGACGGGCACATGCTGGTGGTGCCCCGCTCGGAGGTACCCCGGTTCACGGACGCCGACGACGACCTGCTCGCGCACCTGAGCCGGGTCGCCAAGCGGATCGGGACCGCCCAGCAGCAGGCATTCGACGCACCGCGGGCCGCGCTGCTGGTCGCCGGGTTCGAGGTGCCGCACCTGCACCTGCACGTGCTGCCCGCCTGGGGCGAGGGCGAGCTCAGCTTCGCCAACGCGCGCCAGGACGTGCCGGGCGATCAGCTGGACGCGTCGGCCGAGCGGGTGCGGACCGCACTGCGTGACGCCGGGCACTCGGCGTTCGTTCCGGCGGCTCTGGGGTCGGCGAGCCGCTGACGGCGGGGCTCAGGCCACCGGGTCGTCATCGCCCCAGGCGGCCAGCCGCAGGGTGCGCGCATCCGCCGCGACGATCCGCTCCGCGTGCGCGAGCAACGACTCCTCGGTGTCGGTCCCCGCACGCACGAACCGGCCGGACAGCGCGTCCAGGCGACCGGAGCCGAAGGCGTCGATCAGATCGACGCTGGCCTCCACCGGGGTCCACTCGGCGCGACCGTCGTGCAGCGGCATCGCCTGGGTCATGTCGGTGACCACGACACCGGGGGCGACGTCCAGCACGCGCACGCCCCGGTCGGCGACCTGGGTGTGCACCATCGTGGTGAGCCGGGCCAGGGCGCCCTTGCTGATCCCGTAGCCGGTGTAGACCGGCGAGGGCCGGTGACCGGAGCCGGAGTTGATGTTGACGATGTGCCCGGCACCGCGGGCGAGCATCCCCGGCAGCGCGGCGTGGGTGACCAGCAGCGGACCGCGGACGTTGACCTCGATCACCCGCCACACGTCCTCGACGTCGTCGGCTGCCAGGTCGACCTCCTGACGTTCGATCACCCCGGCGTTGTTCACCAGCAGACCGATCCCGCCCAGGCCCTGCTCGGCGGCGGCCACCACGGCGGTGACCTGGTCGGCGACCGTGACGTCGGCGGGCAGGGTCAGCACGGTGCGGTCGGGGTGCGCGGCGCGGATCTCGGCGGCGACCGCGTCCAGGTGCTCGGCGGTGCGACCCACCAGGGCCAGCTCCCACCCCGCGGCGGCCAGTCCCCGGGCCAGGCCGCGGCCGATCCCCCGTCCGGCGCCGGTGACGAGTGCGGTACGCGGCTGGTTGCTCATACCGACCATCGTCGCATCGCGCTGGGCATACTGGCCCGACCAGCGACGTTGGCACCGGTCGGACACCAACCGATCAGCAGAGCAGGGAGCCGCCCGTGACGACCGAACCGTGCCCGCACCGATGAGCGGGCCCCTGACGCCGGGGCCGTCACTGCGGGTCCGTCTACCGTCGGTGAACCCCTCGGTGCGGGACTTCCTGGCCACCGAGGCCGGGTCGGCGCTGGCCCTGCTCGCGGCGACCGTGCTCGCCCTGCTGTGGGCGAACAGCCCGTGGTCGGCGGGCTACGACGCGCTGTGGTCCACCTCTGCCGGCTTCCACCTCGGGTCGTGGGGGCTGGACCTGAGCCTGCACCACTGGGTGAACGACGCCGCGATGGCGGTGTTCTTCTGCGTGGTCGGCCTGGAGATCAACCGTGAGGTGACCAGCGGGGAGCTGCGGGACCGGCGCACCATCGCGGTGCCCGCGCTCGGGGCGCTCGGCGGTCTGGCGGTTCCGGCGCTGATCTACCTGGCGTTCAACGGCGGCGGCGAGGCGGCACATGGCTGGGGGGTGGTGATGAGCACCGACACCGCGTTCCTGGTCGGCGTGCTCGCGCTGTTCGGACCCGCCTGCCCGGACCGGCTCCGGCTGTTCCTGCTCACGCTCGCGATCGTGGACGACATCGGGGCGATCACCGTGATGGCGGTGTTCTACACCGACGGGGTGAACTGGGCGGCGCTGGGGATCGCGGCGGTGCTGGTGGCCGGGCTGGTCGCGCTGCGCTGGCTCGGCGTGTGGCGGCTCACCCCGTACGCGCTGCTCGGGATCGCCCTGTGGTTCGCGGTGAACGCCTCCGGCGTGCACGCCACGCTGGCCGGGGTGCTGGTCGGCCTGCTGCTGCCGTCCCGGTCGATGGCCCGCGAGCACGTCGAGGACGTCCCGCAGTGGGCGGACGGGCTGGTCGCGGAGACCACCGCCGACCGTGAGCACCTGACCGAGCTGGCGGCGCGGGCCGCGGTCCCGGCGAGCGAGCGGCTGCAACGTCTGCTGCACCCGTGGAGCGCCTTCGTGATCGTCCCGGTCTTCGGCCTGGCGAACGCCGGGGTGCGACTGGACGGGGACGCACTCCGGGCGGCGGCGACCTCCCCGGTGAGCATCGGCGTGGCGGTCGCGCTGGTGGTCGGGAACACCATCGGGATCACCGGTGCCGCCACGATCGCGATCAGGACCGGGCTGGGTCAGTTGCCGGGCCGCGTGCGCTGGGGACACCTGCTGGGCGGAGCGGTGCTGGCCGGGATCGGCTTCACGATCTCGCTGTTCATCGCCGAGCTGGCATTCGAGGGGGCGATCCAGGAGCAGGCGAAGATCGGCATCCTCGCCGGGTCGCTGATCGCCGCGGTGCTGGGCAGCGTCCTGCTGCGGGTGCTGGGCAACAAGCTGCCGCTGTGCTCCCCGGAGGAGGACCTGCCGCCCCGGCTGCCCACCGGGCCGTGGGCGGTCGGCTCGGTCTAGTCGGGCAGGGCGCGTGTCGCGGGTGGCGGGTGGCGGACGGGCCTCGCGGGGGGGGGCACGACGTCGGCAGTTTCGGACAAGTGCGGCCCGGCGAAGTGCCGACCTCGGGCGCGAAATGCCGACCTCGGGCGCCAAGTGCCGACCTCGGGCGCGAGGTGCCGACCTCGGGCGCGAGGTGCCGACCTCGGGCGCGAGGTGCCGACCTCGGGCGCGAGGTGCCGACCTCGGGGGTGGGGCAGGGGGCGGCGGGCTAGGCGGGTAGGGCGCGGCGCAGGGCGGGCAGGGTGAGGGCACCGCTGTACGGCTCGCCGTCGATGAACAGGGTGGGGGTGCCCGCGACGCCGAGGTCCAGGCCCGCGACGTAATCGGCCTCGACCCGATCGGCGAACCGCTGCGCGGCGGCCCCGGTCACCGACTCCGGGTCCACGCCGACCGTCCTGGCCACCGCGCGCAGGTCGGGCTCGGTGAGGCGGTTCTGCTGGGCGAACAGGGCACGCTGCATCGGCCAGAACAGTCCCTGCTCGGCAGCCGCCTCCACCGCGAGCGCCGCGATCAGCGCGTGCGGGTGCACCTGGAACAGCGGGAAGTGCCGCCACACCAGGCGCACTCCCCCGTCGGACTCCGCGACCAGGCGGCGCAGCGGTTCCTCGACCTGGCGGCAGTACGGGCACTCGAGGTCGCCGAACTCGGTGACGGTCACCGGCGCATCGGCGGCGCCCAGGATCAACCGGGCCGGTCCCTCCGGGTGCACGGCCGCCTCCGGGAGTCCGCCGGGTCCCGCCTCGCACCGTTCCTGATCTGCGCTCACCGCTGCATTGTGCGCGCTCAGGGCTTCAACGGCGGACTGGCGGTGCCCGCGCCGTCGAACAGCCCGGCCAGCAGGTCCCGCATCGCCTGCACCGAGGACCACCGGGGGCGGAAGTCGAGCTCGCGTTCGGCCCGGGAGTAGTCGAGCAGCGGCGCGCCGGCCGCCATGTCGAACCAGCCCGGGCCGATCGGAGCGAGCCGGGCGTGCCACGCGGCCCACAACGCGCGACGCACCGGGGCGTGCGGCACCTCGCGCCAGTTCGCGCGGGAGAGCACCTCGGCGACGTCGGCGGCCCGGATCACCCCGGTTCCAGCCAGGTTGAACGCGCCGGTCGCCTGCCGCACCACCACTTCCCGGATCCCGTCGGCCAGGTCGTCGGCGTGGATGGCCTGGACCCGCAGGCCCTCCGGCCAGGGGAGCACCGGCAGTCGGCCGTTCAAGACCTGCCGGGGCACGAAGGGCCCGAGGAACAGGCCCTTGATCTCCGATCCGGCTGCCCGTTGGAAGACCAGGGCCGGGCGAACCCGGGCGATCCTCAGCTCCGGGTGCCGTCGCTCCGCCTCGTCCAGCAGCCGCTCCTGCGCCGCCTTGTCCTGGCTGTAGTCCGAGGTGCGGAAGCCGTCGGTGACCCAGGACTCGTCCCGCGGGATGTCGTCGTGGACCGGGCTGTACGCCCCCACCGAGGAGATCACCGCCAGATGCGGGACCCCGGCGCGGACGGTGGCCTCGATCACCCGGCGGGTGCCGTCGACATTGACCCGGCGCAACCGGTCCCGGTCGTGGCTGGGCTGGATCGCCCAGGCCAGGTGCACCACGGCGTCCGCCCCGGCGAAGGCCCGGCGCAGATGCTCCACGGTGCGGTCCTCGGGTCCGGTCGCCCCGATGTCGACCGGCCACCACTCGGCCACGTCGTAGGGCGGTGGCGGGGTCGTGTGCGGCACCCGGCGCGCGACCGCCCGCACCGAGGTGATCGACTCGTCGCCCCGCAGGCGGCGCAGCACCGCGGTGCCGACGTTGCCACTGGCCCCCACCACCACGACCCTCATGCCTGTGCTCCCCCTCCGGTTCTGAATGCCTGTTGCCGGGCGCGCTCGCCGAGCCGGGTCAGCGTGGCGATCTGGGCGTCGGCGGCCGCGATCAGCTCCACCGGCTTGGCCGGGTCCAGGCCGAGGTCGGGCGCGTACACCCGCAGGGTCTCCCACAGGCCGCGCTTGGCGGTGACCGCCGCCCGCATCAGGTCGATCTCCAGCACCGCCGTCATCGGCGCGCTGGCGGCGATCCGACCGTTGGGCTTGAGCCGACCGACCCGCTCGACCAGCGAGGTCGCCACCTGCTTCCACCGATGCGGGGTCAGGCCCCACTGCTGCATGGACCGTTCCAGCCAGTCCCGCTCATCCGGGATGTCGCTCGCGAGCTGCGCCAGCTCGGGACCCAGCGGGGTGTCGGCGAAGTCCTGCGCCATCCGCTGGATCCGGGCCGACCCGGCGGACGCACCCGAGAGATGGTCGGCCAGGTAGATCCGCAGCTGCTGCCGATCGACGCCGGTCACGATGTGGATCGCGGGTTCAGGTTGTCCGGGTCGGCGTCGGTGTCGCCGTCCGAACCCTCGTGGTCGCCCTCTGCCTGAGCGCCGGTGCGGGGGTTGAGCATCTCCGGGTCGCTGTCCGGGTCCTGCTCGGGGTCGTAGGGCTGGGTGCTGTCGTCGGTGGTCATGTCCTCACGGTGGCACCGGGTCGGCGGGTCCGCACCCGCAGATGCGGGCCGCCCGGGATGCGCGCACGATGCCGGTCATGGCGTGGCGACGGCTGCTGACGACGGTGCTGGTCGCGCTGCTGTGCGGCTGCGCGGTGGGCGAGCGACATCGTGACCCGGCGGAGGTGACCGCAAGCGTGCAGGACGCCGGCGACCAGGCGGCCTCGGCGGTGGCCACGGTGCGCACGGCGGTGGAGCTGCTGCGCGACGACCGGCTCGCGGTCACGGTGGCCGACACCACCCAGGCCGACTCCATCCGGGTGTTGGAACAGGCGACCCGGACGCTGACCACCCTGGCACCGCCCACCCCCGGCACCCGGCACACCCGCGACGACTTGCTCGCGGCCGTGCAGCAGGCCACCACCGCCGTGGTCGCCGCCGGGGCGTGGATCGCCGGTGACCGCACCGGCAGCCCGGACCAGGTCCTGGCGATGCTCGCGGAGGCCGAGACGGCGGTGTCGGGATGAAGCGCCTGCTCGGGGTCGCCCTCGGGGTGCTGACGGCGATCGGCGGCTTCCTCGACATCGGTGACCTGGTGACGAACGCGGTCGTCGGGTCCCGGTTCGGCCTCTCGCTGGCGTGGGTGGTGGTGGTCGGGGTGATCGGCATCTGCCTGTTCGCCCAGATGTCCGGTCGGGTGGCCGCGGTCAGCGGCCGGGCCACCTTCGAGATCATCCGGGAGCGGCTGGGGCCCCGGACCGCACTGGCGAACCTGTCCGCCAGCTTCGTGATCAATCTGCTCACCCTCACCGCCGAGGTCGGTGGCATCGCCCTCGCGCTGCAACTGGCCAGCAGCGTCGAACCCCGTCTGTGGGTGCCGGTGGCCGCGCTGGCGGTCTGGCTGGTGGTCTGGCGCACGAAGTTCCAGCTGATGGAGAACGTCACCGGGCTGCTCGGGCTGTGTCTGGTGGTGTTCGCAGTGGCCCTGTTCCTGCTCGGACCCGACTGGGGCGATCTCGCCTCGCAGGCGCTGGCCCCGGTGATCCCGGAGGGCGAGACGGCGCCGGTGTACTGGTACTACGCGATCGCCCTGTTCGGTGCCGCGATGACCCCCTACGAGGTGTTCTTCTTCAGCTCGGGCGCGGTCGAGGAGCGGTGGACCAGGAAGGACCTGTCGCAGTCCCGGCTCAATGTGCTGGTCGGGTTCCCGCTCGGCGGCCTGTTGTCGTTGGCGATCGCGGGGTGTGCGGCGGTGCTGCTGTTGCCGCAGTCGATCCAGGTCAGCTCGCTGTCCCAGATCGTGCTGCCGGTGGCCGAGGCGGGCGGCAAACTGGCGCTGACGGTGGTGATCGTCGGGATCGTGGCCGCGACCTTCGGCGCCGCGCTGGAGACGACGCTGTCCGGCGGGTACACCCTGGCGCAGTACTTCGGCTGGTCCTGGGGGAAGTTCCGCCGCCCGGCGCGCGCCGCCCGGTTCCACCTGGCGATGATCGTGGCGTTGGTGGTCGGGGTCGGGGTGCTGATGACCGGGGTCGACCCGGTGCGGATCACCGAGTACTCGGTGGTGTTCTCCGCCGTCGCGCTGCCCCTGACCTACCTGCCCATCCTGGTGGTGGCGAACGACCCGGAGTACATGGGCGACCAGGTGAACGGCCGGGTCACCAATGCCCTGGGGTCGATCTACCTGGTGCTGATCCTGGTCGCGAGCGTGGCGGCGATCCCGCTGCTGATCGTCACGGGGGTGGGGGCATGAGACGGCGACGCATCCGACCGGCGCCGGGGGCGGCGTCCCTGCTGCCGGAACCGGACCAGCCGGGCCGGGTGCTGGACGCCCGGCTGCACCTGCTGGACCGCCTGATCCTCGATCGCACCGGGGAACCGGTGACCACCGTCGCCGATGCGGAGATCGACGGGCAGGAGGTCCCCCGGGTGACGGCCGTGCTGGCCGGCCCGGTGCTGGCCACCCGGATCTTCGGCGGCACGCCCCCGGCGTCCCGGTGGGAGCGGATCCCCTGGTCCGACGTCACCGAGGTCGGCACCACGCTCCGGGTGGGCTCGAACGCCGACGACCTGACGGTGAGCTGGGTCGAACGCTGGGTCCGGGACCGGATCATCGCGCGCATCCCCGGAGGGCGTCATGCTCCTGAGTGACCTGCTGGACCTGCCGGTGTTCGACGAGGGGCGGCAGGTCGGCTACGTGGTGGACGTCCGGCTGGTGCTGGACGGCCCGCCGGTCGGCCCTCTGGCGGCGCCCCGGCTGCACGGGCTGCTGGTCAGCCCGCGCACCGGCGGTTCGTTCCTGGGCTACGAACGCTCCGACGTGTCGGCGCCGTGGCCGATCGCGCACTGGCTGCGCTGGCGGCACCGCGGCACCTTCCTCGCGCACTGGACCGACGTCGAGCGCGCCGACGGTGACGGGGTGCTGCTGCGACCCCGCGCGCCCCGCTACCGGGCGGCGCTGACCGGACCCACGCCCGCCCGACCCGCAGGCACTGAGCGCTGAGAGTCGATTCGGTCGTTACCATCGGTGACGTGTCTGAGGTCGATGTCGCCCTGGTCGGCGGTGGCGTGATGAGCGCCACCCTCGCCACCCTGCTGTCCGAGTTGGAACCCACCTGGTCGGTGGAGGTGATCGAACGCCTCGACGCCGTGGCCCGGGAGAGCTCGGATGCCTGGAACAACGCGGGCACCGGCCACGCAGCCCTGTGCGAGCTGAACTACACCCCGGAGCTGCCCGACGGGTCGATCGACATCGCCAAGGCGGTGCGGATCAACGAGCAGTTCTCGCTGTCCACCGAGCTGTGGGACCACCTGATCGCATCCGGGCGTCTGCCGGGTGACGACTTCCGCACCCCGGTGCCGCACATGACGTTCGTGCAGGGTGAGCGGGACGTCGACTACCTGCGTCGTCGGCACGCGGCGCTCGCCGCGCACCCGCGGTTCGCGGCGATGGAGTTCTCCGACGACCCGGCCGTGATCGCCGAGTGGGCACCGCTGGTCATGGCCGGCCGGGAGCCGGGACCGGTGGCGGCCACCCGAGCACCGGACGGTTACGACGTCGACTTCGGTGCCCTGACCCGGCATCTGCTGGACGACCTGGACGCCCGCGACACCCGGATCGCCACCGGCGAGGAGGTCCGCGACCTGCGGCGGGGCCCGGGTGGCGGCTGGCAACTGCTGATCCAGGACCGCGCCACCGGTCGGGTGCGGGTGCTGAACGCCCGGTTCGTCTTCGTGGGGGCCGGTGGCGGCGCGCTCCGGCTGTTGCAGCGCTCCGGCATCCGCGAGATCCGGGGCTACGGCGGTTTCCCGATCGCCGGGCAGTTCCTGCGCACCCGCAACCCGGCGCTGGTCGCGGCGCACCACGCCAAGGTCTACGGGAAGGCAGCGGTGGGTTCGCCGCCGATGTCCGTCCCGCACCTGGACGCCCGGGCGGTCGGCGGCGGGCACGCCCTGTTGTTCGGCCCCTATGCCGGGTGGAGCATGAAGTTCCTCAAGCACGGTTCCTGGGGCGACCTGCTGCGCACCATCCGGCCGGACAACATCTGGCCGATGCTGTCGGTGGGGCTGAAGAACGTCGGGCTGCTGCGCTACCTGATCACGGAGGTGCTGGCAGGTCGCCAGCAGCGGATCGCCAGCCTGAAGGCGTACCTGCCCACCGCCGTCGACTCCGACTGGGAGCTGATCACCGCCGGTCAGCGCGTGCAGGTGATCAAGCCGGTGCCGGGGGGTGGCGTGCTGGAGTTCGGCACTGAGCTGGTCACCGCGGCGGACGGCAGCATCGCCGGTCTGCTGGGCGCCTCGCCGGGGGCGTCCACGGCGGCGTCGGCGATGGTCGACCTGCTGGAGCGCTGCTTCCCGTCCCGGATGACCGAGTGGGCGCCTCGGTTGCACGCGATGATGCCGTCGCTCGGCGCGGACGGGGTCGCGGACGCCGACGCCCCGGACGAGGACCCGGATCTGGTCGACCAGGCGTGATCGGCTGGTGACACGGGCGCGGCCCGCCAGAGTCGCCCCCTGCAGACTCCGACGGGCCGCCCACGGTGAAGTGCCCTCCACACGAGACCGTGTCATCCCGGTCATCCGGTGGCGCGTCGGATCTGTCACGTGGATCAGATGTGATCTGGGTCACATCAGCCAGGCAGAGGCGAAGGCCCCGGAGCAGGGGGTGATCCGGGACCTTCGCGCCGCGAGCCTAGCCCCACCCGAGCGCGCGTGGGCGACTTTCCACCGAACTCTCACCCGGGTGAGCACACTCCCGGTGGCTCCCCGGGATCGTCACGGCTCGGGATGCGCCCACCCGGCGGGCCTGGAACGGTGGCGTGCATGGTCAGCGAGTTGTGGCTGGTACGACACGGCGAGAGCACCGGCAATGTGGCCGCGACCCGTGCTGAACGCGCGGGCGAGGACGAGGTCGGCGTGCCGACCCGGGACGCCGACACCCCCTTGTCCGACACCGGCCGCGAGCAGGCGTCGGCCCTCGGTGCGCACTGGTCGCGGGCACAGGCACTCCCGGACACCCTCTGGTGCTCGCCCTACCTGCGCGCGCGGGAGACCGCCCGGATCGCCCTGGACGGCGCCGGGCTGCGGCTGCGCACCCGGGTGGACGAACGGCTGCGGGACCGCGAGCTGGGCGTGGTCGACGGCCTGACCAGCCACGGGATGCGCGCACGCTTCCCGCAGGAGGCTGCCCGGCGCGACCATCTCGGCAAGTTCTACTACCGCCCGCCGGGCGGGGAGTCGTGGACCGACGTCGCGCTCCGGCTGCGCTCGGTGCTGCGGGACATCCAGGACGGGCCCGGCGAGCGGGTGCTGATCGTGGCGCACGACGCGGTGATCTGGCTGCTGCGCTACATCCTGGAGGAGCTGGACGAGGAGAGCCTGTTCGCGCTGATCGGCCGGGGCAACGTCCGCAACACCTCGGTCACGGTGCTCAGGCGGCGGGACGACAGCTGGGTGGCGGATGAGGCCAACGACGTCGGGCACCTGGAGCGCTCCGACGCCGAGGTGACCGAGCACGCCGGCACCGAGGAGGCCGGTGCGCCCGCCCATCGGGGCGACCATCGGACCGCACCCGCGGGGCAGCCCCGATGAGCGCCACCCCGCTGACCCCGGCCGAGCTGCGCGGCTGGCCGCTGCCGGAGCGCGCCGGGAGCAAGGACGACCGCGGTGGTGTCCTGGTGATCGGCGGCGCCCGACCGACGCCGGGCGCCGTGCTGCTGGCCGGTGCGGCGGCGCTCCGGATCGGTGCCGGACGCCTCACCCTGGCCGTCGCGTCCTCGGTGGCACCGGCCTGCGCGGCCCAGTTCCCCGAGGCCGGGGTGCTCTCCCTGCCGGAGGACCCGGACGGTTCACCGACCGGTGCCGACGCACCCCGGTTGGCGCAGGAGATCGCCCGCACCGACGCGGTGGTGGTCGGTCCGGGGCTGGACGAACCGGAGGGCGCCGCCGCCCTGCTGTCCACGGTGCTGGCCACCGCCGACGGCGCTGCGGTGCTGATCGACGCCTTCGCCCTCGGCGTGCTGCCGGGGCTGGAGGTCGAGCTGCCCGACCGCACGGTGCTGACCCCGAACCTGACGGAGGCCGCCCGACTGCTGGACCAGGAGCAGGTGGATCCGCAGGACGCCGCGGCCCGGGTCGCCGAACGGTACCGGGCGGTGGTGAGCTGCGCCGGGCAGATCGCCCACCCGGACGGCCGTCGCTGGACCACCGCCTCCGGCCATCCCGGGCTGGGAACCTCGGGCAGCGGCGACGTGCTCTCGGGGGCGATCGGCGGGCTGTTGGCGGGCGGCTGCTCCCCGGAGCAGGCGGCGGCGTGGGGCACCGCGGTGCACGCCACGGCCGGTGACCGGTTGGCGGCGCGGATCGGACCGCTGGGCTTCCTGGCCCGGGAGCTCACCGAGGATATCCCGGGGCTGCTGGTGGAGTTCGGCGCCTGACCGGTCAGCTGTCCTGCGGCCCGGTGACGTCGGTCCAGCCCACCGCGAGGTCGTAGCGGAACTGGGTGACGGTCGGTTCGTCGATCTCCAGCAGCTCGGAGGACAGAGTGACCTCCTCCCGGCCGGCGATCGCGCCGGTGTCGGGGTCGATCAGCAACACACGCACCGTCGGATCCAGGTCCCAGTCGGCGGCCGGGAACGCCAGCGCGACGGCCCCCTCCCCGACCCGGTCGGTGACGGTCCCGGCCAGGCTCAGCCCCGGCTCGTCGGCCAGCACCTGCCACAGGGCGGCGTCCAGGTCGGCGGGCAGCACCAGGCGGTCGGCGAGGTCGGTGATCGCCAGGTAGAGACAGGTGGCGGTGTTCGGCGATCCCGGCTGGTCGCAGCCCAGGGACGACAGGCTGCCCAGCAGCTCGGCCCGCAGGGTGGCCGGGTCCCGGGACAGATCGGCCGCCTGATCCGGGTCGAACGTGCCCGCGGGCAGCACGTCGACGGCGGCGTTCGCCGGGGCGGTGTCGACCGTCTGGTCGAGGACCAGTGCACCGGAGGGCGCCAGCCCGGGTCCGCGCCACTGCACGAAGGTCGCCGACCCGTCCGGCGCGATCCAGGTCTCCCCGACGGTCGGCTCCACCGCCATCGTGGTGCTGTCGTCGCCCACGTTCACCGACAGCAGCCAGCTCTGCGACAGGGTGTGCTGCACGTCGCCGACCGGTTCCGGGTCCACCCGGGCGGCGGCGACGGCCGACAGCGCCGCCAGGCGGTCACCCGCGGGCTCCCCCTCACCCGCCGCCAGCGCCTCGGGGTCGATCGGATACGCCAGCATCGGCGGGGCGGCGGCGTGCGCGACCGGGTCACCGAGGTGCGAGGGCACCAGGCCGATCCCCACCGCGAGCAGCACCGCGGCGGCCGCGCCGGCGGCGACGGTCCACGGCGACCGGCGGCGTCGGCGTAGCGGCACCACGTTGTCCGGCGCCGCGTGCACGAGGGCGTCGACCCGGCGTGCCACCTCGGCGTCGGTCATCGACTCGTCCGTCGCGGGCGCGCCGAGTCCCACCTCGTCCAGCAGCGCCGCCAGCGCGTCGACCTCGGCGGCGGCGCGGCGCTCGTCGCTCATCGCGCTCCCCTCTCCCGGTCGAGTTCGTCCTGCAGTGCCGCCGCCAGTCGGGTGCGCGCCCGGGACAGCCTGCTGGTCACGGCGGTCACGCTGCAGCCGAGCTCCCGGGCAGCCTCGGTCGACGTCAACCCGCCCCAGACGGTCAGGGTCATCGCGTCGGCCTCCGCCTCGGGGAGCAGCGCGACCAACCGGCGTGCCCGGTCGTCGGCGGCCTGCGCGTCGGCCGGGTCGGGCGCGTGCACGAAGGCGTCGGCGGCGACCAGTTCGGTGCCGAGCGCCACCCGGCCCCGCTGGGTGTGCGCCTGGCGGATCTTGTTCCGGGCCACCCCGTAGACCCACGGCCGGACCCGGTCGGGTTCGGGCAGCTCGGCCCACCGGCGCCAGACGACCAGGAACACCTCGGAGAGCACGTCCTCGACCTGCTCGTCCGGCACCTGACGACGGATGAAGCCGCGCAGCGCCGGTGCCAGGTCGCGGTAGAGGTCGCCGAAGGCGGCGACGGCACCCGCCGCCGCGTCCGACTCCCCCGCGTCGCTGCCCCCTGCTGCCACGTCACCTTCAGATCACTCACTAACAGTTCGACGTGGTCATGGTACGGACGGAGCTGCTCGGGATGGACGTGGAGGTGAGCAGACCGCCCGCGTCCACGCACACCCAGCTGCCGGTGCCCCCGGCACCCGAGTAGAGCCGGACCGCCACCCCGGTGCGGTTCCAGACCGTGCGGGCGGTGGCGACCGCCGTGGACTGGGTGCCCGCACTGCCGGTGCTCCAGAACGCCCCGCCGTAGCCGACAGCGCCCCAGATGCAGAACCGGTTCGCGGCACACTGACCGGCGCTGAAGGCGTTCACCGTGTCGTCGTCGGCGTGCGCGAGGCCGGGCAGGGCGAACAGCAGGGAACCGGAGAGGGCGACCGCCGCCAACCGGCGACGCAGCGAGGATCGGGTGCTCATATCCAGGACATCCGATGGCCTCCCCCCCGGGTCACTGTGATGTTGGTCACAGTGAGGCCCCTGCCATACTCGCCGGGTGACCGAGCACTACGCGCATGACGACCACATCGACGGCCGCAGTCTGCTGGTCGCGGCCTCCTACCTGCTGGTGCTGGACGGCGATCGGGTGCTGCTCCAGCTCCGGTCCGGGACCGGCTACCGCGACGGGCACTGGGCGACGCTGGCCGGACACGTCGACCCGGGCGAGTCGGTGCACGAGGCGGCGGTCCGCGAGGCGCGCGAGGAGGCGGGCATCGCGGTCGACCCGGCCGATCTGGTGCCGCTGACCACGCTGCACCGGTTCGAGCGGTCGGGGCCGCAGGTCGAGCAGCGCGCCGACGTGTTCTTCCTGACCCGTGCCTTCACCGGCGAGGCGACGCTGCGGGAGCCGGACAAGGCGGCGCGGATGCAGTGGTTCGACCTGGACGCCCTGCCCGAGCCCCTGGTGCCGCACGAGGCGGCGGTGATCGCCGCCTGGCGGGCCGGTCAGCTGCCCGCCGTGTGGTCGATGCCGGCCTGACTCAGCCGGTGATCGCCACCAGCACGGCGATCACCGCCAGCAACGGGAACAGCCCCTGGGTGGCGGCGGCCCGACGCTTGTCCGGGGACGTCACCGCGAGCACCACGGCCGCTGCCAGCATCGACCCGGTCCCGGCCAGCACCAGCGCCGCGCCCACATCGGAGGATCCTGCCCCGAGGAAGACCACGCCGACCACGGTGATGATCGCCAGGAACAGGTTGTAGAACCCCTGGTTCAGCGCCATCGAGCGGGTGGCGAGCGCCTCCTGCTCGGTGGTGCCGAAGACCCGGCGGGCCCGCGGGCCGGTCCAGAGCACCGATTCCAGCACGAAGATGTAGACATGCAGGAGCGCCGCGAGCGCTGCCGGGATCATCGCCACGATGTACATCCCGCCATTGTGGCGGCTCCGGCAGGTGTGGCGGAATGGGAGCCCACCGACCGAAGGGGATCACCATGACCGTCGTCAGCGCCACCCCCGACACCGACGCCCTGAGCCTGACCGTCGTCACCGAGCTGCACGCCGCGCCGGAGCGGGTCTGGCAGCTCTGGTCCGATCCCCGCCAGCTGGAGCGGTGGTGGGGGCCGCCGACCTGGCCGGCCACGTTCACCGAGCTCGACCTGCGTCCCGGCGGTCGAGCCGCTTACGCGATGACCGGCCCGGACGGCGAGAAGGCCCCGGGGTGGTGGGAGTTCATCACCGTGGACGCCCCCGCATCGCTGAGCTTCATCGACGGCTTCGCGAACGAGGACGGCAGCCCGGACCCGCAGATGCCGGACAGCCGTACCTCCATCACCATCGAGCCGATCGCCGACGGCAGCCGGATGACGATGGTGTCCCGGTTCGCCGATGCCGCGCAGATGCGCCAGCTGGTCGAGATGGGGATGGTCGAGGGCATGACGGCCGCACTCGGGCAGATCGACGGCATCCTCGCCGAGGGCTGAGCCCGGCGGAGCCGACCCCTGGTGGGCCGGGCGATCAGGCCCTAGCGTCCGATCCGGGTGCATTCGCCCACTCGCCCACCAGGGAGGCTCCGCCATGCCGCACTTCACCACGTCGGACGGAACGCAGCTCTTCTACCGCGACTGGGGCTCCGGCCGCCCGGTCGTGCTCAGCCACGGATGGCCGCTGTCCGGTGATGCCTGGGACGTCGAGCTCAAGCTGCTCGCCGACCACGGGTACCGGGCCATCGCCCACGACCGTCGAGGCCACGGCCGCTCCGACCAGCCCTTCGCCGGCAACGACATGGACACCTACGCCAGCGACCTCGCCGAGCTGGTCGACCACCTCGACCTGCACGACCTGGTGGTGGTCGGCCATTCCACCGGCGGCGGCGAGGCGGTGCGCTACGCCGCCCGGCACGGGAAGGGCCGGGTGCGCAAGGTGGTCACCGCCGGGGCCGTCCCGCCGGTGATGGTCCGGTCCGAGGCCAACCCGGAGGGCACGCCGCTGTCCGCCTTCGACGACATCCGTGCCGGGGTGCTCGCCGACGCCTCGCAGTTCTACCGCGACCTCGCCTTCCCGTTCTACGGCGCGAACCGGGACGGCGCCCAGGTGTCCGAGGGTGCCCGGGAGCAGTTCTGGCGCCTCGGGATGCAGGCGGGGCTGCACAACGCCTACGAGTGCGTGCGTGCGTTCTCCGAGACCGACTTCACCGAGGACCTCCGGGCACTCGACGTGCCGATCCTGATCGCCCACGGCGACGACGACCAGATCGTGCCGATCCACGACGCGGCACTCAAGTCGATCGAGCTGGTCCGGGACGGCACCCTGAAGGTCTACCCGGGCGCCCCGCACGGGGTGTACGGCGCCTACCGCGAGGCCTTCGACGCGGATCTCCTGGCGTTCATCGCCGACTGACCGCGCCCGACATGCGCCTGGGCCCGACCCGACCCAGACTGGGTGAAACGCGTCGGGCCTAGGCGCGTGCGGCCGGGTCGCCGCACTCCCTGGGCGACCCCTCCCCGACAGGGGCGCGATGTTCTTCCATCGTCAAGAACTCCAGTTCAAGGCCACTCCGGAGAAGCCGGACGCCGTCTACGCCCGCAAGCTGCAAGAGGTGCTCGGCGGGCAGTACGGCGAGATCACGGTGGCCATGCAGTACGGCTTCCAGTCCTGGAACACCCACCTGCCCGGCAAGTACCGGGACCTGCTCTACGGCATCGGCGCCGAGGAGTTCGGTCACGTGGAGATGCTGGCCACGATGATCGCGCAGCTGCTGGAGAAGGCGCCGATCGGCATCGTGGAGGGCGCGGTCCAGAACGACCCGACCGTCGCGGCGATCATCGGCGGCACCGACCCGCAGCACGCCATCGTCGCCGGGGCGGGCGCCCGTCCGGTGGACTCCAACGGCAACCCGTGGAGCGCCGGGTACGTCACCGCCAGCGGCAACCTGCTGGCCGACTTCACGGCGAACGCCAATGCGGAGATGCAGGGCCGACTCCAGGTGGCCCGGCTCTACCACATGACCGACGACCCGGGTGTGCGGGACATGCTCAGCTTCCTGCTGGCCCGGGACACCATGCACCAGAACCAGTGGATCGCCGCCGCCCGCGAACTGCAGGAGGAGGGGCTGGAGGGGCTGCCGGTGCCGTCGAACTTCCCGCTGTCGGACGAGGCGCGCGAGGTGTCGTACCAGTACATCAACTTCTCCGACGGCACCCAGGCCGATCAGGGCAGCTGGGCCTCCGGTCCGACTCCGGACGGCAAGGGCGAGTTCAGCTACGTCGCCGAGCCGCCGGAGGGCGTCCCGGCACCGCCGCCCACCGTCCCCGACTCCCGGCTGTACGGGACGACCCCGATCCCGAACCCGATCGAGAAGGTGGCCGGCAAGGTCCAGGACGCCTTCCACAAGGAGTGAGCGTGCGTACCCGATCGCTGGTCACCACGGTGGCGGTGCTGTCCGCCGCCGCCGTGGTGGGCGCACGGCTGCGGGCCGGACTGCCGACGTCGCGGCCCGACGCCGACCTCCCGCTCGCGGTCACCGTCGTGTGGTCCGAGGACGAACTGACCGAACGAGCCGCCACGCTGCCGCCGGAACAGGCAGCGCTACTGGCCGCCTGTCATCGGTCCCCCGCGCCGGGCGGACGGGGCACGGAGTTGCGGCTGACCTCCGGTCATCCGGAGAGTCGTCAGGAACTGCGGCTCCTGAAGCAGGTTTTGGAGACCGGGCACCCGCTGCCCCCGGACGACACCAGTGGTCGGCCGCGGACCCCGGGCGGCCGGCTGCTCGACCTGGCGATCGCGAGCTCCGGACGGAGGGGACGACTGTGAGAGCGCTGGTCTGGAACGGTGTGAACGATCTGGCCACCGAGACGGTGCCGGATCCCCGACTGATCAACCCGACGGACGCGATCGTCAAGGTCACCGCGACCGTGACCTGCGGCTCGGACCTGCACCTGCTGGCCGGGTACGTGCCGTTCATGCGACACGGGGACGTGCTGGGGCACGAGTTCGTCGGCGAGATCGTCGAGGTGGGCTCCGAGGTCCGGGACCGCCGGGTCGGCGAGCGGGTGGTGGTCAGCTCCTTCGTCGCCTGCGGCACCTGCTGGCAGTGTCGGCAGGGCAACTTCTCGCTCTGCGACAACGGCAATCCCAATCCCGGCATCACCGAGGCACTGTGGGGATTCGCCCCCGGCGGCTGCTTCGGCTACTCGCATGCGATGGGCGGCTACGGCGGTTCGCACGCCGAGTACATCCGGGTGCCCTACGTGGACGTCGGCGCGTTCCCGATCCCGGTGGAGGTGCCCGAGCTGCGGGCGCTGTTCGCCTCGGATGCGGCGGCGACCGGGTGGATGGGTGCCGATCTGGGCGAGGTCGGCCCGGGTGACACGGTGGCGGTCTGGGGCGCGGGCGGGGTGGGCCTGATGGCCGCCCGGTCGGCGCAGATCCGGGGTGCTGCGCAGGTGGTGATGATCGAACCCCGCCAGGACCGCCGACGGTTCGCCGAGGACTGGTTGGGCGTGACCACCCTGCACCCGCGCGAGATCGGCGAGGGTCTGCTGGAGCTCACCGCCGGACGTGGACCGGACATCGCGATCGAGGCGGTGGGCATGGAGGCCGCCGCCGACACCGGGGTGCAGGCGGCGATGGATCGGGCCGGCCAGGCGCTGCGGATCCAGACCGAACGGGCCACCGGCGTCCGCGAGGCGATCTACCACTGCCGCAAGGGCGGCACGGTGGTGATCCTCGGGGTGTTCGCCGCCTGGGCCAACCGGTTCCCGCTCGGCGCGCTGATGAACAAGGGGCTGACCCTGCGCAGCGCCCAGGTGCACGGCCAGCGCTACGTCCCGACCCTGCTGGACCTGATGGCCCGCGGGGAGTTGGACACCGAGCGGATGGTCACGCACGAGCTGGGTCTGGAACAGGGCGCCGAGGCGTACCGCCTGTTCCAGCACAAGGACGACGGCTGCCTGCGCTCGGTGATCCGCCCGCACGGTCGGGCATGAGGACGGGCCGCGCCGGGCCGGTGGGATGCAGGCCCGGCGCGGTCGACTCTCGCTCAGACCAGCGAGGGAACCTCGTACGGCCGACCGCGGCGGCGCGCGCCCGGACCCATCGGCGGTTCGATGTCGAGCACCACCCGGTCCTGGACCCGGGCGACCTCCGGCTCGATCGGCCGTCCGTCACCGCCCAGCAGCGGGGAGTCCAGCCCGAGGGCCGCCAGCTCACCCCGGGCGGCGGCCTCGACCACCCCGGCCGCCAGCAACCGGACCGGGATGTTGCGATCCATGGACGTGCGGCGCATCAGCAGGAAGCTGTCCTCCACCGACTTGCCGGTCATCGCGGCCAGGATGCCCTTGGCCTGCTCGATGGTGGCGTGGCTGGCCGCCGCCTGCTGGATCTGCCGCGACGCCTCCGCGGCGGCGCGCTCCCGGATCGGGGCCGACATGTCCACCAGGTAGCCGTGCACCAGCCCGCCGGGCCGGTCGATCACCGAACCGACCACCAGCGCCTCGAAGTGCCGACGGCCGGCGTCCACCAGGCCGATCACCGACGCCCAGGTGCTCTCGCTGTGTTCCCAGAACTCCAACGCGTCGCGCCACTTCGCCCGATCGGCGACCTCGGTGTGTGCCCGCACCAGTCCGGTGGTCGGGGC
This sequence comes from Cellulomonas taurus, assembly GCF_012931845.1. Taxonomy (NCBI): domain Bacteria; kingdom Bacillati; phylum Actinomycetota; class Actinomycetes; order Micrococcales; family Cellulomonadaceae; genus Cellulomonas; species Cellulomonas taurus. The sequence goes on from NZ_CP051884.1 coordinate 2,624,474, forward strand.
GATCTCGCCCGGCTCGAAGCCGAACAGCTGGAAGCACTCCTCGTTCCACCACCAGCGCTCCTGCTCCACCTCGATGGTGAAGTGGCAACCGGTGGTGGTGGTGGTCGTGGTGCGCGTCGTCGTCTCGTCCGTCATCGTGGATTCCTGCCCGTCCGAAGGCCGCGCCCACTGCTGGGAACCGGCGCTTCACTCACCCCCGACGCTAGAGGGGCCGGGGGTCGTCGTCCACCGCACCAGGGAGCCCCATGCCCACGTCCGTCACCGTCTCGCCCCGTCCCCCGGTCCGCCTGTCGGCGCGGGCATCGGCGGTGCTGACCGCCCGCGTGCTCGCGCCACTGATCGTGCAGGGGCCGATCGTGCGGCGCGCTCCGATGGTGACCGCGGCGCAGCGCCTGGGCTGGGAGGCCGGGGCGGTGCGGCTGCTGGCGGACCTGGCCGAGCGCTACGACCGGCGACCGCTGCTGGTCCGGGTCGGGCCGCGGCGGATGCTGCTCCCGTTGCACGCGGACGACGCCCGCGCCGTGCTGGCCGACAGCCCAGCGCCGTTCACGCCGGCATCGGCGGAGAAACGCGCGGCGCTGCGGCACTTCCAGCCCCGGGCGGTGCTGATCTCCGATACCGACGACCGTCCCGCGCTGCGGGAGTGGAACGAGGCGGCGCTGCAACCCGGCGCGTTGCATCAGGCCGCCGGTCGCCTGATCGAGGTGGTCACCCGGGACGGGGCCGAACTCGCCGACCGGGCCCGGCGCCAGGGCACCCTGCGCTGGGACCAGATCGATGCGGCGCTGTGGGCCACCGTCCGGGAACTGGTGCTCGGCCCCGGCGGGCGATCCGACGCCGCCCTCACCGACGACCTCGACCGGCTGCGCTCCCGGGCCAACCTGGCGTTCCTGCGGCCCGCCGACCGGCGCCGACGTGCCCGGTTCACCCGCAGCCTGCTCGACCACCTGCGCGCGGCACCGGCGGACAGCCTGGCCGGAGCCGGACTCCTGCACGGCGGCTCGCCGGCCCTCGCCGCCACCCAGGTGCCGCACTGGTTGTTCGCCTACGACGCCGCCCGGATCACGCTGTGGCGCGCGCTGGCCGTGCTCGCCGCCCGACCCGACCGCCAGGACACCGTCCGACGGGAGGCAGCCACCCAGCCCGCGCACCGGCAGCAGGCGGCGATGGACGCGATCCGCGACGCGCTGCACCGGTGGCCCACCACCCTGGTCATCCTGCGCGACGCCACCGCACCGACCCGCTGGGGCGGCACCGACCTGCCCGAGGGCACCGGGGTCGCGCTGATCAGCGCCTACCTGCACCGCGACCAGGACGTGGACCTGTCGTTCAGTGCCGGACCGGTGATCTGCCCCGGGCGGGACGTGGTGGTCGACACGATGGCACCGCTGCTGGCGGCGATGGTGCGGGACACCCGGTGGTCGCCGGTCACCCACCCCGAGCTGACCGACGACGCCGGACCGGTGACGCTGCCGCACCACCGGATCGTGCTGGCGGCGACGGGCGTCTGATCGGCTGGCGGTCGGGCCCTACCCGGCCGCCGACCTCTCCTCCGCCGCCCACTCCGCGTCCGTCAGCAACCGCGACCGGATCAGGAACCGCACCCCCTCGGGTGCCTCCAGCGAGAATCCCGCGCCGCGACCCGGCACCAGGTCGATGGTCAGGTGGGTGTGCCGCCAGTACCCGAACTGGCTGCGGCTCATCCACACCGGGACGGTGAATCCCTCGTCGACCCGCAGCTCACCGAGGAGCACGTCCGCGTCGCCGGTCAGGAACTCGCCCGCCGGGTAGCACATCGGCGAGGAGCCGTCGCAGCAGCCGCCGGACTGGTGGAACATCAGGTCGCCGTGCTGGTCGTGCAGTCGCCGGAGCATGTCGGCGGCGGCGGGGGTGTGATCGACCCTGCTCATGGTGTCTCCCTCCCCCGTGGGCCCCGGTCGCCCGAGGCCCACGGGACGCCGGTCAGAAGAAGCCGAGCTTCTGCGCGGAGTAGGAGACCAGCAGGTTCTTGGTCTGCTGGTAGTGGTCGAGCATCATCTTGTGGTTCTCCCGCCCGACGCCGGAGCCCTTGTAGCCGCCGAAGGCCGCCGCCGCCGGGTACGCGTGGTAGCAGTTGGTCCACACCCGGCCCGCCTCGATGTCGCGCCCGGCGCGGTAGGCGATCGCGCCCTCCCGGGACCACACCCCCGCGCCCAGGCCGTAGAGGGTGTCGTTGGCGGTGTGGATCGCGTCCGCGTAGTCGACGAACGAGGTGACCGCGACCACCGGGCCGAAGATCTCCTCCTGGAAGATCCGCATCGAGTTCTTGCCCTCGAAGATGGTCGGCGTCACGTAGTAGCCGCCCGCCAGGTCGCCCTCCAGCTCGGCGCGGTGCCCACCGGTGAGGACCTTGGCACCCTCGGCCTTGCCGATGTCGATGTAGGACAGGATCTTCTCCAGCTGATCGTTGGAGGCCTGCGCACCGATCATCGTGTCGGTGTCCAGCGGGTTGCCCTGCTTGACGGCCTCGGTGCGGGCGATGGCGTCGGTGAGGAAGCCGTCGTAGATCGACTCCTGGATGAGGGCGCGCGACGGGCAGGTGCACACCTCGCCCTGGTTGAGCGCGAACATGGTGAAGCCCTCGAGCGCCTTGTCGTAGAAGTCGTCGCGGGCGCGGGCCACGTCCTCGAAGAAGATGTTCGGGCTCTTGCCGCCGAGTTCCAGCGTGACCGGGATGATGTTCTGGCTGGCGTACTGCATGATCAGCCGCCCGGTGGTGGTCTCGCCGGTGAAGGCGATCTTCCGGATCCGCGGACTGGACGCGAGGGGCTTGCCCGCCTCGACGCCGAAGCCGTTCACCACGTTCACCACCCCCGGCGGCAGCAGGTCGGCGATCAGCTCCATCAGGACCAGGATCGACGTCGGCGTCTGCTCTGCGGGCTTGAGCACCACGGTGTTCCCGGCCGCGAGCGCCGGTGCGAGCTTCCACACCGCCATCAGGATCGGGAAGTTCCACGGGATGATCTGCCCGACCACACCCAGCGGCTCGTGGAAGTGGTAGGCGATGGTGTCCTCGTCGATCTCCGAGATCGACCCCTCCTGCGCCCGGACCGCCCCGGCGAAGTACCGGAAGTGGTCCACCGCCAGCGGCAGGTCGGCGGCCAGGGTCTCCCGCACCGGCTTGCCGTTCTCCCAGGTCTCGGCGACCGCGAGCAGTTCCAGGTTCTGCTCCATCCGGTCGGCGATCTTGTTCAGGATCACCGCGCGATCGGTGGCGGTGGTCCTGCCCCAGGTGCGGGCGGCACCGTGTGCGGCGTCCAGGGCGCGCTCGATGTCGTCGGCATCGCCCCGGGCGACCTCGGTGAAGGTGCGTCCGGTGACCGGGGACGGGTTCTCGAAGTAGCGACCGGCGGCCGGGGCGACGTACTCGCCGCCGATCCAGTGGTCGTAGCGCTCGCGGTAGGTCGCGGGGCTGCCGGGCTGTCCCGGCGCTGCGTAGACGGTCATCTGCATGCCTCCGTGCAGGATCAGCGGGCACCGCGCCGTTGCGATGCACCGTGTCCGCGACGCTAGGCCGGGCAGGGTTGCAACCGCGTTGCACCGCCGGTCAGACCGGTCGCCCCAACCCGAACCGTCGCCGCAGCAGCTCCAGCCGACCGGTGGCCCGGGCGCGGGAGACCGAGCCGGGGGCGCTCAGCCGGGCCAGCTGTTCCCAGGCGGTCCAGTCGTCGACGCCCTCGTCCCGGTCCAGCCACCGTTCCAGCAGCACCGGGTCGGCGGCGTGCAGCACCGCCGCCCGCACGTCGGTCGCCACCGATTCGCGTACCCGGTCCACCCCGGGTGCCCGCGACCGGGGCAGCACCGGCCCGGGGTACTGGTCCAGCGCCGACCTGACGTCCCCGGCGGCCAGCGAGGCGCGCACCGTCGCCACGTCGGTGACCAGTTCCCCGGCGAGACGGTAGGGCCGCGACTGGGCGAGCACCGGCCCGACCACGCGGCGCAGCCGGGACACCTCGGCACGCACCGCCACGTCGGACATCGCGTCCGGGTGCAGCAGCACGGCGAGTTCGTCCGCGTGCAGGCCGCGCGGGTGCTCGGCCAGCAGCAGCAGGAGTTCGGCGTGCCGCAGGGACAGCGCCCGGGCGCCGGGTCCGGGGCCGTGCAGCACACCGGAGTCCGGGCGCAGCACCTCCAGGCCGGCCGCTGCCGGCACCGCCGGATGGTGCAGGGCGTCCCGGGCCCGCAGCTCGGACTCGACGGCGGTCGCGGTGGCCCGGACCAGGGAGAGCATCAGCAGGGACGCGGCGCCGTCCCGCCCGGTGACGTCCAGGGCGCCCAGCACCTGGCCGGCCGGATCGCGCAGCACGGCGGCGGTGCAGCTCCACGGCTGCACGGCCCGGCTGAAGTGCTCGGCGGCTCGCACCTGGACGGTCCCGCCGGTGGCCAATGCGGTGCCCGGAGCGTTGGTCCCGGCGTGGCGTTCGTCCCAGGCGGCCCCCTCGACGAATCCGACCCCCTCCACCGCCCGGCGCACCCGGGCGTCCCCGGCGATCCAGAGCAGGCGACCGTCCGCGTCGGTCAGCGCCACCAGGAACTCCTCGCTGACCGCGGCGTCCAGCAGCAGTCCGCGCACCACCGGCAGCGCGTGCCGCAGGGGGTGCTGCTCCCGATGGGCGTGCAGTTCGACCTCGGTCAGGGCGACCGGCGGCGTGGGGCGTTCGGGATCCACCCCGCCGCTCAGACTGCGCCGCCACGACTCGGCGACCAGCGGCCGGACGTCGGCGACGGTGCCCGTGGTCAGGAAGCGTTCGTGCGCCGCGAGGGTGCGTGCCAGCGTGCGGTCGGTCGGCACTGCTCACCCCCTTCGGTGCGTGAGGGGTCAGTCTGACTCCGCACCCGCGCGAGCACCAGGGTGAAGGTGCCGCAGCGCCCGGCCCGCCCGCACCGGTGTCCGCTCGCCCTCCTCGACCACCGGCACGCCACCGATGAGCACCCAGGGGATGCCCGTCGGCGGCAGCCGCGGCTCCGCGAAGGTCGCCCGGTCGGCCACCGTCGTCGGGTCGAACAGCACCAGGTCGGCGACGTACCCCGCCGCCACCCGGCTCCGGTCGTGCAGCCCCAGCCGTGCCGCCGGGGTGCCGGACAGGTGCCGGACCGCCTCGGCCAGGCCGAGCACTCCCTGGTCGCGCACGTAGTGCCCGAGGTACCGGGCGAAGGTCCCGGCGCCCCGGGGGTGCGGTTTGGCGCCGACCAGGATGCCGTCGCTGCCACCGGTGTGCCGGGGATGGCGCATGACGGCTCGCACATTCGCCTCGTCACCGACGTGCTGCAGGATGCCGGTGCCCAGCCGGTCGGCGATCAGCAGGTCGAGGAACACCTCCCCCGGCGGGGTGCCGCTGCCCCGGGCGAGGGCGGCGACGGTGCTGCCCACCCGGTCGGCGAGCGCGGGATCGCGCACCCCGGCGATCTCGATCGTGTCCCAGTCGACCGGGACGCCGTGGCACCCGTCGCTGCCGACCACCTCGACGTCGTGCAGCACCCGCTCGCGCACCGTGGGGTCGCGCAGCGCTCGCACGGTGGCGGCCGGACCGCCGGTGGCGACCCAACTCGGCAGCAGCGCGGACAGCGTGGTCGCTCCCGGCAGGTAGGGGTAGCTGTCCAGCGTGATGTCCACCCCGTCGGCCAGCGCGCCGTCCACCAGATCGAGCAACGCGCCCGCCCGACCCCGGTTCTCCGGGAAGTTCATCGTGGCGTGGGTCAGGTGCAGGGCGACCGACGATCGGCGGGCCACCTCGATCATCTCCGCATAGGCGGCCAGCGCGCCCGCCCCGTAGGACCGCTGGTGCGGGGCGTAGAACCCGCCGTGCCGGGCCACCACCCGACAGAGCGCGACCAGCTCGGCGGTGTCGGCGAACATCCCCGGCACATAGGTCAGCCCGGAGGACATCCCGAACGCCCCCTCGGCCATCCCCCGGTCGACCTGGGCGGCCATCGCGGCGAGCTCGGCGGCGGTGGCCGGGCGGTCGGCGGTGCCCACCACGTTCATCCGGATGGTGCCCTGAGGCAGCAGGTAGGCGACGTTGGTGGCACTCCCCCGGCGGTCCACCTCGGCCAGGTACTCGGCGACGCTGCGCCAGGTGAGGTCGAGGTCGGGGACGCCGTTCCACCCGGCGATCTGCTCCCGGATCATCGCCATCGTGGCGCCGGTGGTCGGCGCGTAGGACAGCCCGTCCTGGCCGAGCACCTCGGTGGTGACGCCCTGCAGGGTCTTGGCCAGGTGCGATCCGTCGGTCAGCACCGCGAGGTCGGAGTGCGCGTGCATGTCGATGAAGCCGGGTGCCACCACCAGACCGTCGGCGTCGATCACCCGGTGACGGCCGGGGTCCAGGTGGGTGCCGACGGCGAGGATGCGGCGGCCCTCGACCAGCACGTCGGCGGTGCGCGGCGGATCGCCGGTGCCGTCCACCACCAGGCCACCGCGGAGCAACATGCACTCAGTGCAGCGCGCCGGACGGGGACCCGTCCACCTCCGCCGACTCCGGTCCTGCACACTGCTCGTGAGCACCGCCCACCCGAAGGAGAGACCCGATGAGCCCGAAGTCCGCCGTGTCCACCCCGCACGCCCCAGCGCCAGCCCACACCTTCCACCAGGGTGTGCGCACCGGTCCGTTCGTGCAGGTGTCCGGCCAGGGCCCGGTCGACCCCGCCACCGGTGAGTACCTGTTCCCCGGCGACGTGGCGGCGCAGACCACCCGCACCCTGGAGAACGTCCGCGCCATCGTGGAGGCGGCGGGCGCGACCTTCGACGACGTCGTGATGCTCCGGGTCTACCTCACCACCCGGGACGACTTCGCCGCGATGAACGACGCCTACGGGGCCTTCGTCGGCGAGCACTGCCCCGGCGGCGTGCTGCCCAGCCGCACCACCGTCATGGTCGGGCTGCCGCGGGAGGAGATGCTGGTCGAGATCGACGCCTTCGCGATCGTCCAGGACTGACCCGCACCGAGTGGCCGACCCTCCGGAACGCACCTAGCGTCGCAGGACCGCACCGAGCTCGACGGAGAGGCACACCATGCGCGCACTGACCTGGCAGGGACTGGAGAACGTCAGCGTCGAGACCGTCCCGGACCCGACCATCCAGGACCCGACCGACGCGATCATCCGGGTCACCTCCACCGCGATCTGCGGCTCCGACCTGCACCTGTACGGGGTGCTGGGCATGTACCTCGACGCCGGGGACATCCTGGGCCACGAGGCGATGGGCGTGGTCGAGGAGGTGGGGTCGTCCACCGGCGATCTGAAGGTCGGCGACAGGGTGGTGATCCCGTTCGGCATCGCCTGCGGGACCTGCTTCATGTGTCGCCGCGGTCTGCAGTCCCAGTGCGAGACCACCCAGGTACGTGCCGAGGGCAAGGGTGCCGCGCTCTTCGGCTACACCCGGCTGTACGGCAGTGTCCCGGGTGGTCAGGCCCAGTACCTGCGGGTGCCGCAGGCACAGTACGGCCCGGTGGTGATCCCCGACGACGGCACCCCGGACGAGCGCTACCTCTATCTCTCCGACGTGCTGCCGACCGCCTGGCAGGCGGTGGAGTACGCCGCGGTCCCGTCGGGCGGCACCGTCGTGGTGCTCGGGCTCGGACCGATCGGCCAGATGGCGGCCAGGATCGCCCGGCACCGCGGTGCCGGGCGCGTGATCGGGGTGGACCTGGTGCCGGAGCGGCTGGCGATGGCGGCCCGGCACGGGGTCGAGGTCCTCGACACCGCGCACCTCGGCCAGGGCGACGTCGGGTCGGCGATCCGGGACCTCACCGACGGCCGGGGTGCCGATGCGGTGATCGACGCGGTCGGGATGGAGGCGCACGGCTCCCCGATCGCGGAGGCCGCCATGAAGGTGGTCGGCCGGCTGCCGGATCCGCTGGCCGCCGCCGCGACCGAGCGCGCCGGCACCGACCGGTTGGCGGCGCTGCTGACCGGGATCGACGCCGTCCGCCGGGGTGGCACGGTGTCGATCTCCGGGGTCTACGGCGGCGCCAAGGACCCGCTGCCGATGATGCAGCTCTTCGACAAGCAGGTCACGCTCCGGATGGGGCAGGCCAATGTGCGGCACTGGATCGACGACCTGCTGCCGCTGGTCCAGGACGAGTCCGACCCGCTCGGCGTGCTCGACCTGCGCACGCACCGGCTACCGCTGGAACGGGCGGCCGATGCCTACCGGACCTTCCAGCACAAGGAGGACGGCTGCATCAAGGTGGTGCTCGACCCCTCGCTCTGAGGCCGTCTTCCATCCTTCGGATGCATCGACCAGCTGCCACCGTTCGCGTCTGGAGCGGCCGCACCGCCCGTTCCTAGCGTGGTCGCCTATGACCACTTCAGCCACTCTCACCCACCCGCCCGCACGGCGACCCGGTGTCCGGGCCGCCGTGCGGGCGCACCCGTTGATCGCCTTCTTCACGCTGGCGAACCTGCTCAGCTGGGTCGCCTGGCTGCCCTACGTCCTGTCCCAGAACGGCACGGGCGTGTGGAGTTTCCGGTTCCCCGAGGTGCTCGGCACCAGCCAGATCACCGGCATGCTGCCCGGCGCATACCTCGGCCCGATCACCGCCGCGTTCCTGGTCACCGCGCTGGTCGACGGCCCCGACGGTCTGCGGGCCTGGGCGCGACGACTGTGGAAGTGGCGGGTGGCCCCGCGCTGGTACGCCATCACCCTGCTCAGCGTCCCCGCGGCGATGCTGCTGACCGGTCTGGCGTTCTCCGGTGGGCGGATCGCCGCGCCGTCGTCGGCCGCGCTGATCGCCTACGTCCCGATGCTGCTCTTCCAGCTGCTCACCACCGGCCTCGCCGAGGAGCCCGGCTGGCGCGACTTCGCCCTGCCCCGGCTCCAGGACCGGTTCTCCCCGGCCCAGGCCGCCTTCATCCTCGGCCCGCTGTGGGGGCTGTGGCACTTCCCGCTGTTCCTCACCGAGTGGGGTGGCTACCCCGACGCGTCCTGGACCCGCCCGGTGGTGTTCATGGCGTTCTGCATCGCGTTCAACATCGTCATGTCCTGGGTATTCAACCGGACCGGGCAGAGCCTCCCGCTGTCGATGCTGATGCATGTCAGCGCGAACACCTTCGCCTCGGTGCTGTGGGCCGAGGTGTTCCCGAGCCTGGACGGGGAGCTGCCGCTGATCGCGATGGCGACCGGGGCGGTGGTCGCCGCCACCGCGATCGGGATCGCCACCCGCGGGCGGCTCGGGTTGCCGCGGGCCGCAGCAGGGTCGGCGGTGTCCGCGGTGTCGGCGGTGTCGGCGGTGTCGGCCGACGGCTCCCGGGTCTGACCCGCCCGAACCACCTCGGGGGGACGCCGTGATGGGGCGTCCCCCCGAGGTGCCGTCTCAGGACTGGGGAGCCTGCCGCACCTCCTGCGCGGAGTCCTGGGCCTGGTCCTTCAGCTCGCTCGCCGCCTGACCGCCCTGCTCCTTGAGGTCCGATGCCGCCTCGGCCGCCCGGTCCTTGACCGCCGCGACCGCCTGCTGCGCCGGTTCGCGCAGGTCGTCGGCGACCTGCTGAGCCGCGTCCTTGACCTCCGGTGCGAGCGCCTGGGCCTGCTCCTTCACCGCCTGCGCCGCCCGCTGCTCCTGCCGGGTGGCCGGGACCAGCGACGAAGCGAGCCAGCCGACGCCGAAGGCGATCAGTCCGACCGCCAACGGGCTGCCGGTCGCCTTCTCCTGCAGGGTGCTCGGCGACCCCTTGACGCTCTGCGCCGCCGACCCGGCGGCGTCGCCGACACTGTGCGCCGCCGACCCGACCGAGTCACCCACGTCCTGCACGGTGCCCATCACCCGATCCCGCACGGCGCCGAGCCGGCCCCGCACCTTGTCCGCCTGACGGTGCGCCATCTGGCGCGGGTCCAAGGTGTCACCGACGGCATCCACATTCGCCGACAGGTCGGCACGGGTCTGCTCGATCTGGCGACGGATCTCGTCCGGGTTCTCACTCATGGTTCGCCTCCCCGTCGCCCTTCAGGGCGTTCGGAATCTTCTTCACGGTCTCGGCGGTGCGCGGGGCACCCTTCACCCGGCGCAGCTCACCGCGGCCCCGGAGAGCGAGGATCCCGGCCACGACGGCCCAGATCACCGCGACGATCAGCGCCGACCACGCCTTGCCGATCGGCAGCCCCCACCACAGCGCGACGCTCAGGAACAGCAGCACGAACCACCCGGCCACCCCGGCGCCCGCGAGCATCCCGCCGCCGGTGCCGGCCCGCTTCGCGGACTGGGTCAGCTCGGCCTTGGCCAGGTCGACCTCCTGCCGGACCAGCAGCGACAGATCCTGGGTCACCGCACCGATCAGGTCACCCAGCGACGGCCGTTCCCCGTCCTTCGACCCGGCACCGTGTTCGCCGGGCCCGCGTTCGCCAGCCCCGTGCTCACCGGCCCCGTCGTCACCGCCGCTCGGACCTGCCCCGCAGCTCGGCCCCGTGTCCGCCCCGGGCCCACTGCTCACGCCCGGCCCAGCCGTGACCCGCGGGTCCGCCGCCACGCTCGGATCGCCCGGCGACGTCCCACCGGCCGCACGCGGATCGATCGGCCCGGTCACGGCCGGTCCTCCCGCACCTCACCGGTCAGCGGGTCCAGCGACGCTGTGTCGCCGGTCGCCCCACCGCTGGCGGCCCACGCGTCCTCCTCCGCCCGCGTCCCGTCCAGATCGGCACCGGGCGACGTGCTCGGGTGCGTCCCGCCCGGCTCGCCGCCGAACCCGTAGCCGGCGGTCTCCGCGGTCGCGGGCTCCGGGGCGGGGACTCCGGTGTCCGTCCCGTCCGACGCCGCGCCCAGGTCGCCCCCCAGGCCCGGACCTGGCTGCGCCGGAGTCGGCTCGGTGATGGCCCCCGACCCGCTCCCGCTGAGACCCGCCGCACCGGATCCGACGTCGCCGACACCCGACCCACCGCCACCCGACCGGGCGGTGCCCGACGACGACGGTGCGTCCTTCAACCCCCGGGTCAACCGCCCGGCGGCCACCCCGGCGCCCAGGGCCAGCGCGATGAACACCCCCGGCCGACGCCGCGCGAAGTCGGTCACCTCGTGCAGCACGTCCCCCGGCTCGCGGTCCTCCAGCCAGGTCGCCACCGCGGCGGTCTGCTCCCCGGCCTGCCGCACCAGATCGGTGCCCAGCCCACCGTGCTCCGACCCCGCGGCCATCCGGTCCAGCTCGTCGCCGAGCGACCGGAGACTGGCAGCCGCCCGGGTCTGCTGCTCCGAGGCCTGCTCCCGGACTCCGCTGCGCGCCTGGCCCAGCAGGTCCCGCGCCTGATCCTTCACCTCGCCGGCGACCTGACCACCCTGGTCCTTGGCCTCGTGCAACAGATCCTGGCCGCTCTCGGCCGCCGACTGCGCCAGCCCGGCAGCTTCGTCCTTCGCCGTGGACGCGGCAGCTGCCGCCCCACCCGTCTCCTGCGTTGTCATCGTGTCGACCTCATTCGCTCGCGACTGAGTCCCGGAGCGACCCGACGCCAGACACAGGTGCGGAACGACCTGTGCTGCACGGTCCGCTGCGGGGATGCGACAGCGCGGCGCAGCCCGGTCAGGCGCCGCCCAGCACTGCCGGGTTGCGCCGACGGGCTTCTTCCGCCGGTGCGATGCAGGAGGCACGAATGCCTCACGGCTCACGCTAGGGGGTCGGGCCGCAGGTCGCCCGTCGAAGCATCGGGCCCGCCCGGGGAAGGGAGGCGTCGTCGGTCCGCGCGTCACCGAAGCAGCACACCAACGACGAAGGCCCGGACCATCAGGTCCGGGCCTTCGTCTTCTTGTAGCGGGGGCAGGATTTGAACCTGCGACCTCTGGGTTATGAGCCCAGCGAGCTACCGAGCTGCTCCACCCCGCGTCGGTGAATAGAACACTACGCGAGTCCGTCTCCCAGGCCAAATCGGCCCGGCGTGCGCTGCCTCACACCACGATGCCCGGCCCCTCACGCGGAGGGACCGGGCATCGTCAGCCGTGCGTGATCAGCCGCCGGAGGACTCGGAGTCCGCGGCGATCGCGTCCTCCAGGGCCTGCTGCAACCGGGCCTGCGCCTCGCCGTAGGCGGCGAAGTCGTTGTTGGCCAACGCCTCCTGCCCGTCGGTGAGGGCCTGCTCGGCGCGGTTCAGCGCGTCGGTGCGACGGCTGGTGGCGTCGCCGCTCGGCGCGGCGGTAGGGTCCGGCGACGGCGCGGCGGTGGCGTCCGGATCCGGCGTCCCTCCGGCCGAGGAGTCGCCGGTGTCGCCGCCATCCCCGGTGTCGGGATCGACGATCTCGTTCCCGGCGTCACCGGCCTGGGTGCCGGAGTCGCCGCCGAACACCTGGTCGAGCGCCTCGTCCAGGGTGCTGGCGAAGCCGATCTGGTCACCGAAGGCGACCAGGACGCGCTGCAGCAGCGGGACCTGGGTGCCGCTGGACGCCTGGACGTAGACCGGCTGCACGTACAGCAGCCCGCCACCGACCGGCAGGGTGAGCAGGTTGCCGCGGATCACCGAGGACCCACCGCGTTCCAGGATGTTCAGCTCGTTGGAGACCGCGGGGGTCGAGCTGAAGTTGTTGTTCATCTGGTTCGGACCGGGGATCGTCGAGTCACGGGGCAGCTCGAGCAACCTGATCTGGCCATAGGTGTCGGCCGGGTTGCCCGCCTCCGATCCGGCCTCGGCATCGACCGCCACGTAGCCGGTCAGCACGTCCCGGGCACTGCTGCCGGTCGGGATGTAGGTGCTCATCAGGGAGAAGCTCGCCTCGTCCTGACCGGGCATCTGCAGGGTCAGGTAGTACGGCGGCTGGGCCACCCCTGCCTGCTCACCGGCGGTCGGGTCGTTCGGCGTGCGCCAGAAGTCGGACCCGGTGAAGAAGGTGTTCGGGTCGGTGACGTGGTACTGGCCGAGCAGGGTGCGCTGCACCTTGAACAGGTCCTCCGGGTACCGGATGTGGCTCATCAGGTCGGAGCTGATCTCGGAGGCCGGGGTCAGGGTGTTGTCGAAGACCTTGGCCCAGGTCTTGAGCACCGGGTCCTCGGTGTCCCAGGCGTACAGCGTGACGCTGCCGTCGTAGGCGTCGACCGTGGCCTTGACCGAGTTCCGGATGTAGTTCACGGTGCGCGGCTCCAGGGCCTGCACGGTGGACGACGTCTGGGTCAGGGAGTCGGTGGTGGCGTCCTCCAGCGACTGCCGGGCGGCGTAGGGGTACTGGTCGGAGGTGGTGTACCCGTCGACCATCCACACCACGCGACCGTCGACCACGGCCGGGTACACCCGACCGTCGAGGGTCAGGTACGGCGCGACCTTCTGCACTCGCTCGACCGGGTCCCGGTCGTAGAGGATCTGGGACTCGCTGGTCACCCGGTCGGAGAACAGGATCTGCTCGGAACCGAACTTGATCGAGTAGAGGAGCTTGTTCCAGAGGTTGTCGATCTTGGGCCCGGCCGAGACCTTGTCGGTCGGGAAGCTGGTGGTGACCGCGCCGTTCTCGGCGTCGTCGCTCGGGTAGTCGAACTCCCAGCCGTCGGTGCCTTCCGGCGCGCCGACGATCGAGTAGTCCGGGGAGTTCTGCCCGAAGTAGATCCGCGGCTCGTAGTCGCCGAGCTCACCGGTGGACGGGATGCCGGCCTCCCAGAAGTCGGGGGCGCCGGTGCGGGAGGTCACGTTGCCGTAGGCGGCGACCACGCCGTAGCCGTGGGTGTAGATCGTGGCGTCGGAGTTCCAGTTCCGCCGGTTGGCGTCCAGGCCGTCCAGGTCGATCTCACGCACCGCGATCACGGTGTCCCGGCTCTCGCCGCCGATCTCGTAACGGTCGACCGACAGGGTGTCGGCGAAGGAGTAGAACCCGCGGATCTGCTCCAGCTGGCGGAAGGACGGGGAGACCTCCTGCGGGTCGAGCAGCCGGATGGACGCGGTGGTGTCCGCGTCCTCGCGCAGGGCGCCGGGTGTGGCGTCGGTCTTGGCGTCATAGGACTGGGTCTCGACGTCCTCCAGGTTGTACGCCGCCAGCGTGGCGTCGATGTTGCGCTGGATGTACGGCGCCTCGGACTCCTGCTGGTTCGGGTTGACCTGGAACCGCTGCACCACGGCCGGGTAGATGCCGCCGATGGCGACCGCACCGACCACCATCACGCCGATGCCCAGCGCCGGGATCCGCCAGGTGCCACGGACCGCGGTGAAGATGAACATCAGCGCGACCAGGACGGCGATCGCGGCGAGGATCTGCTTGGACGGGATGACGGCGTTGACGTCGGTGTAGGACGCGCCCTCGAACCGGTCGCCCTGGCTGGTGAGCACCGAGTACTGGTCCAGCCAGTAGTTCCCGGCGATGACCAGCATCAGGATCGCCGCGGTGACCGACAGCTGCACCCGGGCGGCCTTGGTGGTGCGCGGGGTGCCGTTGGACGGGCCGATCCGCAGTCCGCCGTACAGGTAGTGCGTGACCAGACCGGCGATCCCGGCCAGGATCACGGTCGCCATCACGTAGGAGACGACGAACCGGATGCCGGGCAGCTGGAACAGGTAGAAGCCCAGGTCGATGCCGTACTGCGGGTCCTTGGTGCCGACCGGGGTGCTGTTCAGCCAGAGCTGGACGGTGCTCCACTGCTGCGAGGCCGCCACACCGGCGAACAGACCGACCACGGCGGGGCCGACGACGACCACCACCTTGCGCAGCGGCTCGATCGCCTCCCGGTACTGGTCGAGGCTGACCTGCTCCCGGTTGGACGGGGCGTAGATCGGCCGACTGCGGTACGCGATGGTCACCGAGGTGAAGATCGCCGCCGCCATCACCAGGAACCCGAGGGCGAACAGCACCGCCCGGGTGCCCCACTCGGTCCACAGCACGGTGGCGAAACCGAGCTGGTCGAACCACATGACCTCGGTCCAGAACTGGGCCATCAGCACGACGGCGAACACGATCACCAGGAGCACCAGGGCGGTGATCACCAGCGGGTTGCGGCGGCGTCGGGCGCCACCTCCGGCGGGCCGTGGGGGTCTGGGCCCCTGCGGTCGAGATGCGGACGGGTTGGCGAAGGCCACGGTGGTTCCTCGTCGTCGGCGAACTGGTCAGGCGCATGGCGCCCTGCACGGGTCAACGTGCCAGGCGATCCACAGGTTCCCACAGCTGACGGTCAGCGGTGCGAGGATGCTGCCCGTGACTGAGACCCCCGCTCCGACCGACCCCACCGCCACCCCGCTCGCCCAGGCAGTGGTGGAGATCGAACGCCACGTCGCCACCGGCGGGTGGGACGGCCCGGTCCGGGTGTTCGCCCTGGTCCGCACCGCGAGCGCCCTGGAGGCCGAACCGGCGCTGGCGCAGCAGCTGCCGCCGGAGGTGCTGGCCGCCGCCCAGGCGGACCCCGGGCATCTGACCTCGGTGGAGCAGGAGGGGTTGCCCGCCTCCGAGGACCTGGAGGGGCTGCTCGGTGCGATCGCCTGGCCGGAGACCGTGGACGGCGCGGCGGTGACCGTGGAACGGGTGGTGCTGCCGCCGGAGGCCGAGGACGCGTTGCCGGACGACCCGGAGGAGGCGGTGGCGGCACTGATGTCCCACCCGGACCGGCAGGACGTGCGGCTGGCCGTCGGGGTGCTGCGGGACGGGTCGTCCTGGTGCGCGATCCGGCAGCGGGCACTGGACGCCGACCAGGCCGTCGGTCAGGGTCCGGACGCGGTCCCCGGGCTGATCGAGGCGCTCAGGGCGACGCTCGCCTAGCGGGTCGCCGCCGCGGCGGCGGGTGGGACCTAACGCGACGCGGCGGCGGTGCAGGTGGGCAGGTCGGCGGTGTCGCCGGACCCGATCGCCTCGACGGCCTCCCGGGCGCCGTGCAGGGTGTCGATCCGCACCACGTGCAGCCCGTCGGGGACGTGACCGACCACCTCGTCGCAGTTGTCGGCGGGTGCCAGGAACCAGGTCGCCCCGTCGCGCACCGATCCGGCCATCTTCTGCCGGATGCCGCCGATCGGGCCGACGTCGCCGTTCAGGTCCATGGTGCCGGTCCCGGCGATGTGCACGCCGTTGGCCTCGTCCTGCGGGGTCAGCCGGTCGATGATCCCGAGCGCGAACATGGTCCCGGCGCTGGAACCGCCGATGTCCTCGATCCTGATCGACACATCCACCGGCAGGTCGAAGGTCGGGTCGATGTACACCCCGAGCTGGCTGCCACCGCCGTCCTTCGCACCGGTGACGATCGGCACCTCGACGCTCTGGCCGTCCCGCTGCACGCCGACCGTGAGGGTGCTGCCCGGGTCCGTCTCCTTGAGCAGGTCGATCAGCTGCGCGTAGGACGCCATCGTGACGCCGTCCACCGCGACCAGGACGTCGTCCTCCTGGAGCTTGCCCTCGGCCGGGCCGCCCTCGACGGTGCCGGCGATGGTCATCGTGGTCGGCACCGTGTAACCCAGCTCCTCCAGCGCGGCCACGGTGGCGTTCTCCTGCGAGGAGGTCATCTGCGCCTGGTTCTGCTCGGCGACCTGCTGCTGGGTGGTGCCCTGCGGGTAGACGTACTCGACCGGGATCACCTGGCTCGATCCGCTCAGCCAGCCGGCGACCACCCCGACCAGGGTCGACCGGAAGCCGGGGCCACCGGTGCTGGACACCGTGGTCAGCCGCAGCTCGCCGGTGGAGTCGTAGGTCTCGGCGCCGGTGATGCTGATCAGCGGTTCGCCGTCGTACTCGCCCAGGGTGTTCAGGGTCGGACCCGGGCTGTTGACCACGTAGGGCACCGGCAGCAGCAGCATCGCCAGCAGCAGCGCCGCCGAACCGAGCATCCCGAAGGTGAGCAGCGCCGCGCGGCGGGTCACCGGTGGGCTGGCGGGTGCTTCCACGTCGAACGGGTCGACGGGGACGGGCTGCAGCGGGTCGGACACCGGACGATCATGCCGCACCGACCTGGGAACCGGCTGCGCTGCGCCGTGAGCGAACCGGACCCCCGCGCCCAGGGTCCGCACAGCCTTCGGTCGTTACCGTGGTCCGACCACGACCCCCGGGAGCTGACGATGGACGACGTGACCCCCACCTCCGGTCAGCCGGACGGATCGGCCTGGGAGCAGATGCTGCGGCAGATGTTCGGGCCCGACGCCGACGAGGCGCTGCGCCAGATGCGCGAGCAGGGCCTGGACCCGGCGCAGATGGCCGCCGCCTCCGGCCTGCCGAACGACCCCGCCGCCCTGCAGCAGATGATCGCCCAGGTGCAGCGGATGCTGGCCTCCAGCGGCGACGGCCCGGTGAACTGGGACGTCGCGCACGACGCCGCCCGGCAGATCGCGGTCACCGGCGGGGACCCGGTGCTGACGGCGCAGCAGGTCCGGGAGGCCACCGAGGCACTGTCGGTCGCCGAGCTGTGGCTGGACGCCGCCACCGACCTGCCCCCGGCCGGCGGCCCGGCGAAGGCCCTGTCCCGCTCGGAGTGGGTGGAGCAGACCCTGCCGACCTGGCGGTTGCTGACCGAGCCGGTCGCCACCTCGATGTCGAAGGCGCTGGCCGACACCCTCGCCGGTCAGCTGCCGGAGTCGCTGGACCTGCCGCCCGGTCTGGCCGGGGCCGGGATGGACCCGGCGCAGATGATGCGTCAGCTCGGTTCCCTGGTCTTCGGCATGCAGGTCGGCCAGGCCGCCGGGTCGTTGGCCCGCGAGGTCTTCGGGCTGACCGACGTCGGGCTGCCGCTGGTGCACTCCCCCGCGACCGCCCTGGTGCCGGGCAACGTCGCCGACTTCGCCGAGGGCCTGGACGTTCCGCTGGAGGAGGTCCGCCTGTTCCTGGCCGCCCGCGAGGCGGCGCACGCCCGACTGTTCACCCACGTCGGCTGGCTGCGCGGTCACCTGCTGTCGGCGGTGGACGCCTACGCACGCGGCATCTCCATCGACCTGGAGAGCCTGGAGGAGTCGGTCCGGTCGATCGACCCCACCGACCCGCAGGCGTTGCAAGGCGCACTGTCCTCCGGCGTGTTCGCCCCGCAGAACACCCCGGAGCAGCAGGCGGTGCTGGAACGCCTGGAGACCGCGCTCGCCCTGGTCGAGGGGTGGGTGGACGAGGTCACCGCGGTCGCGACCCTCCCGCACCTGCCGCACACCATGCAGCTGCGCGAGATGATCCGTCGTCGCCGTGCCGCCGGTGGGCCCGCCGAGCAGACCTTCGCCACCCTGGTCGGCCTGGAGCTGCGGCCCCGTCGCTCCCGGGACGCCGCCGCGCTGTGGGCGCTGATCGCGCGCGAGTCGGGTCCCGAGGGCCGGGACGCGGTGTGGGACCACCCGGACCTGCTGCCGACCGCCGAGGACCTCGACGACCCGACCGGCTACCAGGGTCGGCGGCAGGCGGCGCAGGACGAGCACGCCGACCTGGACCGGGCACTCGCCGAGATCCTGGGCGAGGACGACGAGCAGAGCTGACGGTCAGTCGTCGGATTCCTCGTCGGAGGACTGCGGCCGCCCGCCCTCGCGGTCGGCGTAGGACCAGCCGTCGAGGAATCCGCGCGCCCGTTCGGTGCGGGGGTAGGACTCCAGCTCGGCCCAGAACTCGGGGCCGTGACCGGCGTGCAGCAGGTGGTTCAGCTCGTGCAGCAGCACGTAGTCGGTCACCCAGGACGGCATGCCGCGCAGGCGGTCGCTGATCCGGATGCTGCCGTCCCCCAGGCTGCACGACCCCCAGCGCTGGCCCTGGTTCGACGACCAGCGCACCGACGAGGGCACCGCCCGGCCACCGAGGTACCGCTCGGACAACGCCGCCGCGCGCTGGGCCAACCCGTCGTCGGAGGGTCGGCGTCGCCGCTCCTGGCGGGCGAGGCGCTCGACCATCCTGCCGACCCATTCGCGCTCCTGGGCGCGGGTGAACCGGGCGGGGATCGCGACCACGGTGCGGCCGTTCTCCCGGAAGGCGGTCACGGTCCGGGACCGGCGCCGAGACCTGCGCACCTCCACCGGACCGGGCAGCAGATCGGCGGCGTCCTGGGCGCTCGACCCGGCAGCGGCACCGGTGTCCTCCGGCCCGCCGTTCCCCTCCCGGTGCTGGCGCACGGACGACACCGTAGCGGGTGCCCTGCTCACGGCGTGTGAACTCGACCACGCGAACTGCTGACCCGGACCCCGGCGGGCGTGAATACTGGGCGCTTCGTCCACCAGCCGAGGAGATCCGATGTCCGACACCTACACCGGCCAGTTCTACTGCGTGAAGTGCAAGGAGAAGCGGGAGACGACCGGGGACGTGGTCATCGCCGAGTCCGGTCGCCGGATGGCCAAGGGCGTGTGCCCCGAGTGCGGGACCAAGCTGAACCGGATCCTCGGCAAGGCCTGACCACCCGGCCTGTGGACAACCGGTTCGGCCCGCCCGAACCGTGCCACCGTGCTGCCAGGAGGTGGCGCGATGTTGTTACGACGTGGTGTGCGGGTGCTGCGCATCGACGACGACCAGGTCCAGATCGGCACCGATCCCCGCTGGGCGGTGCGGCTGCACGGACTCACCTCGGCGCAGTGCACGGCGGTGCAGCGCGGAGCTGACCGTTCGCTGCGCGCCGCCCTGCCCGAGTCGGTGCTGACCGAGCTGGATCGGCTGGGGTTGGTCCGCGCCCCGCGGCCGCACACCGGGTCGATGCCGGACCGTCTGGTCCCGGACTGTGTGGCCACCGCGCTGGTCGACGACGGCGATCCGCACCGGGTCCGTCGTCGCCGGGCGGCGGCGAGCGTGGCGATCGTCGGGCTGGGCCGCACCGGGGTGGTGATCGCGTCCGCGCTGGCGGGGGCGGGGATCGGCACCGTGCTGCTCGACGACGAGCGCCCGGTGTCGGCGGCGGAGACCGGGACCGGACTGTCCCCGGGCGATCTCGGCCGGACCCGGCAGACCGCGGTGGCCGACCTGCTGCGCACGATGGCGCCCGGGATCCGGACCGGGTCGATGGCGCGGGCGAACCGGGACCCGGACCTGGTGATCACGGTGTCCGCGGATGTGGTGGACCCGGAGCTGGGCCTGCGGTTGACCTCGACCGGGCTGCCTCAGCTCCCGGTGGTGCTCCGCGAGGCGGATGCCCTGGTCGGTCCGCTGGCACGACCGGGTGTCGGCTGTTGCCAACGCTGCGTCGAGCTGGCGCGTGCCGACCGCGATCCGCACTGGCCCCGGGTCCTGGGACTGTTGGCGGCGGGACGGCGGTCCACCCGGGAGCCGGTGGTGCTCGCCACGGTTGCCGGGGGTCTGGCGGCCGCGGAGGCGGTGACGCTGATGGACAGCGGTCAGCCGGTGACCACCGGACGGCAGTACGAGGTCGCCCTGCCGCGACTGGAACCTCGCCTGCGGGAGTGGGCGGCGCATCCGGACTGCGGATGCGCCGCCCTCCCGGTGACGGAACCGGGGCCGACGCTCTGAGCGACCTGCACGGCGACCAGATGTCGCTGAGTCGAGGTCATCTCAGGCGGCGGGGCTGGCGTCCTTGCGCGGCCGACCCCGGCCACGCTTGACCGCCACGACCTGACCGCCGACGAACGCCTGTCCGCCCCAGACCCCCCACGGTTCCTCTCGTTCCAGCGCCCCGGCCAGGCACCCTTCGAGCAACGGGCACTCCCGGCACAGCGCCTTGGCCTGTTCGACCTCGGCGGTGCGCTCGGCGAACCAGAGCTCCGGGTCGTGGGAGCGGCACGGGATGAGACCCGCGACCAGCGCGTCGAACTGGGTGTGGTCGGTGTCCGACGTGACGGGGGGCCACGGACCGGACCCGCCGAGTCCGACCGTGTCGAGCAGCGAGGTGAGCCGCACGATGTCCTCCTGATGTGGTGCGAAAAAGCTGATGGGGCAGGTGGATTCCGGTGCTTCCACCTCGCCCCGACCATCAGGTGGGACAAAGAGAAAGGCCACGGAATCCGGGGACTCCGTGGCCTGACAGGACTGGCGCTCTAGCTGAGCGCTCCTGAGAGGACGGAGTCGGGGGCGGGGGCATCACCGGTGCCGCGCAGACGGCCGGTGTAGCCGAGGGTGGTGTCGCCGAAAGCGATCTGGCCGAACGCGGCCTCGCCGCCACGGGTGGACTTCCGCACTGCGGACACACCACTCCCCTGGACCCGACCGAAGGTGGACACCTGGATCGGCAGTGCCATCGCACCGGAACCGATCATGTTGAGCTTCTTCATCGCGGGTCCACCTCCTCTCGTCTGCGCCGGACTGTGTCGGACACAGCGCGGTCTCTCATCGGGCAGAAGTCACACTAGAGCGCCCCCGGACGGGGGCACAACCGAATTAACCGACGACTTTTCCGGCGCGGGCCACCAGGTCCAACAGCTCGGTGCCGTAGCGGTCGATCTTGGCCGGTCCGATGCCGTGGATCCGGGCCAGATCGGGCACCGACGCCGGTCGCAGCTCGGCGATGCTGGCCAGGGTGACGTCGCCGATGATCGTGAAGTCCGGCTTGCTGGTCCGGGTCGCCACCTCCCGCCGCCATTCCTTGAGCGCCGCCAGCAGCGCCGGGTCCGGCTCCCCCGTGGTCCGCGGCACCGACTCGACCTCCCGGCGACCGAAGCGGCCTCGTCCGTCGCTGGGCCACAGTCCGTCCAGGAACCGCGAGCGCCGCCGGTTGCCGCGGCCACCCGGGGTGCGCGACCGGGCGTAGGACAGCTCCAGGTGCTCGCGCGCACGGGTCACCCCGACGTACAGCAGCCGTCGCTCCTCGGCGAGGTCGGCCGTCGTGTCCGCGGAGGCCCACGGCACCAGGCCCTCGCTCAGTCCGGTCAGGAAGACCGCGTCCCATTCCAGGCCCTTGGCCGCGTGCAGGGACGCCAGCGTCACGCCCTCCACCGTCGGGGCGTGCTGGGCCGCCGCGCGCTCGTCCAGGTCGGCGACCAGATCCGCCACCGTGGCCCGGCCGCCGGCCTTCTCCGCGGTGCTCGCCAGCTCGTCCGCCAGCGCGACCAGCGCCGAGAGCGAGTCCCAGCGCTCCCGGGACGCACCCCGGGCGGCCGGAGCCTCCTCCGACCAGCCGACCGCGCGCAGCGCGTCCCGGGCGGCCTGGGGCATCGAGTCGTCCGGGTCGGCGGCGACCGCGGCACCGCGCAGCGTGGTGATCGCGTCCCGCACCTCGCGGCGGGCGAAGAACCGTTCGCCACCGCGCAGCACGTAGCCGATCCCGATCGCGGCCAGTGCCTGCTCGAAGGCCTCGGACTGGGAGTTGATCCGGTACAGCACCGCGATCTGGCTCGGCCGGGTGCCCGCGGCGATCAACCGACTGATCCGGGTGGCGACCCCGGCGGCCTCGGCCTCGTCGTCGTCGTAGACCGCGAACCGCACCGGCCCGGCGGACGGTCGCTGGGCGATGAGTTCGAGCGGCTGCCAGCCGTTCTCCTTCGGTGCCCGGCGCAGCACCTCGTTCGCCAGACCGACCACCTGCGGGGTCGACCGGTAGTCGCGGACCAGTTTCACCACCTGCGAGCCCGGGTGGTCGGCGGTGAACCGGGTCAGGTAGTGCGGCGTCGCCCCGGCGAAGGAGTAGATGGTCTGCGCCGGGTCGCCGACCACGCACAGCTCGTCCCGGCCGCCGAGCCACTGGTCGAGCAGGAACTTCTGCAGCGGCGAGATGTCCTGGTACTCGTCCACCACGAACCGGCGGTACTGGCCCCGCACCTCGTCGGCGACCGCCCCGTTGTCCACCAGCATCCCGGCCAGCAGCCAGAGGATGTCCTCCATGTCCATCACGCCGCGGGCGTCCTTGGCGTCCTCGTACGCCGTGATCAGCCGGGCGATCACCTGGTGGTCGTGTCCGGCCGGGGCCGGTCGTCCGGCGGCCGCGGCGGCGGTCTCGTAGTCCTCGGCGGTGATCCGGCTGACCTTCGCCCACTCGATCTCCGAGGCGAGGTCGCGCACCGCAACCCGGTCCACCGACAGGCCGAGCCGGTGGGCGGCGTCCGCGACCACCGGCGCCTTCTGGGCCAGCAGCTCGGGCACCGGGCCACCGACGACCCGGGGCCAGAAGTACCGCAGCTGCCGCAGCGCCGCCGAGTGGAAGGTGCGCGCCTGCACCCCGGCCACCCCGAGGTCGCGCAGTCGGGTGCGCATCTCCCCCGCCGCCCGGGCGGTGAAGGTCACCGCGAGCACGCTGGTCGGGGCGTACACACCGGTGCGCACGCCGTAGGCGATCCGGTGCGTGATCGCCCGGGTCTTGCCGGTTCCGGCCCCCGCGAGCACGCAGACGGGCCCGGTGAGGGCACCGGCCACCGCGCGCTGGTCGGGGTCGAGGGCGTCGAGCAGGTCGTCGGGGGACATCGCTGGCATCCTCGCACCTGCCGCCGACAGCCCGGGAATGCGTCGCACGGGCGTCGGCGTTGGGCCCGACATGACCCAGCAGCTGCCCGCCGAGGGCTCCGTGACGATGTACACCACCACCTGGTGCGGCTACTGCCGTCGGCTGAAGACCCAGCTGGACAGTGCCGGGATCGGCTACACCGAGGTGGACATCGAGCAGCTGCCGGAGGCCGCCGCGTACGTCGAGCAGGTCAACGGCGGCAACCAGACCGTGCCGACCCTGCTGTTCCCGGACGGTTCGGCGATGACCAACCCGTCGCTGGTCCAGGTCAAGCAGGCGCTCGGCGTCTGACCCGCCCTGCGGTCGCCCGGGTCACCGCCCGGTCGACCGCCGGACAGCGCCGTGATCCGGGTGACCGTCAGGCCCCGCCGTCGTCCGCGTGACCGGCGGGGCCGGCGTTGGTCGCCGCCACCGAGTCCCGCCAGGCGTCCGGCTGCGGGCCGGCGGGCAGCTCGCCGCCGAACCAGTCCTCGATCAGGGCCCGGGCGATCGAGGTGTGCGGCGGCAGGATCACCTCGCCCACCGCCACGGCGCGGTGCAGCTCGGCCCGGGTGAACCACTGCGCGTCGGCCAGCTCGTCACCGTCCACGGCGATCTCGGTGCTGGTGGCGTGCGCCCGGAAGCCGAGCATCAGCGACGCGGGGAACGGCCACGGCTGGCTGCCCTGGTACTCGACGTCCCCGACCACGATCGCCGACTCCTCGCGCACCTCGCGCCGGATCGCGTGCTCCACCGACTCCCCCGGCTCCACGAACCCGGCCAGGGTCGAGTACCGCTTGGCCGGCCAGGCGGCGGAGTTCGCCAGCAGCAGCCGGTCGTCCGGGTCGACCACGGCCATGATGACCGCCGGGTCCGTGCGCGGGTAGTGCTCGGAGCCGTCCGCGACGCAGCGACGCACCCATCCCGACTGGACGGTGTAGGTCACCGCCCCGCAGCGGGGGCAGCGCGGGTGGCGGACGTGCCACTCGTAGAGCGCGACCGCGGCGGTGGCCAGACCGGCGTCCCGGGCCGACAGGTCGGCGCCGATCTCGCGCAGCGGCACCCAGCGCGCGTCGGCCGGGAGGGCGGCGACCTCGGGGTCGGGCACCTGGTGCGCGAGATAGGCCGGTGGCGTGCGGTCGGTGGACTCGGTGACGGCCACCCCGGGGATCCGGTCGGCGTCGTCGTAGCCGAGGAACGCCCAGCGCTCGGCCAGCGATCCGGTGGGCGCGCGCAGGGCGGCCTCCGCCGGGGAGAACCAGACCACGGACGGGCGACGGCCGTCGGTGCGGGCCACGACCTTGCCGGAGCTGACCAGCAGCACCCGGCTGTCCTGCTGCTCGATCAGACGGTCCAGCAGGGCGGGGTCGCGACGGAGGTCGGCGGCACGGTCGGTCACCGTGCGCGACAGCGGGAGTTCGGAGTCGAGCACCACGTCACCGTACGCGTCCCGACCGACGGCTGCCGCCAGAGGGGTGCCCGCCGCATCGCACCCGACGGGACGATCCGCCCGACACGCCGGAACGGGACACGCCCGGCCGTGCCGGGCTGCGCTGCCCGCGGACCCGCCTACCCTGTGGGAGTGCGTTCACCCCTTGCTCTCGCCGCCCTCGCGACCGTCGCCGTGCCCGGCTTCGATGCCCGTGCCGTGCGGGCGACCGACTCCGGGGGTGACGACGACACCGCCGTGGTGACGGACGCCCAGAACGCCCGCTGGGTGGTGCGCGCACCACGGTCGTCGGCCGCCGGTGCCGCGTTGGAGGCCGAGCTGGTGCTGCTCGGCGGACTCGCGCAGGCGGTGGACGACGGCAAGCTGCCCTTCGACGTGCCGCGCACCGTCGGCACCGCCCCATTGGACGAGGGCGGGCGCGCGGTGATGTACCGCCAGCTCAAGGGCCGCCCGGTGCCGCTCGACCGCCTGCAGCCGGGGCCCGGCACCGCCGCCGCCCTGGGCCGGGCGATCGGCGCGCTGCACGAACTGCCGCCGACCCTGATCGAGGAGGCGGGGCTGCCGGTGTACGACGCCGCCGCCTACCGCCAGCGCCGCCAGTCCGAGGTGGACGAGGCAGCGCGCACCGGCCGGGTCCCGGCGACCCTGCTGCGCCGGTGGGAGGAGCGGCTGGAGGACATCGCGCTGTGGAAGTTCAGCCCGACCGTCGTGCACGGCGACCTGTCCGCCGATCACGTGCTGACCGCCGACGGAGAGATCACCGGCGTGCTCAGCTGGGGTGAGGCCAAGGTGGCCGACCCGGCGGACGACCTGGCGTGGCTTCTGGTGGCGGCACCGCAGGACGCCGTGGACTCGGTGATGGAGGCGTACCAGCTGCGCCGCACCGAGCTGACCGACCCGTTCATCGCCGACCGCGCACTGCTGGCGGGTGAGCTGGCCCTGGTCCGGTGGCTGCTCTACGGCGTGCGCACCCACGACGACGAGGTGATCGCCGACGCCGTCTCGATGCTGGACGAGCTGGACGAGCAGACCCGCGAGCTGCCCGACCCGGAGCCGGTCGCGGACTGACCCGCGGCGCTCAGCCCTGGGTGACCGCGAGCAGCATCCGCTCGATGTCCTCCGCACCGAGCAGCCGGGCGGGGCGGACCGTCTGACCGGTGCCGACGTAGCAGAACGCCGCACTGACCCGGTCCAGCGGCGTGCCGGTCCACCGCGACCAGGCGAGGCGGTACACCGCCAGCTGCAGCTCGCGGACCTCGGCGGCCTCGCGGCTGGTCGGTGGGGCGCCGGTCTTCCAGTCGACCACCACCACCGCGTCCTGACCGGGTCGGGCCGGGTCGGCGAACACCGCGTCGATCCGGGAGCGCAGCACGTAGCCGCCGATCACGGTCTCGACATCCGCCTCCACCGCGATGGGCGTCAGTGCCGACCATTCGGTGGCGAGGAAGTGCTCGCGCAGGGTGAGCTCGTCGGCGTCGACGGGCACCGAGTCGTCGTCGGCGCCGGGCAGGTCCTCGATGTCCACCAGCGCGGACTCGCCGTAGAACCCCTCCACCCAGGCGTGGAACCGGGTGCCGCGCCGGGCCTGCGGTGACGGCCGCTGCGGCACCGGACGGCGCAGCTCGCGGGCGAACTCCGCCGGGTCCCCGGCCAGCTTGACCACGGCGGAGGCGGACAGGTGCGCGGGCAGCTCGACGTCGGCACCGGGCCGGGACTCGTCAGCGCGCTCGGCCAGCAGCAGCCGGACCGTGCGGTCCCACGGCGTCGGGGTGTCGTCCGCCCCGGCGGCCCTGGCGGTGAGCACCGCCTCCGCGGCCGCCTGCACCGTCGCGCGCCGGGTGCTGCCGGTGCCGAAGGGGTCGGCGGGCCACAGCACGGCGGTGTCGCTCGCCTCGCGCGGGTTGGGCTGGTCGGGATCCGGCTCCTCGGCCCAGTCCTCGACCCGGGCCAGCCCGGCGTCGACGACCTCGGTGAGGAACACCGATGGCAGTCGCGGCTTCAGCGCGTCCGCCCACCAGGCACCGGTGAGCAGCAGGGCCGCCCGGGCGCGGGTGAAGGCGACGTAGGCGAGCCGACGTTCCTCGGCGACCTGATGCTCCCCGGCGTCGCGGCGGAACTGCAGGCGTCGCTCGTTCAGGTCCTTGGGATCGACCGCCCCGGCGTACCCGAACTCGGGCAGGTCGTGCCGGTCGCCGCGCAGCGGGTAGGGCAGCTCGCCCAGGCCGGTCAGCCAGCCCGAGTCGGTCGGCCCCTGCGGCCCCTGGGTGGCGGTGTTCGGCAGCCCGCCGTCGACCAGCCCGGCCACCGCGACCACATCCCACTCCAGGCCCTTCGCCGCGTGCACCGTCATCAGCTGCACGGCATCCGGGTCCGGTTCGGTGACCGGCATGTCCAGGCCCTGCTCGTGGGCGTCCGCGGACTCCAGCCAGGCGAGGAACCCGCCGAGGGTCGGGTCGTCGGTGGACTCGGCGTACTGCACGGCGACATCCCGGAACGCGTCCAGGTGCGCCCGCGCCCGGCCGGGGCTCATCCCGGGACGGGCTGCCACCTCCAGGTCCAGGCCCCAGAGGCGTTCGGCCTGCACCACCAGCTCGGGCAGGGACAGATAGGTCTGACCGCGCAGGGCGCGCAGCACCCCGGCCAGCTCGGCCAACCGGTGCCGCCCGGTCGCGCTGAGCGATCGGCCCCGGGAACTGGTCCAGTCCTCCGGGGGCAGCTGGTCCACCGCGTCGACGATGCTGCGCTCGTCCACCACATCGGCGGCGGCCGGGACCTCGCCCCCCGCCGCTCGGCGGTCCAGACCGTCGGCGACCTGCATCGACCAGTCGGCCAGGGCGTGCAGGTCGGCAGCGCCCACCCGCAGTCGGGCACCGGTGAGCAGCCGCATCAGCGCGTCGCCCCGCGACGGGTCGTGGGTCGCCTGCAACAGGGCCACCACGTCCACCACCTCGGGGGTCGCCAGCAGCCCGCCGAGTCCGACCACCTCCACCGGCAGCCCGGCGTCACGCAGGGCCGCGTGCAGCACCGGGAACTGCGCGCGCTTGCGGCACAGCACCGCCGCCGTCACCCGCCCCGACCCGTCCGGGCCGGCGGCCCGCCACTGCCCGGCCACGAACTCGGTCACCGCGCGCGCCTCGTCCTCGACGGTGGGCAGCATCCGAGCCAGCACCTCACCGGGTCCGGCACCGGGCCGGGCACCGAGCTCGGGCAGCTCGATCCGCGCGCTCTCGGCCCGGCGCAGCGGGGCGGCCACCAGGTTCGCCGCCGCCAGCACCGCCCGGTCGTTCCGCCACGAGGTGGACAGCTGGTGCAGGTCGGCGCGGCGCCGGTCGCCGTCCTCGGCCACGATCGGGAACGTCTCCGGGAACCGTTCGAGGCCGCCCGCGCTCGCGCCCCGCCAGCCGTAGATCGACTGGTGCGGGTCACCGACGGCGGTGACCGGGTGGCCGCCGCCGAACAGTGAGGACAGCAGCACCAGCTGGGCGTAGGACGTGTCCTGGTACTCGTCCAGCAACACCACCCGGAACCGGGAGCGTTCGGTCGCCCCGACCTCCGGCACGTCCCGGGCCAGCCGGGCGGCGATCGCCACCTGATCGCCGAAGTCCAGGGCGTCGGACGCCCGCTTGCGGCGCCGGTACTCGGCGACCAGCTCCAGCACCCGGGCCCGCTCACCGAGGGCGTCCACCAGCTTGATCACGTCCGCGTACGGCCGACGCGGCGGTGTCCCGGGCGGGGTCGCCTGGATCGCCTCGATGATCTGCTCGATGCCGCGCCGGGCGTCCTCGGGTTCCAGCAGGTGTTCGTCCAGGGCGCCGGACAGCGACAGCACCGCGTCGACGACGGTGGACACCGCCGCCCGGGTGTCCAGGTCGGCCGTCCACGACTCGACCACCTGGCTCGCGAGCTGCCACTGGGCCGCCTCACCGAGCAGCCTGGCCGCCGGTTCGATGCCCAACCGCAGGCCGTGGTCGCCCACCAGCGAGGCGGCGTAGGCGTTGTAGGTGGAGACGGTCGGCCGGGCGATGGTGGCGAGCGCGGTGTCGTCGGCGGCGGACAGTCCGGGCAGGGCCATCCCCTCGGCGGCCGCGGCCCGGGCCAGGTGCCGCAGCCGTCGGCGCACCCGTTCCGCCAGCTCCCCGGCCGCCTTGCGGGTGAAGGTCAGGCCGAGCACCTGCTCCGGTGCGACCAGGCCGTTCGCGATCAGCCACACCACCCGGGCGGACATGGTCTCGGTCTTGCCTGATCCGGCACCGGCGACCACCAGAGCGGGTCGCAGCGGCGACTCGATCACCGCCACCTGCTCGTCGGTCGGCGGATCGCGGCGCAGCAGCCCCGCGATGTCCCGCGCCGACAGCCGCGTCCCGGTCTGCGCGCTCACTGGACCACCTGCCCGCCCTCGTCGCGGATCGGGCACGACCGTCGCACCGGGCAGCGGTCGCACATCCCGTTCACCGTGGCGTGGAAGGTGGACGCCGCCATCCGCTCGGCGACCTCCTCGATGTGGGTCCTGGCCCAGGACGTCTCCGGTTCCGGACCCAGACCGTCCTGGGTCCGGATCGCCGCCGCCTTGTTCTGGTCGGTGACGTAGACCAGCTGGGCGCCCACCGCGTGCGCCTCCGGCGGCAGCCCCTCCACGCGACCGGCGTCCACCGCGAGCTGGTACGCGCCGAGCTGCGGATTGGTCGCCGCCTCCTCGGCCTTGGCGATGGTCCGGCCGGTCTTGAGGTCGACCACCCGCACCGCACCGTCCTCCCCCGCCGACTCGACCCGGTCGATGCTGCCCCGGACCAGCGCCCGGTCCAGCGGGAGCTCGAAGCTCGCCTCCACGGCCAACGGGTCGCCGGCCTGGGCCAGGTACCCGGCCAACCGATCGATCATCCCGTCCGCCCGCCGTCGCTCCAGCGTCGCGGGCCACCCGTCGCCGAGGCCCAGCTCCGGCCAGCGGCGGTCCAGCTCCGCCGCCAGTTCGGCACGGGTGCCGCGCGGGAACCGCTGGGCGATCGAGTGCACCAGGGTGCCCAGCGTCTGGCGGGAGGAGTTCGGCGCGGTGCCACCGGCCGCCTCCAGTGCCCAGCGCAGCGCGCAGGTCCCGGCGGTCTCGATCCTGGACGGCGACACCGGCACCCGCTCACCCTCCGGCCACAGCGGCTCGTCGGTGCTCACCGGCGCCAACCCGTGCCACTGCGCCGGGTCGGCACCGGGCACCCCGGCCTCGGCGAGCCGCGCCAGCACCCGGGCGGCCGCGGGGTCGGGGGCACCCAGGCGTGCCGTGTGCTCCAGCCGGGCGCGCAACGACCCGACCAGTCCGCGCAGGTCCAGCGGCGCGGGGGCGCCGACCTTGCGCGGGTCGTCGTCCTCCTCCTGCGGCTCCACCAGGTCGAGGAACGGCGACGGCTGTTCCTCGGCGTCGGCGACCGCCGTCACCAGCAACAGGCTCCGGGCGCGGGACACCGCGACGTAGAACGACCGCAGTTCGTCGGCCAGCACCGCCGCCCGCGCCGCCGCGCCGTGATCCGCCCCGTGGTCGTCGCTGCGGCCCGCCAGCACGTCGACCAGTGCCTGCGCACCGAGCAGCGAGTCGCGCAGCCGCAGGTCCGGCCACACCCCTTCCTGCACCCCGGCGACCGCGACCAGCTCCCACTCCCGGCCCGCGGCACCGGCCGGGGTCAGCACGCTGACCGCGTCCCGACGGGCGCGGGCGGCGATGGTGTCGGCGGGCAGCTCCTGCGACTCCACCCAGGCCAGGAAGGCGGCCGGCGGCGACTGCGGCATCCGGTCGACGTAGGTCTCGGCGGCGCGGAACAGCGCGAGCACGGCGTCCAGGTCCCGGTCCGCCCGTGCGCCACCGGCGCCACCCGCGAGCGCCGCGCGCCGCCAGGGGTCGGCCAGGGCGGCGGTGTCCCACAGCGCCCAGAGCACGGTCTGCGGGTCGGCACCCGGCGCGCGCGCGGCCTCCCGGCCCCGGGCCAGGACGGTCGCGAGCCGTTCCATCGGCCGCCGGGACACCAGCGGCAGCGTGGCCACCCGGAGCGGATCGCCCAGCGCCTCGACCAGCAGTTCGTCCGAGGTCCGGCCCCGCCGCTCGTCCCCGGCTCCGGCGATCTCCTCCGCCCGCAGCGCGCGGCGCACCCGGCGCAGACCCACCGCGTCCAGCCCGCCGAGCGGCGAGCAGCACAACCGGGCTGCCTGCTCGGCGTCCAGGTCGGCACCGCCGAGCTCGTCGCCGAGGACCACCCGGAGCGCGTCCAACAGCGGCCGGACGGCGGGCTCGTCCTTCAACGGCACATCCGACCCGACCACCGCGACCGGCACCGACGCCGACCCCAGCGCCCGGCGGAGCGCCGTCACCTGCCCGCCGGAGCGGGCGATCACGGCCATCTGCTCCCACGGGACGCCGCGCTCGAGGTGCGCGCTGCGCAGGGCGTGGGCCAGGTAGGCGGCCTCCTGCGCGGCACTGGGCAGCACCGCTGCCCGCACCGTGCGGGACGGTGCCGACGCCTCGGCCGGTGCGCCGGTCGAGGACACCTCCGCCGGTGCCCCGGTGGCCCGTCGGTGCTGGGCACCGCCGACCACGGCGATCCGCTCGGCCACCCGGCCGGCGACCGCGCGCAGCTCGCCGTCGTGCCGCCGCACCCGATCCAGCACCAGCCTCGTCGCGCCGAACTCCCCCGCGCCGTCGCCGGCGGCGTCCGCCCGGCCGACCAGTGCC
Organism: Cellulomonas taurus; assembly: GCF_012931845.1. Taxonomy (NCBI): domain Bacteria; kingdom Bacillati; phylum Actinomycetota; class Actinomycetes; order Micrococcales; family Cellulomonadaceae; genus Cellulomonas; species Cellulomonas taurus. Next base: position 2,655,841 of record NZ_CP051884.1, read on the forward strand.
GGGGTCGCACCGCGGAAGGTCTGCACCGCGGCGTCCGGGTCGGCGACCAGCAGCAGCCGTGCGCCGTCGTCGACCAGCACCCGGAGCAGTCGGGCCGTCGCCTCGGTGGCCTCCTGGTAGTCGTCCACCACCACCAGCCGCCAGCGCGGCCGCGGGCGTCCGGGCAGGTCCTCCTCCCAGTGCCGCAGCGTCTGGGCGGCCTCCTCGACCACCACCGCCGGGTCGTAGCGCGCCCCGATGTCCGGCGTCGTGCCGCGCAGCCCGGTCACGTCCAGGTACTCCTGGTACAGCACCGCCGCCGCCACCCAGGCCGGTCGGTCGTGGGTGCGGCCCAACCGCGCCAGGTCCACCGGCTCCAGGCCGCGCTCGGCGGCGCGCATCACCAGGTCGCGCAGCTCGCCGCGGAACGAGCGCAGGCCGATGGTCTCCGGCGGCACGCCCTCCGGCCAGACCAGCTCGACCCCCTCGCCCGCGAGATGCCCGGCCAGCAGCTCGGCGAGCGCCAGATCCTGCTCCGGACCGGAGATCAACGCCGGGGGCGGGTCGCCGAGCAGCACCGCACGCTGCCGCAGCACCGCGAAGGCCGCCGACGCCGCCGTGCGCACCATCGCCTGGCCGGAGGTGCGCCGGACCCGGGACCCGATCCGGTCGCGCAGATCCGCCGCCGCCCGTCGGCTCGCCGCCAGCACCAGCACGTCGTCCGCCCGCAGCCCGGTCGCCCAGCCGTCCTCGGCGGACAACGCGGCCGCGACGGTCTCGACCACCAGCTCGGTCTTGCCCGACCCGGCCGCCCCGGTGACCAGCACCGATCGCGCGCCCGACAACAGCAGGTCGACCGCCGCCCGCTGATCGGCGCCGAGCGCCACCGGCGGGGCCACATCGGCCAGCGCGGGACGCACCAGTCGGGGGGCGGAGAGCAGCTGCACGTGCCCGATCCCATCACATGGGACCGACACGGAACGCCCCGCGCCGCCCGTCACCCGCTGGTTATCATCGCCCGATGGCGACCCCCACCCCCGGTCAGCGACGACCGGCCCGCATGCCGCGCGACCTGCGCCGCGCCCAGGTGCTCCGGGTGGCCCAGGAGCTGTTCACCGCCGAGGGCTACCACCACGTGTCGATGGACGACATCGCCGACCGTGCGGAGGTCAGCAAGCCGGTGCTGTACCGGCACTTCCCGTCCAAGCTCGACCTCTACCTGACCGTGGTCGACGCCCGCGGCACCGATCTGCTGTCCACGGTGGACGCGGCGATCGACCAGGTCCAGGACGCGCGGGACGCGATCACCGGGGTGGTGCTGGCGTATCTGCACTTCGTGGACCGGACCGGGGAGGCCGCCGCCCTGCTGTTCGAGTCGGACGTCACCCACGACCCGGACGTGCGGGCCCGGGTCGAGCGGGCCACCGACCTGGTCACCGAACGACTGACCGATGTGCTGACCGGCGTCCCGGCGCTGTCCCCCGCTCCGGCCGGGGTGCTCGCGCAGTGCCTGGCGGCGATGGCCCAGCAGGTGGCGACCCGTCGGCTGCGCGATCCCGGCTCCCCCGACGCCCGGCAGACCGCGGCCCTCGTCACCCGGCTCGCCTGGGGCGGTGTGCGGGATTTCCTGCCGCCGGAGGACTCGGCCCAGGGCGAACGCAGCGCCGTGCGGCCGAGCTCCGACCTAGGATGACCGGAGCAGGCACCGCCAGGTGCACTCAGCTCTGATGCGAGGAGACGACGAAGCGTGGACATCACGATCGGTGTGCAGAACCTTCCCCGCGAGCTGGTGATCGATTCGGCGCAGAGCGCGGACGAGATCGCCGCCGCCGTCGAGGCCGCCCTGGGCGGCAGCAAGTCGACCCTGGAGCTGACCGACGCGCGCGGTCGCCGGGTGATCGTCCCCTCGGCCTCCATCGGCTACGTGGAGATCGGCACGGAGAACAAGGGCACGGTGGGCTTCGGCGCCCTCTGACCGACCCAGCACGAAGGCCCGCACCCCTTCCCGGGTGCGGGCCTTCGTCATGTCGTCAGCTCAGGCGGTCAGACCCAGCCGGCTCATCCGGCGGGTGTGCTCGGCCGTCAGCTCACCGAACAGCTTCGGGTCGGTGGCCGGGGTCTCCTCGGCCGCGACCGGCTCCGGCGCACCGTCCCGGCGACCGACCAGCCGCGCCAGGCTCGGGTGTCCGGCCATCGCCTGCTGCACCACGCCGAGCGCCTCGCCGACCAGACGGCGGCCCCACAGCGCGAGCCGGGAGACCAGCACCTCGTCCTGCGCACCGGCCGTCTCCAGCTCGGCGACCGCGAGTTCGGCGTGCGCCGCGTCGTCCAGCACCTCGAGCAGCAGCTCGCGGGTCACGTCGTCGACCGCCCCCGCGGCGATCCGGCAGAAGTCGTCGGACACGCCCTCGGCCACGTAGGACCGCAGCAGCCGCTCCCACCAGGTGCTCGGCTGGGTGCGGTTGTCGAAGTCGTCCAGCAGCCGGGTGTACGCGCCCAGGCTGCGCTCCGGGTCGCCGCCGAGCTCGCCGACCCGGGCGAGCACCCGGTCCCGGCGCTGCACGGCCGCGGCGGCCAGTCGGCTCAGCTCCAGCTGCTGCTCGGTGGTCGGTGCCTCCCGCGCGTCCTCGGCCAGGCGCCCGAAGGCGACGTGCTGCAGATGCGCGACCAGACCGAGCAGCTCGACGGTGTCCGAACGGTCGGCGGCTGCCTCGGGGCGGCCATCGTGGGCGGCGGAAGTCATCCGTCGATCGTAGCCCGCCCGGCTATGCTGACCACAGCACAGGGGTAGTCCGCGACCTGGTGGTGGGGAGGCGCGTCCATCCGACGTACCCCCTGAGAGGTCATTCGTGCATGCGCTCTCCGCATACTCACGCCTGTTCAAGCTGACCGGCCCGCTCTACGTCCTGGTCGCGTTCCTCGGCCGCCTGCCGATGGCGATGGCCCAGGTCGGCACCCTGATGCTGGTCTTCCGCGCCACCGGCTCCAACGAGGTCGGTGGCGTCGCCGCCGGTGCGCTGGCGGTCGCCAACGCCGTCGGTGCCCCGATCGCCGGGATGCTCTGCGACCGGCACGGTCAGCGGATCGTGGTCCTGGTCCAGTCGCTGGCCGGGACCGCCGGACTGATCGGTCTGGTGCTGCTCGCGCACGCCGGAGCGCCGAATCCCGCGATGATCGCGATGTCCGCCGCCCTCGGTGCCGTACTGCCCCAGGTCGGCCCGCTGGCCCGGGTGCGCTGGCGACCGCTCGCCGCGCGGTCCGGCGGGGATCAGCGACGGCTGGTGGATGCCGCGTTCTCCTACGAGGGAGCCGCCGACGAGGCGTCCTTCGCGCTGGGCCCGGCGCTGGTCGGCATCGCCGCGGTGCTGGTCTCCCCCGCCGGCGCGCTGATCACCGCCGCCGTGCTGCTCGCGGTCTTCGGGACCGCCTTCGCCCTGCACCCCACGGCCCGACTGACCGGCCCGGCGGTGCACGCCGTCACCACGGTGCCCGCCATGCCCCCGGTGTCTGCTGCGCCCGGTACGCCCGGCGAGGCGCCGACCCACGCCCCGGTGCGGCTGGACGGCCGGTTCCTCACCGTCGGACTCGTGGTGCTGATCCTGGCCCAGTGGTCGGTCGGCGTGCTGTTCGGCGCGACCCAGACCGGCACCAACGCCCTCGCCGACTCGGTGGGCAAGGCCGGTGTGACCGGCCTGGTGCACGCGATGCTGGGGGTCAGCTCCGCGATCGCCGGGATCGCCACCGCGTTCATCCCGGCCCGCGTCCGCCAGGAGCGCCGGATGCTGGTCGCGTCCATCGCGCTGGTCGCGCTGTCCTGGCCGTTGCTGCTGGTCCACTCGCTCGGCCCGCTGGTCGCCGCGGTCGCCGTGCTCGGCTTCGCGATCGCCCCGTTCATGATCTCGGTGTACTCCCAGGCCGAGCACGCGGTGCCGCCCGCCCGCAGCGCCCTGGCGATGACCCTGCTCGCCGGCGCCACCAGCATCGGCTACGCCTGCGGCGCCGGGGTCGCCGGGTCGCTCGCCGACTCGTCCGGTCACACCGCCGCCTTCGGGGTGACGGTGGGCGCGACAGTGCTGGCCCTGCTGCTGGCGCTGAGCCGGCAACGCGGAGTGCGACGCGCAGCGCCCGAGCCCCAGCCGGTCGAGCAGCCCGCCACCGTCTGATCCGTCCGGTCCCGGCGCGCTGATCCACGGCGTTCCGGGACCGGATCCGGGGTACAGGCGTAGGATGCCCGCGTACAGCGGTTGCCCGGTCGTCTCGACGACGGCGTGTCGTGCCGCTCCGGGTGTCACTCGTCCGGGGCCGCCGACAGCACATTTGCACGATCGGCTGCCGGACCAGACCGTGGCGATGCCCGTCGCTGCCCGGGGCCTGCGAGTCCCGCGCGATGTGCGGCCCGCCACCCGCACGAGTGAAGAGTCGTTTGTGACCACCACCGACACCAGCGCGCCGCTCCCCGAGGACGTCGCCATCGAGACCATCGACACCACGGCCGCCTCCGTGCAGGCCGAGAACGTCACCTTCGCGGACTTCGACGTCCGCCCCGAGATCGTCGCCGCCCTGGCCGACGCCGGGATCACCGCCCCGTTCCCGATCCAGGCGATGACCCTGCCGGTCGCGCTCGCCGGGCACGACATCATCGGCCAGGCCAAGACCGGGACCGGCAAGACCCTGGGCTTCGGCGTCCCGCTCCTGCACCGGGTGATCGCCCCCGGCGAGGACGGCTGGGACACCTTCCCGCGCCAGGGCAAGCCGCAGGCCCTGGTGATCGTGCCGACCCGCGAGCTGGCCGTCCAGGTCGCCGGTGACCTGCAGACCGCCTCCAAGCGGCGCAGCGTCCGGGTCGCGCTGCTCTACGGCGGCCGCGCCTACGAGCCGCAGATCGAGATGCTGAACCGTGGCGTCGAGGTCGTCGTCGGCACCCCGGGCCGGATGATCGACCTGATGAACCAGGGTCACCTCGACCTGAGCGCCGTGCGCTGCGTGGTGCTGGACGAGGCGGACGAGATGCTCGACCTCGGCTTCCTGCCCGACGTGGAGAAGCTGCTCGCCCGCACCCCCGCCTCCCGGCACACCATGCTGTTCTCGGCCACCATGCCGGGCGCCGTGGTCGCGATGGCCCGCCGCTACATGACCCAGCCGACCCACATCCGGGCGAACCAGCCCGACGACGAGGGCGCGACGGTCAAGAACATCAAGCAGGTCATCTACCGTGCGCACGCCCTGGACAAGGTCGAGATGCTGGCCCGCATCCTGCAGGCGAAGGACCGAGGCCTGACCATCGTCTTCGCCCGGACCAAGCGCACCGCCGCCAAGGTCGCCGACGAGCTGGTCGACCGTGGGTTCGCGGCCGGCGCACTGCACGGCGACCTCGGCCAGGGAGCCCGCGAGCAGGCGCTGCGCGCGTTCCGCAACGGCAAGGTCGACGTGCTGGTCGCCACCGACGTCGCCGCCCGCGGCATCGACGTGGACGACGTGACCCACGTGGTCAACTACCAGTGCCCCGAGGACGAGAAGACCTACCTGCACCGCACCGGCCGCACCGGCCGTGCCGGGCACAAGGGCACCGCGGTCACCTTCGTCGACTGGGACGACGTGCCGCGCTGGTCGCTGATCGACAAGGCGCTCGGCCTGGGCATCCCGGACCCGGTCGAGACCTACTCCTCCTCGGAGAACCTCTACGCCGACCTGGACATCCCGGTCGGCACCACCGGCCGCCTGCCCCGCGGTCAGCGCACCCGCGCCGGCCTGGACGCCGAGGTGCTCGAGGACCTGGGCGAGACCGGCAAGCGGCACAGCAGCGGCCGTTCCGAGGCTGGCCGTGGCGACCGTGGCGGTCGGTCCGGCGGCGAGCGTGGCGGTCGGTCCGAGGGTGGCCGTGGTGGTCGCTCGGGCGGCGACCGCGAGGGCGCCCGCGAGCAGCGCGCGGATCGTCCCGCCCGGCAGCGGACCCGTCGCTCGGCGGACGCGGACGCCCCGGCGAACGAGGCACCGGCGGCTGCCAGCACCGAGGGCACCGAGGGCGGCGACGCACCCCGTCGCCGTCGCCGCCGTCGCCGCGGTGGCTCCGGCTCCGGTGAGTCCACCACCGAGAGCTGAGCCACCCCGCTCACACCGAGGGCGCCCCGTCGTGGTGACGGGGCGCCCTCGGTGCGTGGTGGGCACCGTCGGCGTCGCGCGGTCACTTCCCGTGGTGATTCAGGCGTGAGGCCGTGCGGGACCTGACTCCTCGTCGGCGGGCTCCGATGCGGCCGGCGGCTGTGGCACCGGCGCTGGGTGCGCCGATGCTGGTGCGCCCGGCTCATCGGGGGTCGGCGGGGGCGGTTGGGCCGCGAGCGCCCAGCGGATGGTCGCGGTCAGGAACTGCCCCAGGGCCGGAGCGATGTCGCGGTCCACCCACACTCGGTCCGGGAGCCCCAACGGCTCACGGCAGGCACGCGGCAGCAGCCCGATCGCCGCGAGCACCAGCCCCCGGTACGGCAACCGAGCAGCCACCGGCAGCGGCGGCTCACGGAGCAGGAATGTCGCCGCGTCCCGGGCCGCCGCACTCCCCCGCAGCTCGGGCACGAAGCCGTCCAACTGGGCGCGCAGCTCCCGCACCGACTCCGGCGGGTCGATCACGCCGAGCTCCCGCGCCGTCCTGGCCGCCTGCGCGACGTACAGGTCGCAGTCCGCCGCCGACAACGGGCGCGCGCCGAACCGCTGGTGGGCGGTCAGGAAGGCGTGCACCTCCGCCACGTGCACCCAGCGGAGCAGATGGGGGTCGGAGGCGGCATACGGTTCGCCGTCCTCGGAGAACCCGCTGATCCCGGCGTGGATCTGCCGCACCGCCCGGGTGGCCTGCCCGGCGTGGTCAGCGGTGCCGAAGGCCGTCACCGCCAGGAAGGCACTGGTGCGCTGCAACCGCCCCCACGGGTCCCCGCGATAACCGGAGTGCGCCGCCACCGCCACCATCGCCCGCGGATGCCACGACTGCAGCAACAGCGCCGCCAGCCCGCCGACGAACATCGAGGCATCACCGTGCACCCGCCGCAGCGGGGCGTCGGGGCCGAACCAGCGGTCGCCGGGCGTGCCGTGGATCCGGTCGCGGATCGAGTGACCGTGCGGGCCGGCGACCCGGTCGAGCAGGGCGCCGGAGAGTCGTTCGCGGAGGGAGAGCACCGGTCGATGCTCACCCGTGGCGGGTGGTTCGGCACCCCGAGACGGCGCCGACCGACGCCTCAGGTCACCCCGCCGCGATGAACGCCCGCACCGCGTCCGCGACCAGCTGCACCGCGATGGCCGCCAGCAGCAGACCCGCGATCCGGGTCACGAGCGTGGTGCCGGAATCGCCCAGCACCCGGTTGATCGCCCCGGCGAACCGCATCGCCAAGTAGAGGCAGATGTGCACGGCGACGATGCCCAGCCCGATCGAGATCCAATCGGCGGCGGTGCCGTCGCTCTGCTGGACGAACACCATGGTGGCGACGATCGCACCGGGTCCGGCCAGCAGCGGGGTGCCCAGCGGCACCAGCGCGACGTTCACCTTGCTGTTGCCGGACGGCTGAGGGTCCTCGGACTTGCCGGTCAGCAGCTCCATCGCGACCAGGAGGAGCAGCAGACCGCCGGACGCCTGCAGCGCCGGCAGCGAGATGTGCATGTAGGACAGCAGCCCCTGGCCGAAGACCGCGAACACCAGGATCACGCCGAAGGCGACCAGGATCGCCTGCCGGGCAGCCTTGGACCGCTGCTGCTTGGTCATGGTCCCGGTGAGCGCCAGGAAGATCGGCACCGTCCCCGGCGGGTCCATGATCACGAACAGGGTGATGAAGACTTCACTGAACAAGCGCCAGTCGAGAACCGCGCTCATGCTCGCACCACCGGTGTCCGTCCCTCCGACTCGATCCGCCCCAGGACATCCGGGGCGGTCAGATTCTCCCCCAGCCGATTGGGTTTCCCGGCACCGTGGTAGTCGCTGGACCCGGTGACGGCCACGCCGAGCCGGTCGGCCAGGGCGGTCAGGCGGGCGCGCTGGGCGTCGTCGTGGTCCCGGTGGCGCACCTCCAGGGCGAACAGACCGCCGTCGACCAGCTCCTCGATCACCCGGTCGGCCACGACCCGGCCGCGTCCGTCCGCACCCGGGTGCGCGAACACCGGCACGCCACCGGCAGCGCGGATCGCCCGGACCACGTCGACGGCGTCGGGTGCGTAGTACGGCACGTAGTACCCGGCCCGCGCCGACAGCAGGGTGTCGAAGGCAGCGGTCCGGTCCGGCACGATCCCGAGCGCGACCAAGGCGTCGGCGATGTGCGGTCGGCCGACCACGGTGCCCGGCTGCTGCACGGCGGCCACATCGGCCCAGCTGATCGGGTAGTCCTCGGCCAGCAGCTCCACGATCGCCCGGCCCCGGTGCTGACGGGCGTCGCGGGTCCGGGCGATCATCCCGGCGAGTTCCGGATGCTCCGGGTCGTGCAGGTAGCTGAGCAGGTGCACGCTCACCCCCCCGACCAGCGCCGACACCTCGGTGCCGCGGACCAGCGCCACGCCGGTCCCCGGCACGGCGGCGGCGGCCTCGGCCCACCCGGCGGTGGTGTCGTGGTCGGTGAGTGCGACCACGTCCAGCCCGGCGGCCGCCGCGGAGGCCATCAGCACGGCCGGTGACTCGGTGCCGTCCGAGACGTTCGAATGGGTGTGGAGGTCGATGCGCACCGACGCAGCCTAGTGAAGCGGTGCCAGACTGATCCCCATGTCTGAGTCGAGCAGCACCGAACAGTCCCTGGCCGATCGCGGCTCCAACCGCAGCCAGCGCCCGCAGTCAGCGGCGTTCATCGACTGGGTCACCTCCGGCTGGGCCGAGCGTCCCGCCAGCACCGCCGAGCGCGGCGCGGCCGCCGACTTCACCGCCGCCCGCCGCGCGCGCCTGTCCGCGCAGTTCCCCGGCCAGCGCCTGGTGATCCCGGCCGGGGCCTTCAAGGTCCGGTCCAACGACACCGACTACCGGTTCCGACCGCACTCGGCCTTCGCGCACCTGACCGGTCTGGGAGCCGAGCAGGAGCCGGACGCGGTGCTCGTGCTCCACCCGGTCGAGGACGGCGCAGGTGACGAGGTGCCGGGCGGCGGTCGTTCCCGCCACCACGCGGTGCTCTACATGCGCCCGCTCGCGTCCCGCGACACCGAGGAGTTCTTCGCCGACGCCCGCTACGGCGAGTTCTGGGTGGGTGCCCGCCCGACGCTGGACGACATGGCGACCGTGACCGGGATCGCCACCGCGCACTCGAACGAGCTGCGCGACGCCCTGGCCAAGGACGTCGGGCCGGACGGCGTGCGGCTGCTGGTCGTGCCGGAGGTGGACGAGGCGGTCGAGGCCGTCGTCGAGGAGATCCGTTCCACCCCGCAGGCGGAGCTGGACGCCCGACTGGTCGAGGCGCTGTCCGAGCTGCGGCTGATCAAGGACGAGCACGAGGTCGCCGAGCTGCGCAGCGCGGTCGCCGCCACCGCCGCCGGCTTCGAGCAGATGGTGCGCCGGCTCCCGGAGGCGGTCGCCCACCGTCGCGGTGAGCGGGTCATCGAGGGCACGTTCCTGGCGAAGGCCCGCGAGGAGGGCAACTACGTCGGCTACGAGACCATCGCCGCCGCGGGCGCTCACGCCACCACGCTGCACTGGACCGACAACGACGGTCAGGTGCGCACCGGCGAGCTGGTGCTGGTGGACGCCGGGGTCGAGGTCGACTCGCTCTACACCGCCGACATCACCCGGACGCTGCCGGTCACCGGCACCTTCACCGCCGACCAGCGCAGGGTCTACCAGGCGGTGCTCGACGCCGCGGACGCCGCCTTCGCGGTGGCGGTGCCGGGCAACCGGTTCCGGGACGTGCACGCCGCCGCGATGGAGGTGATCGCCGCACGGCTCGCCGAGTGGGGCATGCTCCCGGTCAGCGCGGAGGAGTCGCTGTCGCCCGAGGGTCAGCAGCACCGGCGCTGGATGGTGCACGGCACCAGTCACCACCTGGGCCTGGACGTGCACGACTGCGCGCAGGCCCGCCGCGAGATGTACCTGGACGCGGTGATCGAGCCGGGCATGGTGTTCACCATCGAGCCCGGGCTGTACTTCCAGGCCGACGACCTGCGGGTCCCGGCGGAGCTGCGCGGCATCGGCGTCCGGATCGAGGACGATGTGCTGATCACCGCCGACGGCAACGAGAACCTCTCGGCCGCCCTCCCCCGCACCCCGGACGAGGTCGAGCGCTGGATGGCCACTCTGCTGCCCTGACCCCGCTGAACCCCTGAGCACCGCGGACGCCGCCCGCGGACACACGAACGCCCCCGTCGGATGACGGGGGCGTTCGTGGCGTCTCAGCGCTGCTGCTGCTCCGGGTCCTGAGGCGGCTGGGCCGAGGACTCCTGCGGCGGCGGCGCGTACTGGCCGTACTGGGGTGCGGGCCGGTCCGCCGGGGCGGCGGGCTCGGTCGGCGTGCCGGGCTGCGCGGCCGGAGCAGCAGGCTGGGTCGAGGTGCCCGGCTGCGCGGCCGGAGCGGCGGCGTTCGGGTCGGCGTACTGCCCGTAGCGCGGCTGCTGTCCCGGCTGGGCCGCCGGGTTCGGGTCGGCGTACTGGCCGTAGCGGGGTTGCTCACCCGGCTGGACGGGAGCGCCCTGGCCCGCCGCTTGGCCGTAGCGCGGGGCGCCCGTCGGCTGGGCCGGAGCGCTCGGGGTCGCAGAGCCCTGACGCACGGCACCCACCTCGCGCAACAGGTTCCGCGCCTCGTGCGCCTTCTCCACCGCGCACAGCACCGCGTACTGGCTGGCCACGATCTGGCTCTGCGAGGTGAAGTCACGCTTGCCGCCGGTGATCGCGTAGCTGACCACGCCGAACAGCAGACCGAAGCCACCACCGACCACCGCCGCGACCAGCAGGATGCCGAGCGAGTTGGAGGTCAGCATGAACAGCAGCCCGATGAAGATGCCGAACCAGACGCCGGACAGGAAGCCCGACAGCGCGACCCGCGGATAGGTGAGTCGCCCGGTCACCCGCTCGACCATCTTCAGCTCGGTGCCGACGATCGTGACGTGCTGGACCGGGAACTGGCGGTCGGACAGGTGGTCGACCGCGCGCTGCGCCTCCAAGTAAGTGCCGTAGGACGCGACCGTCTCGCCCTGAGGCAGGGTCGGGGTCGCGGGGACGCGGGGACCACCGGTGAACGACATGCCCTCATCCTCACGCAGCAGCGATGACGCCGCCAGGGATCACGGCCGATCGGCAGCGAACTCCTCGGGTACGTCCAGACTCTTCCCAGGTCAGCGACGAGGGCGTGGGGCGGCTACGCTCACCGCGTGAGCGGCGCTGGAACTCGTGTCTTTGTCGCGCGCCTGGCGGGGACCCCCGTCTTCGACCCGATCGGTGATCAGGTCGGCCGGGTGCGCGACGTCGTCGTGCTGCTACGACCGAAGGGCGCTCCCCGCGCCGTCGGCCTGGTGATCGAGGTGCCGGGCAAACGTCGGGTGTTCGTCCCCTTGACCCGGGTGATCGCCATCGACCCCGGTCAGGTGATCTCGACCGGCCTGGTCAACATGCGCCGGTTCGAGCAGCGTGCGTTCGAGACCCTGGTGGTCGGCGAGCTCTTCGACCGGACGGTGCCGCTGACCGACGGTTCGGGCACCGCCACCGTCGAGGACGTCGCCATCGAACGGCAGCGCAACGGCGACTACCTGGTCACCAAGCTGTTCGTCCGTCGGCACCGGCCTGGACGCGGTGGGCTGCTGCGCCGTCGCGGTGAGCCGGAACTGATCGACATCACGGACGTGGCCGGGCTGGCCCGCACCACGGAGAACCAGGGCGCCGCCCTCCTGCTCGCGCAGTACGACGAGCTGAAGCCCGCCGACCTCGCCGACGTCATGCACGACATGGGCACCACCCGCCGGCTGGAGGTCGCCACCGCCCTGGACAACGAGCGACTGGCCGACGTGCTGGAGGAGCTGCCCGAGGACGACCAGGTGGCGATCCTCTCCGGGCTGGAGCGCACCCGCGCGGCCGACGTGCTGGAGGCGATGCAGCCGGACGACGCCGCCGACCTGCTGGGCGAGCTGCCCGACGACGAGCAGGCCGAGCTGCTCGGTCTGATGGAGCCGGAGGAGGCCCGGGACGTCCGACGCCTGCTGGCCTACGAGGACAACACCGCGGGCGGCCTGATGACCACCGAGCCGGTGATCCTCGGCCCCGAGACCCCGATCGCCGCCGCGCTCGCCCACGTCCGCCGCCGCGACCTGACCCCGGCACTGGCGTCGATGGTCTTCGTCGTACGCCAGCCGCTGGAGACCCCCACGGGCCGGTTCATCGGCGTCGTGCACCTGCAACGGATGCTGCGCGAACCCCCGCACGAGCCGCTGGGCTCGATCGTGGACACCGACATCGACCCGGTGCCACCGGAGACCCCGCTGCTGGGCGTCACCCGCCGGATGGCGACCTACGACCTGTTGGCCATCCCGGTGATCGACGACGAACGCCGACTGCTGGGCGCGGTCAGCGTGGACGACGTCCTGGACCATCTCCTGCCCGAGGACTGGCGGGAGACCGACGAGGAGGTGCAGCCCGAGGCACCGGCGACTGTGCAGGGAGGTACCCGTGGCTGAGCGTCTCGACACCCCGAAGGCAGCCCGCCGCTCCTTCCTCCCCCGGTTGCAGGAGGACGCCTTCGGCAAGATCAGCGAGGGCATCGCCCGGTTCATGGGCACCCCGCTCTTCCTGTTCTACCTCACCGTCTTCTGCCTCCTCTGGCTGGCGTGGAACTCCTGGGGACCGGAGAACCTGCGCTTCGACAGCGCCGCGAACGGCTTCACCGCGCTGACCCTGATGCTCTCCCTGCAGGCGTCCTATTCGGCGCCGCTGATCCTGCTCGCGCAGAACCGGCAGACCGACCGGGACCGAGTGCAGGCCGAACAGGACCGCCAGCGCGCCGAGCGGAACCTCGCGGACACCGAGTTCCTGGCCCGGGAGATGGCGGCGCTGCGGATCGCGCTGTCCGAGGTCGCCACCCGCGACTTCGTCCGCTCCGAGATGCGCAACCTGCTGGAGGAGCTGGCCGAGGAGCGCGAGGGCCTGCCGCCCGACCAGCGCTGACCCCGCTAGGATCCCCACTCGGCATCTCGCGCGATGGTCGGGCAGATCCACGAAGGGGGAAGCGCGACCGTGGCATCCAGTTCGCCGGACCTGAGGGTCGAGACCCGGACCCGGCTCTATAGCCTGCAGTGGCTGCGGTTCGCCGCCGCCCTGGCCGTGGTCTTCTACCACGCGGCGACCTACGAATCGATCCTGCGCGGCAGCTCCTGGGCGCTCGGCTACGTGCCGGGCTGGCTCGGCGCGGTCGGTGTCGCGCTGTTCTTCGCCCTCTCCGGCTTCCTGATGGCCTCCGCGATGCAGCGGTACGAGGCGCCGCAGTTCCTGCTGCATCGGTTGGTGCGGATCTACCCGCCGTTCTTCGTGGTGGCAGGTCTGGTGATCGTCGCCGGGATCTGGTCGCCGCTGAAGCCACCGATCGACGTCTTCGCGCTGTCCCTGCTGCCCTACGGCGGTGCCGCGTACCCGCTCGGCGTGGAGTGGACGCTGGTCTTCGAGATCGCGTTCTACGTCTTCGTCGCGGTGCTGATCGCGCTGCGGCGGCAGAAGAGCGCCGCCTCGGTGCTGATCGGGTGGCTGGGCCTGATCCTGATCCACAACGTGCTGCGCCCGGACGACCTGTCACTGAACGTCTTCCCCGCCCACCAGCTGCCCTTCGTCGGCATCACCACGGCCTTCGCCTTCGGCATGCTGCTGCCGCTGATCGTGAAGAAGGCCCCGCACCCCGTGGTCGCCGGGATCGTCGGCACCGCCCTGTGGCTGTTCGGCTCCTCGCAGGGGACCACCGGCGCACGCTGGGGTCTGGGCCTGGGCGCCGCCCTCCTGGTGCTGGCGCTCGCGCGCTACGACGGTTGGCGGCCGGTGTTCGGTGACACCCAGGTCGGGCGCCTCGGCAACCGGCTCGGCAACTACAGCTACATGCTCTACCTCTGTCACCTGCCGGTGATCCGCACCCTGTACGCGCTGCTGCCGGGGGTCGGCGTGGTGCGGATGTTCGTGCTGACGATCACCGCTGCCGTCCTGGTGAGCATCCCGCTGGGCGAGCTGGACATGTGGATGTACCGACGGTTGAAGAAGCGGGTGGACGCGATGAGTCCCACGCTGCGCACCGTCCTGGCCTCGGTGTTCGTCGGCCTGTTCGCCCTCGCGACGATCGTGTTCTTCTAGACCGGTCCGCGGCGCGGCCTACGATGGACGCCATGACCGCCGCCCTGGACCACCGCGATCCCGAGGCGGTCGCCGCCGCCGTCCGTGCCGCCCTCGAGCACGTGATCGACCCGGAGATCCGCCGCCCGATCACCGAGCTGGGCATGGTCCGCTCGGTGGACGTCGACACCAGCGCGGACGCCGGGGCGATCGTCACGGTCGGCATCGACCTGACCACCGCCGGCTGCCCCATGCGCGACACCATCACCAAGGACGTCACGGGTGCCGTGCAGGCGCTGGACGGTGTGCACGAGGTGCGGATGGCGATGGGCGTGATGAGCCCGGAGCAGCGCGCCCAGCTGACCGAACGCCTGCGCGGCGGCGCGGAGCCGGTGATCCCGTTCACCCAGCCCACCTCGCTGACCAAGGTCTATGCCATCGCCTCCGGCAAGGGTGGGGTCGGCAAGTCGTCGGTCACCGCCAACCTGGCGGCGGCGCTGGCGTCCGACGGGCTGCGGGTCGGGGTGGTCGACGCCGACATCTACGGCTTCAGCCTGCCCCGCATGCTCGGTGTCACCCAGCCGCCCACCCGGGTGGACGAGATGCTGCTGCCGCCGATCGCGCACGACGTGAAGGTCATCTCCATCGGCATGTTCGTCCCGCCGGGCCAACCGGTGGTCTGGCGCGGACCGATGCTGCACCGCGCCCTCCAGCAGTTCCTCTCCGACGTGTTCTGGGGCGACCTGGACGTGCTGCTGCTCGATCTGCCCCCCGGCACCGGCGACATCGCGATCTCGGTCGCCCAATTGCTGCCCGGCTCCGAGCTGATCGTGGTCACCACCCCGCAGACCGCCGCCGCCGAGGTCGCCGAGCGCGCGGGCTCCATCGCGGCGCAGACCCGCCAGCAGCTGGTCGGCGTGGTGGAGAACATGGCCTGGCTGGAACAGCAGGACGGCACCCGGTTGGAGCTGTTCGGGTCCGGCGGCGGGCAGCGTGTGGCCGAGAACCTGTCGAAGCTGTCCGGCGCCAACGTCCTGCTGCTGGGGCAGATCCCGCTGGACATCCAGCTGCGTGAGGCCGGTGACGGCGGGACGCCCGTCGTGCTGTCCGACCCTGACTCCCCGGCGGCGGTCGCGTTGCGCGACGTGGCACGCACCCTCGCCTCCCGGACGCGAGGCCTCGCCGGCAAGTCGCTGGGCCTCACCCCGATCCGGCACTGACCGCGGCACGCGGCCGGGTCCCGCGCGGGGCGCTCGGCCCGCATCCCGCGCGCCGCGTCCGGGGTCCCGGGTCTCGCATCCCGGGTCCCGCGTCCGCGCCCTGCGTCCGCGCCCTGCGTCCGCGCCCTGCGTCCGCGCCCAGCGCCCGGATCCCGCGCACCGCGCACCGCGCCGAGACTACGAATTTTGACGCTCCCAACCCTGCGGCAGCGTCGGTTTCCGTAGTTTCGGCAGCTCAGCGCGGCTCGGCGCAGCTCAGCGCGGGTCCGGCGCGGGTCGGCGCGGGTCGGCGCGGGTCCGGCGCGGCTCAGTGCGGGTCGGCGCGGGTCCGGCGCAGCTCAGCGCGGGTCCGGCGCGGGTCGGCGCGGGTCGGATCGGCTCGGCTCGGCGGCTCGCGCAAGGAGGTGTTGGTTTTTGTTCGGTTGTGGTGGATACTGACATTCGTGCTGGCCAGTCAGAGACAGGATCGGATCGTCGCCGAAGTGCGCGATCGCGGGGCGGTGCGGGTCGCCGACCTGGTGGAGCTGTTGGACGTGTCCGAGATGACCGTCCGCCGCGACATCACCGAACTCGATCGCGCGGGTCTGGTGCGCCGGGTACACGGCGGTGCTGTCGCCCCGGACACGCTGGCCCGTCCGACCGACGAGCCGGGCTTCCAGGCCAAGACCAGCTGGGCCGCCGCGGAGAAGGAGTCCATCGCGGCCCTGGCGGCCCAGGAGATCGCGCCCGGGCAGGCCATCGCGCTGTCGGCCGGGACCACGACCCACCTGCTCGCACAGCGGATCGCCGCCGAACCCGAGCTGCGACCGCTCACGGTCGTCACCAACTCCTTGCCGGTCGCCGAGACACTGCACGGCGTCCCGGCGGTGGACGTGATCCTGACCGGCGGGTCCCGCACCCCCTCGGACGGACTGGTCGGCCCGGTCGCCGATGCGGCCCTGGCGACATTGCGGGTGGACCGCCTGTTCCTCGGCGTGCACGGCTTCGACGCCAGCGGGCTGATGACCCCGAACCTGGCCGAGGCCGCCACCGACCGCGCCCTGCTGCACGCGGCCGCCGCGGTCACCGTGCTCGCCGACCACACCAAATGGGGCGTGGTCGGCCTCGCCCACATCGCCCCCCTGGACGCGGTGGACACCGTGATCAGCGACGACGCACTGCCCACCGAAGCCAGGACCGCCCTCACCGATGCCGGATGCGTCCTGCGGACCAAGGAGCACTGAGATGACCGACTCCACCCTGCTCACCCCCGAGGTGCGCCGCACCCGGACCTCGATGGCGGATGGGCGGGATCTGTTCTACTTCGACGACTCCCCCGCCTACGTCAGCGGCGAGCACACCCGGCGACTGGACGACCCCCGGCCGCTGCCCGACCGGTTCGCCCCGGTGGTCGGCGAGGACGGGGTGGCCCGCCCGGTGACCGGGCCGGAACTGCGCCGCGACCCGCTGACCGGTGACTGGATCCCGATGGCCGCTCACCGGATGAACCGCACCTTCCTGCCACCCGCCGACGCGAACCCGCTGGCCCCCGCGCGCCCCGGCGCCGCGTACCAGGACGGTGAGATCCCGGACACCGACTACGACGTCGTGGTGTTCGAGAACCGGTTCCCGTCCCTGATGGCGGTCCCGGGCGTCCCGGACGAGGTGACCCTGCGCGACGGCGAGGAGCTGTGGCCCACCCGCCCGGCCGCCGGTCGCTGCGAGGTGATCTGCTTCAGCTCCGATCCGACGGCATCCCTGCGCACGGTGTCCCCGCGCCGGATGCGGACCATCGTCGAGGCGTGGGCCGACCGCACCGCCGCACTGGGCGAGCTGCCCGGCATCGAGCAGGTCTTCGCCTTCGAGAACCGGGGCAAGGAGATCGGCGTCACCCTGCACCACCCGCACGGCCAGATCTACGCGTTCCCCTACCTGACCCCGCGCACCGAGGCGATGCTGGCCCAGGCCCGGGAGCACCACGACCGCACCGGCCGCCTGCTGGGCAGGGACGTCCTGGACGCCGAGCTGCGCGCCGGTGAGCGGGTCGTCCTGCAGTCCGAGCACTGGATCGCCTACGTGCCCTTCGCAGCGCGCTGGCCGGTCGAGGTGCACCTGGCCCCGCGCCGGGACGTGCCGGACCTGCCCGCGCTGACCGATGCCGAGCGCGACGACCTGGCCGGGGTCTACCTGGAGCTGCTGCGCCGGCTCGACCTGTTCTTCGAGCAGCCGGACGGCACCCCGATCCCGCTGCCCTACATCTCCGGCTGGCACCAGGCTCCGGTCCGCGCCGGCCGGGAGCTGTCCCGCCTGCACCTGCAGCTGTTCTCCGTCCTGCGCGCCCCCGGCAAGCTCAAGTACCTGGCGGGCGTCGAGTCCGGCATGGCCGCCTGGATCAGCGACACCACCCCCGAGCGGATCGCCGCCCGACTGAAGGAGCTGGCCCGATGACCACCTGGATCGACGCCTGGCAGCCCGCCGACGGCGCTGACCGCGCGCGGGCCCTGTTCACCGAGCGTTTCGACGCCGAGCCGAACGGCGTGTGGTCGGCGCCGGGCCGGGTCAACCTGATCGGCGAGCACACCGACTACAACGGCGGTCTCTGCCTGCCGTTCGCCCTGCCGCACCGCACCTACGTCGCCGTGCGCCCGGTCGACTCGGACCGCATCCGCCTGATCTCCGCCCAGGAGGAGGGCATCCGCGAGGTCGACCTGTCGACCGTCGCCCCCGGCACCGTGCAGGGCTGGCCGTCCTACGTCGCCGGGGTCGCCTGGGCCCTGCGGCAGGCGGGCCACGCGGTGCGCGGTTTCGACATCGCCGTGGACTCCTGCGTGCCCTACGGCTCCGGACTGTCGTCGTCGGCGGCGCTGGAGTGCGCGGTCGCCGTCGCTCTGGACGAGCTCTTCGACCTGGGGCTGGCCGCCACCGACCAGGGCCGGACCACCCTGACCGCGGTCTGCGTCCGGGCCGAGAACGAGATCGCCGGCGCCAACACCGGCGGCATGGACCAGGCGGTGTCCCTGCGCGGCCGGGCCGGTCACGCGCTGGAACTCGACTGCCTGGACGACTCGGTGCGGCACGTGCCCTTCGACCTCACCGGCCACGACCTCGCCCTGCTGGTGATCGACACCCGCGCCGAGCACTCGCACGCCGGTGGCGAGTACGCCGCCCGCCGCGCCGAGTGCGAGCAGGCGGCGACGCTGCTCCAGGTCCGGACCCTGCGCGAGATCACCCCGGACGGCCTGGGTGACGCCCTGGCCGGCCTGGCCCGACTCACCGGTCCCGAGGGTGACGGCTCGGCCGCCGCCGAGGTGCTGGTCCGTCGGGTCCGGCACGTGGTGACCGAGATCGCCCGGGTGCAGGAGTTCGTGGAGCTGCTGGCGGCCGACCGCGTGGACGAGGTCGGTCCGGCGATGGACGCCTCGCACGCCTCGCTGCGCGACGACTACCAGGTCTCCTGCCGCGAGCTCGACCTGGCCGTGGACACCGCCCGCGACGCGGGTGCCCTGGGTGCCCGGATGACCGGCGGCGGCTTCGGCGGCTCGGCGATCGCGCTGGTGCGGACCGGGGACGTCGAGTCGGTGGCCGAGGCGGTGGCGGCCGCGTTCGCCGGGGCTGAACTGCGGGCGCCGACATTCCTGGTCGCCACGCCGGAGGGCCCGGCCGCCTAGGCGGCCTCTAGCAGAAACTAGACGACACCGCAGCGATTCGTCGGCACATGAGTGTCCGCGAGGGCGGATTTAGGTGACACCGCCGAAGCCTGAGTAGTACAAACCCGTCTTTTCGCGCCGAAATTTGAGTATCCCTGAAGCTTGCCCTGGCGATCCACGCGGTGGCAACCTAACAACACAACCTTCCTCAGCCGCAAAGCAGAGGGGATATACACTGATCATGCGCGCCAGACTCAGACTGATTGATCGCATCGTTGGGTCAACGATGACCATTGCCTTCACTGTCGCCGCCTTAATTGTCTTCGATCCAGCGGCAGGCGAGGCAGTCGCCTACTCCAGCTCAGTATCCATGCGCATTATCTCGTCAGGATGCTCTTCGAGTACCTGGCGAGGGGCCATCAGCAACTCCTACACAAAGGGATATTGGCCAACATATAAAGCTCAGCAATCATCTGGCTCGGTACGCTACTGCACCACAAAGCTGCGCGCCGCCGACGCCAATGACGAGGCCGACTACTATGTCCTCGATTCGGTCGCCTCATGGTCGAACTCCGCGCGGAGCAACTTTCATCTCGCAGCTCCCTGGAGCCAGAAGGTCAGTTCCTCGGTCGCCGCGAGACGTTCGGAGTACAGCGCGACACCCAGTTTTTTCAGAAGCACCGGAACAGTTAACTTCTCGATTGGCGCCAGCTTCGCGGGCATCTCGCTATCATCACCCCAGTCGTTCCGGCTTGGCACTCAGGTGACCCGAGCAACAAATACGACGCGCGGCGCGAGCTGGAAAGGCGCAGATGCGTCAAAGGTCTCCAGCACCGAGTTGATCTATGCGCAAGCTGTAGCAGAGAATACCGTGCCCAAATACACAGTGACCTATTCCCGGCCCGCGTACTCGTATTCCTGGAGCCGAGTGAAGCAGTGCCGAGCGACGAACTGCTGGACAGGATGGAAGCCCCAGCTCTCCGGGGCCGCACAGAGCCAGATCACCCACACGCGATGACCAGCGGCACAGCACTGAGAAAGACGATCGGCACGCTGCTCGCGTTACACGCCATTGCGATATCAGCTGCAGCATGTACTCCTGGTCAGGCAACACCGACACCAACAGCGAGCAATCCGTGGGTCACGCCACTCGCCGAGAACTATTTGAAGGCCGTCACATCAAATGACCCAGAGGGCTTGCGCGATCTGGTCGCCTATGTGGTCGGCAACCCGCTCCCAGGGTCTGGCAACGTCGTCATCGGCAGCCACATCCCCGACTCGTGTCTCCAAGCGGAGATCGACGGCATCATCCGCGCAGGGGTCAAACCTGACTCGTCGATCGAAATCGTCTCGATCGGTGCATCCGACGTGGAGGTGGAGGGCTCACCAGCGAACGTCTCCTATGCGATCGAAACCATTCAGTTCGGGACTCGAGCTGGCGCGACGATCGGCCGTGGGGTTGTCGAGATGGCCGATGGTGCACTTGTCCAGATGGAACCTAACGAAAGCTGCGATTCATTGATTGAGGCAGAACAATGAGGCTAACAGGCCTTTATGACATAATTTCGACACCGCTAACACTCCTGAGC
This sequence comes from Cellulomonas taurus, assembly GCF_012931845.1. NCBI lineage: Bacteria > Bacillati > Actinomycetota > Actinomycetes > Micrococcales > Cellulomonadaceae > Cellulomonas > Cellulomonas taurus. The sequence continues at coordinate 2,676,488 of NZ_CP051884.1, forward strand.
GCTTCCCTTCTATTTCTTTGTGGGTGCGCAAACGAGAACGGGGAATCCCCGCCGCGACCCACTGCAGTGACGTGGACACCCGGCGAACTCGAAGCGATTGTCAACGAGATCGAATCGAGCACCTCGGAAACCGACCCTGTCGAGGACATGAGCAGCGCCATCGAGGGGCTAGTATCCGTTTGCATGAATGAGGCGGGATTCGATTACACCCCGATCACCACGCTGCCTGTCAACGATCTGTCTAGCGACCTCGATTTCTCTTTGCGAGACCGGGCCAGCGCCGCCACGGAGGGCTACGGCATAGCCAGCGAGGGGTTTGGACCTGGCGAGCGGTCCACCACCGCTTCCAGCAACCCCAACGATGCCTATCGTGAATCCTTGTCAGCAGCTGGATTACAAGAATATGAGGCCGCACTTTACGGCTCTGTCACCGAAACCCAATCGGATGAATATGAATGGCGAAGCGCAGGATGTTATGGTTGGGCGGAGCACGCTGTTGCAGGACGCGCGCCTAGCGTCGACGCGAGTGGTGGTCTTAAGGAGGAGATCGACATATTTTGGCTAAGCCTCGCCGACGATCCTAGGCTTGTCGAGGTCAATGATGCTTGGCGGTCATGCATGGAGCGTTCAGGTTATGTGGGATTAAGCAATCCGAACACCGCGCCGGCTGAACTGTGGCTCGAATATGAAGCGTTAGGGTCAGAGCAGTCGACCACGATGTTGGAAATCGATGAGTTTCGAGAGCGTGAAATTAGGCAGGCCACCGACGACTTCGACTGTCGAGAATCAACTCATTATTCCGCCGAAGTCATGCGGATCGAGCACGAACTGCAATCGGAGTTCGTCGAGATGCATCGAAGCGAGCTGGACGCGTGGCTCGCCGCGACATCAGGCTAGGCGCCTGGTTCCGCTGGCTCAGCGATCCGCCCGGCGTCCAGGTGCATCGCGAACAGCATCGAGTACGGGTCCCCGCCCGGGGTCGGCTCGCGCTCGGCCAGCTCGGCGAAGAAGCCGTCGATCCGGTCCAGCAGCTCCGCGTGTTCCGCGGGCGAGAGCCGGACGCCGAGCCGGGTCATCTGCACCGAGTCGTCGGGTGCCTCGGCCAGCTCCTCCAGGAAGGCGTTGACCATCACCTGCTGCTTGCCGGGGAACGGTGGGATCCGCCAGGACTTGCCGGTCGACCGGTAGGGCACCTCCCGGGACCCACGCGCGCCGCGCCGGACCGGCTCGGCGACCAGGAAGCCGCGGTCGACCAGGGTGCGGACGTGATGCAGGACGGTCGCCGGGTTCTTGCCCAGTCGCTCGGCGATCTCCCGGTTGGTGCGCGCCTCGTCCAGGCACAGTCGCAGGATGCGCAGGCGCAGGGTGGAGGCGAGGGCGCGGGCGTCGGCGTCCGGATCCGGCTCGATCATGCCCCCATGCTACTGATTGACATTTCCCAATCAGTCGCGGGACCCTCGGCGCATGTCCTTGATCCGGCACGCCGACTTCCGCCGACTGTGGGTGGGCGACGCCCTCGGTCAGCTCGGCGCACAGCTGACCGGACTCGCACTGCCGGTGCTCGCCGTGCGGCACCTCGCCGCGACCGAGGCGCAGATGGGGCTGCTCACCGCAGCGGAGACCGCCGCGTTCCTGGTGATCGGTCTGCCGGTCGGCGCCTGGGTGGATCGGATGCGCAAGCGCCGGGTGCTGATCCTGGCCGACCTGGTGCGTGCCCTGACGCTGGCGGTGGTGGTGCTCCTGGCGCTGACCGGCCACGGGTCGATGCCGGTGCTCTACGTCGGCGCCCTGGTGATCAGCGCGGCGTCGGTGTTCTTCGACGTCTCCCACCAGTCGTACGTCCCCGGGCTGGTCGGGCTGGAGCGGATCGGCGAGGGGAACGCGAAGCTGCAGGCGACCCAATCGGTGGCGATGGTGGTCGGGCCCGCGCTCGGCGGCGCGCTGTTGCGGGTGATCAGCGCACCCCTGGTGATCGCGGTGAACGCGGTGACCTACGTGCTCTCGGCACTGGCGGTCGGCCGGATCCGGGCGCGGGAGGAACTGCCCCCAGTGCACACCCGGCGTCCGCTGCGGGTCGAGATCGCCGAGGGACTGTCCTTCGTGCTGCGCCAGCCGCTGCTGCGCCGGATCGTGGCCTGCACCGGGATCGCCAACCTGTTCTCGGCGGTGTCGGGGGCGCTGGTGGTGATCTTCGCGCTGCGCGAGCTGGGGCTGGACGAGGCGGCGTACGGCACCACCCTGTCGGCGTCGGCGGTGGGCGGACTGCTGGGGGCGGCACTGTCGGATCGACTGGCCCGCTGGATCGGTGCGGGGCGGATCGTGCCCCTGTCGGCCGTGGCGTTCGTTCCCGGCACCGTGCTGACGCCGCTGGCGGCGATCCTGCCCGTGCCACCGCAGCTCACGCTGATCGTCGGCGGCTTCGGATTCTCCTTCGCGGTGGTGGTCTACAACGTCGCGCAGGTCAGCTTCCGGCAGCGGCTCTGCCCGCCCGCGTTGCTCGGGCGGATGAACGCGTCGGTGCGGTTCATCGTGTGGGGTGCGATGCCGCTGGGCGGGTTGCTCGGCGGGTGGCTGGGGCACGTGTACGGCGTCCTGCCCACCCTGTGGGTCGCGGCGGTCGGGACGGCGCTGTCGACACTGCCGGTGGTGTGGTCGCCCCTGATCCGGATGCGGGACCTGCCTGGTGCCGAAGAGCCGGTGGCCGCCGCGGCGGGGACCGAGCGGACGGACATCGCGTCACCGGCGGCTGGGGGTGCGGACGTCCCGAGACCGCCCGCCGTCGGGCCGGACGCGCACGTCCCGCCACCACGTGCCGAGGGGCAGGATGCGACCGACCGTCGGCCGTCGGCCGTGGGCTCGGACGCAGACGTCCCGAGACCGCCCGCCACGGGGCCGGGCCCGCACCTGCCGCCGCCGCCCTCCCAGGGACCCGACGCGCACATTCCACCGCCGCTCCCGTGAGACCCGACGCGCACCCGCCGACACCGCCCCCGTGAGCCCGGACGCCACACAGGGCACCGACCCGGTCACCACGCCTGTGACGACCAGCGAGGAAGGTTGACCGCGCCACCCGTCCGGGCGACATATCGCCCGCGCAGCACTCATTCGACCGCCGCACATCCTGACGGTTTTTCGCGTTTCGAGCCCGCGACCAGGCATGATGAGAATCATGCTCCGCCTGATCCTCTCGGCCGTCGTCGGCATGTTCGCCGCCTCCCTCGCACTGTCGATCATCGACGTCGACCGGGGCGCCGGGGCGTGGTTGCCCGCCACCGGCACCCTGATGACGATCCTGTTGGTGCTGGTCAGCATCGGCAAGATGTTCGCCGGGAACTCCAGTGCCGCGGTCAAGGACGTGGAGGCGGCCGACCGGGACGGCCGGGTGTTCTTGGCCAAGATCCTCGATGTGCGCGCGACCGGCAGCACGTTGAACGACAACCCGTTCTGCGAGATCCGGGTGATCGCCCAGCCGCGCAACCGCCCCGCCTACGAGACCACCTTCCGGGCGCTGATCAACCTGGGTCGACTGCCCAGTTACCAGCGCGGCGCGATCGTCGTCGTCGCCCAGCCGGACGCCGACCGGCCCGAGATCGCCCTGCTGGAGAACCCGCCGCTGCACTGGCAACGTCTGGCCGAGACCGACGAGCGCCTGCGGGCACTGGACTCGGCGCCGGAGTGGACCCTGCCGCCCGCCAAGGGCCGGGACCGCAATGGGCTGCTCCGCATCCCCGCCGTGCTGCTGCTGGTGGTGTTCCTGCTCGGCGCCGGCATCCGGATCTGGCCGGTCCGGGAGGAGGCTCTGGCCGCGGTGCAGGGCCGCACGCCGGAGTCGGCGAGCGCCGGCGGCACGATGATCGACGGCTCGGACGGGGACGACGAGGACGACGAGCCCCTGCTGTTCACCCCGGAGCAGGCGCAGCGGGTAGCGAACGACCTGGTCGCCCTGTCCGGGGTCACCCAGTTCACCGACGTCCACCTGATGCCGCACTACGCCGTCGCCGACGGCCTGACGACGCCGGACGCCGTGACCACGGACACCTGGAACTGGCGCGATGGCAAGGCCGAGCACGACGGCGCCGAGCTGATCCAGCCCGACGCCGCCGACCTGCCGAACCTGCTGTTCGACATCACGACGGTGAACTGGTCGCTGGTGCAGGGCATGGTCGACCAGCTGCCCGGTCTCACCGGCATCAAGAACGTCGATCCGAGCGTCTACGTCCGCCGTGCGGTGTCCGACCGAGTGGGGACCCCGGTCGAGTTCTCCCTCAGCACCAGCGACGACTACTACAGCGCGTGGATCACCTTCGACGCCAACGGCCAGGTCGCGGAGATGAGCGGCGGGCACCCGGACTCCCCCGCCGCGCAGTGGGAAGCCGCCAACGGCTGAGCCGGGTGCCCGGGATCCGCGTCAGTGGCGGACCCCACCGTCAGACCTCGTAGTCGACCACCATCGGCGCGTGGTCGCTCCACCGCTCGTCGTAGGTCGCCGCCTTGTCGATCTCCACCGACCGGACCTTCTCGGCCAGCCCCGGTGTCGCCAGCTGGTAGTCGATCCGCCAGCCCGCGTCGTTGTCGAACGCCTGCCCGCGCCAGGTCCACCAGGTGTACGGCCCGGGACCCTCGCCGCCGTGCTCCCGACCCAGGTCACGCCAGCCCAGCTCGTCGAACCAGCGGTCGAGGTAGGCGCGTTCCTCGGGCAGGAACCCGGCGTTCTTCCGGTTGGTCCGCCAATTCTTGAGGTCGACCTCCCGGTGGGCGATGTTCAGGTCACCGGCGACGATCACGTCCTGCCCGGACCCGACCAGCTCGGCCAGCCGCTTGGTCACCACGTCCAGGAAGGCGTACTTCTCGTCCATCTTGGGCGTCCCGGCCTGCCCGGAGTGGATGTAGGCCGACACCACCGTCAGGCTGCCGCCACCCGGCAGCTCCAGGTCGGCCTCCACCCAGCGGCCGGTGTCCACCGGCACCCCGGTGCCCAGGCCGATCCGGATCGCGCTCATCGGCAACCGGGACGCGATCGCCACCCCCGCGCGGCCCTTGATCTCGCAGGCCTCGTGCGCCAGGTCCCAGTCGGCGGTGGCGAGGAAGTCGCTGAGGATCTCGTCCGGGGCGCGGACCTCCTGCAGCAGCATCACGTCCGGGCGGCGCGCGGCCACCCAGTCACCCATCCCCCGCTTGTAGGCGGCTCGGATCCCATTCACGTTCGCAGTCGCTACCAACACACCCACCATCCAACCCCACCCCACCCACACGCCCGTCCGTGCACCGGCCACGCACTCGTCGCGAGGTCGGCAGTTCGGACCGCTAGAGCCCGGCGAACTGCCGACCTCGGGCGCGAGCGCACGAGGTCGGGCGCGAGCGCACGAGGTCGGGCGCGAGCGCACGAGTTCGGGCGGTGGGGCGGGGCGGTGGGACGGAGCGGGACGGCGGGGCGGGCCGGCGGGGCGGGACGGTTGGCAAGGGACGGTGGGGCGGGACGGCGGGGCGGGACGGCGGGGCGGTGGGCAAGGGACGGTGGGGCGGGGCGCGGTGGGCAGGACGGCGGGGCGGAGCGGTGGGTCGGGGCGGGGGGGCGAGAAGAGGGGTGCAGGGTCGACGGGGCGCGGGGGCGGTGGTGTGATGCCGGGGTGACCTTCGCTTCGGACGCCGATTCCCGCACCCCCGACCAGCTCCGCGCCGCCGGGAGCGTGAAGTGGACGATGTTCCCGGACCGGCTCGGGGCGTTCGTCGCGGAGGCCGACTTCGGCACCGCCCCCGCCGTCACCGCTGCCCTGCACCGGGCGATCGACGGTGGCCGGCTCGGCTACCCCTCCCCCGGTGACGCACAGCGGATGGCGGAGGCGTTCGCCGGATTCGCCGAGGCCCATCACGGGTGGTCGGTGCCGGTCGATCGGGTGCGTCCGCTGCCGGACGTCTTCACCGCGTTCCGCGCGGCCATCGAGCTGTTCACCGCCCCCGGCGACGCGGTGATCGTGCCGACCCCGGCGTACATGCCGTTCATCGGGCTGCCGGTCACCCTCGGCCGCCGGACGGTCCAGGTGCCGCTGATCGAGGTCGACGGCCGACTGGAGCACGACCTGGACGGGATCGACCGGGCGTTCGACGACGGTGCCACGCTCCTGCTGCTCTGCAACCCGCACAACCCGACCGGCCGGGTGCTGGACGCCGACGAGCTCACCGGCATCGCCACCGTGGTGGACGCGCACGGCGGACGGGTGTTCGCCGACGAGATCCATGCCCCGCTGGTCTACCCGGACCGCGCGCACCTGCCCTACGCCGCGCTCGGCCCGGTCGCCGCCGGACAGGCGTTCACCGCGACCTCGACCAGCAAGGCGTGGAACATCCCCGGACTCAAAGCCGCCCAGGTGATCCTGAGCAACGACGCGGACGCCGAGCGGTGGCGGGCCGTCGGCGAGGACTACGAGAAGGGCGCCTCGACGCTCGGCATGATCGGTGCGGCCGCCGCGTACACCGACGGCCGGGAGTGGTTGGCCGAGGCGGTGCACTACCTGGACGGCAACCGGCGACTGTTCGCCGAGCTGGTGGCCGAGCGCCTGCCGGGCGTGCGGTTCACCCCGCCGGAGGGCACCTACCTGGGTTGGCTCGACCTGCGGGACACCCAGCTCTCCGGTCGGGAGATTCCCGGTCTGGCGCTCACCGACGGTCGGGCATGCGGTGCGGCGGGCGCAGGGTTCGTGCGGGTCACCCTGGCTACCCCACGGCCGGTGCTGCACGCCATCGTCGACCACATGGCTGCCGCCCGCCGCCGTTCCGCCCGGGCAGACGACGACGCCCGGCCCCGCGCACGGGACCGGGCGTCGTCAGGACGGACTCACACCGACCGTTCGGCGGCCTCCACCACGTTCGCCAGCAGCATCGCCCGGGTCATCGGCCCGACGCCGCCGGGGTTCGGCGAGCGCCACGCGGCGATCTCGGCGACCTCGGGGTCGACGTCCCCGGTGATCCGGCTGTTGCCGGTCTCCGGGTCGGTCACCCGCGAGACCCCGACGTCGATCACCACGGCCCCCGGCTTCACCAGGTCCGCGGTGAGGATGCCCGGCACCCCGGCCGCTGCGACGATCACGTCCGCGTGCCGGGTGTGCTCGGCCAGGTCGGCGGTGCCGGTGTGGGTCAGGGTGACGGTGGCGTTCACCGACCGCCGGGTGAGGAGCAGCCCGATCGAGCGCCCGACCGTGGTGCCGCGGCCGATCACGACCACGTCGGCACCGGCCAGCTCGACCCCGTGCCGTTCCAGCAGCTCGATGATGCCGCGCGGAGTGCAGGGCAGCGGGGAGTCGATCTCCTCGTTGACCCGCAGCACCAGGCGACCGAGGTTGGTCGGGTGCAGCCCGTCGGCGTCCTTCGCCGGGTCGACCAGCTCCAGCACCCGGTTGGTGTCGATCCCGCGCGGCAGCGGCAGCTGGACGATGAACCCGGTGCAGTCCGGGTCGGCGTTCAGCCGGGCCACCGCCGCCTCGATCTCCTCCTGGGAGGCGTCGGCGGGCAGGTCCTCCCGGATCGAGGCGATGCCCACCTCGGCGCAGTCCCGGTGCTTGCCGGCGACGTAGGACACCGAACCCGGGTCCTCCCCCACCAGCAGGGTGCCCAGACCGGGCCGGACACCCTTGGCCGCGAGCGCGGTGACCCGGGTGGCCAGCTCGGCCTTGATCGTGGCGGCGGTCGCCTTGCCGTCGAGGATGCGTGCTGTCATCGCGGCGCTCTCAGTACTGCTTGAGGCCGGGGTACAGCGGGAACGCCTCGGCCAGCTTGGTGACCCGCGCCCGCAGCGCCTCGACGTCGGCCGACTGACCGGCGGTCAGCGCGGTGGCGATCACGTCGGCGACCTCGGTGAACTCGGCGTCGCCGAAGCCACGGGTGGCCAGCGCCGGGGTGCCGATCCGCAGACCGGAGGTGACGCGCGGCGGACGCGGGTCGAAGGGCACCGCGTTCCGGTTCACCGTGATCCCGATCCCGTGCAGCAGGTCCTCGGCCTGCTGGCCGTCCAGCTGGGAGTGCCGCAGGTCCACCAGCACCAGGTGCACGTCGGTGCCGCCGGTGAGCACGGACACGCCGGCCTCCCGCACCGCGGGGGCGGCCAGCCGGTCGGCGATGATCCGCGCGCCGTCGATGGTGCGCTGCTGCCGGTCCTTGAACTCGTCGGAGCCGGCGATCTTGAAGGACACCGCCTTGGCGGCGATCACGTGCATCAGCGGGCCACCCTGCTGACCCGGGAACACGGCGGAGTCGATCTTCTTGGCGTACTCCTCCTTGCTCAGGATGAAGCCCGAGCGCGGACCGCCGATCGTCTTGTGCACCGTGGAGGACACCACGTCGGCGTAGGGCACCGGGGACGGGTGCAGCCCGGCGGCGACCAGCCCGGCGAAGTGCGCCATGTCGACCCAGAGCTTGGCGCCGACCTCGTCGGCGATCTCGCGCATCGCGGCGAAGTCCAGGTGCCGCGGGTAGGCGGACCAGCCGCCGATGATGACGTCCGGCCGGTGCTGGAGGGCCGCCTCGCGGATCGCCTCCGGCTCGATCAAGTAGGTGTCCGGGTTCACGCCGTAGGCGGCGACGTCGTAGAGCTTGCCGGAGAAGTTGATCTTCATGCCGTGGGTCAGGTGCCCACCATGGGACAGCTCCAGACCCAGGATCTTGTCGCCGGCGTTGGCCAGCGCGTGCAGGACCGCCGCGTTCGCGGTGGCACCGGCGTGCGGCTGCACGTTCGCGTGCTCGGCGCCGAACAGCTCCTTCGCGCGGGCGATCGCCAGGTTCTCGGCGATGTCGACCTGCTCGCAGCCGCCGTAGTAACGGCGACCGGGGTAGCCCTCGGCGTACTTGTTGGTCAGCACCGACCCCTGCGCCTGCAACACGGCACGGGGGACGAAGTTCTCACTGGCGATCATCTCCAGCGTGCTCTGCTGGCGGGTCAGCTCACCGTCCAGAACGGCGGCGATCTCGGGGTCGACCTGGTCCAGGCCCTGGTCCAACAGCGGGGTGTGCTCGGCGCTCATGCGTCTCCTCGGCACTCAGCGGGCGCGGTCGTGATGACCGCAGCCTCAGGCGGCGTTGATCCGACCGACGGGCCCAGGCGTCCGACCCGAAGTTCTCCAGCTGTGTCGCTCCCCGGTGGTGGTCCACCTGTGCGCCAGTTGCGACGCTGACACCATAGCAACTGGTGTCAGGGTGCGACCGGCTCGTCCGCGACGTCCGGGTCGCCCATGATCCGCCGCAGGTACGCGTAGGTCAGGTCGCCGACGGTCTGGTCGTGCTCGTGGGTGTAGCCGTGCTTCTCGTACACGGCGAGGTTCTGCACCGAGTCGCGCCCGGTGAACACCCAGACCTCCTCCACGTCCGCGGGCATGTGCGGCAGGATCGACAGCAGCAGCTGGGTGCCGATGCCGTGCCCCTGCTGGTCGGGCGCCACGGCGAACCGCCCCAGGGTGGCCTTCTTGCCCTCGAACACCACGCGGATCGAGCCGACCATCCGGTGACCCGCCCACGCGCCGAGCGTGACCACGCCGTCCTTGGCCAGGTCGGCACGCAGCTCGCTGAGCGTCTGGGTCAGCGGCGGGATGTTCGGGTCGTTGTACTGCTGGGCCTCGGTGACGAACGCGGCCCGGCGCAGCGTGAGCAGTTCGCCCGCCTCGGCGTCGTCGACGGGCCGGATGGTCACCTCGGTCTGGCTCATGGTCCTATCGTCGCAGCCGGGACGCCTTCCCGACCACCCGGAAGTCCTGTGTGTGGACAGCGGGGCATCGTCCCCGACCGCCCCGAGTACCCTCACCGTCGTGTCTACCTCCTGGGTGCTCTCGCTGTCCTGCCCCGACCAGCCCGGCATCGTCGCCGCTGTCGCCGGTCTGCTGGCCGCCCACGGGGGCAACATCACCGAGTCGCAGCAGTTCGGCGACCCGCTGTCCGGCCTGTTCTTCATGCGGGTCGAGGTCGCCGCGACCGCGACCCGGGAGCAGCTGACCGCCGACCTGGAGCCGCTGGCCGACCGGTTCGGCATGACCTGGACCCTGGACGTCGCGGGCCGACCGATGCGCACGCTGATCCTGGGGTCCACCGCCGCGCACTGCGTCAACGACCTGGCGTTCCGGCAGCGGTCCGAGGGTCTGCCGATCGACATCGTGGGCTTGGTGTCCAACCACACCGCACTGACCGACCTGGCGGCGTTCTACGGGATCGACTTCCACCACGTGCCGGTCACCAAGGACACCAAGGCCGAGGCGGAGGCGCGGCTGCTCGCGCTGGTCGAGGACCTGGACGTCGAACTGGTCGTGCTGGCCCGCTACATGCAGATCCTCTCCGACGACCTGTGCCGCAAGCTCGCCGGTCGGGTGATCAACATCCACCACTCGTTCCTGCCGTCGTTCAAGGGCGCCCGGCCCTATGCCCAGGCGCACGAGCGGGGCGTGAAGCTGATCGGCGCCACCGCCCACTACGTCACCGGTGACCTGGACGAGGGTCCGATCATCGAGCAGGACGTGGAGCGGGTCGACCACACCCGGGGCGTGAACGACCTGGTGGCACTGGGTCAGGACGTCGAGCGCCGAGCGCTGGCCCGGGCCGTGCGCTGGCACGCCGAGCACCGGGTGCTGCTCGACGGGCACCGCACGATCGTCTTCCGCTGACGACTAGAGCACGTGCGACGGCCGGATGCTGCGGCCGTCGGGCGTGATCCCGGTGATCGCCGCGATCAGGTCCTCGTAGGAGGCGTGCTCGGCGTCGAAGTCGCCGCTGACCCTGCCCAGGCGCAGCACGACGATCCGGTCGGCGACCGCCTGCACGTCCACCATCGAGTGGCTGATCATCACCACGCCGAGCCCGGCCTCGCGCAGCCGTTCGACCATGTTCAGCACCTCGGCGGTCTGGGAGATGCCCAGCGACGCCAGCGGCTCGTCCAGCACGACGACCTTCGGCTCGCCGACCAGTGCCCGGGCCACCGCCACCGCCTGCCGCTGCCCTCCGGACAACGAGCTGAGCGGGGCCCGCACCGACGGCACCCGGGCCGCCAGCTGGTTCAGCACCTCCCAGGCGCGCTTCTCCATCAGCCGCTCGTCCAGCAGCCCGCCGCGCCGCAGCTCCTGACCGAGGAACAGGTTCTGCACCACGTCCAGGTTCTCCGCCAGCGCCGGGACCTGGAACACCGCGGCGATCCCGCGTTCCCGGGCCTCCCGGGTGTTGTTCAGCACGACCCGCTCGCCGCCGACCTCGATCCAGCCGGAACCGGGCACCAGCGCGCCGGACATCACCCGGGCGAGGGTCGACTTGCCGGCGCCGATGTCACCGACGACGGCGACCACCTCGTGCGGGTGCACGTCCAGGTCGACGTCGACCAGGGCACGCACCGCGCCGTACTGGTAGGACACACCGCGAACCGACAGGGCTGGTGTGCTCGTCCGTGAGGCCACCGGTCCTCCTCCACTGCTGTGGGTGGTCATCCTGCCACCACCAGAGATTCCGCCACACCGGCGTGGTCCATCGCCAGGGCGAGCGCACCGCGCACCTCCGCCTCGGTGCCGAGCGCCGTGGCCACCACCTCGACCGGCCCGACCGTGCTGGGCAGGGTGCGTTGCAGCAGCACCGACCGGAAGGTGTCCAGCAGGATCGGCCCCGCCTCGGCCAGCCGACCACCGACCACCACGACCTCCGGGTCGAGCAGGTTGCAGGTGTCGGCCGCGGCGACCGCGAGCAGTCGACCGGCGTCCGAGATCACCCGGCGGCACCCCGGGTCGCCGTCCTGCGCGCGGGCGATCACGTCCGGCAGCGTCAGGTGTCCGTGGCTGGACTCCAGCATCCGCAGCAGCGCCGGGGCGCCGATCACCGCGTCCAGGCAGCCGCGGTTGCCGCACCGGCAGATCGGACCGTTCTCGTCCACGGTGATGTGGCCGAACTCCCCGGCCGCGCCGGCCCGCCCGTGCACCAGCCGTCCGCCGACGATCAGCCCGGCGCCGACGCCGTGGGACACCTTCAGGTAGACCACGTGCTGGCGTCCGGTCGCGGCGCCCTGGCGCAGTTCGGCCAGCGCGCCGAGGTTCGCGTCGTTGTCCACGTAGACCGGGGCCGCCAGCCGTCGCTCCAGCACCTCGGTCACCGAGACGCCGTCCCAGCCGCGCAGCACCCCGGCGGAGACGATCCGGCCGGTGGTCGGGTCGACCGGCGCCGGGACCCCCACCCCGACCGCCATCAGCTCGGACAGGCTGGTGTCCAGGCTCTCCACCAGCTCGGCGATCAGCAGCGCGGCACGTTCGAGTCCGGCGTCGGCGCGGTGCTCCGGCGGCAGCGGCATCCGCTGCTCGGCCAGGATCTGCTGCCCCGCGTCGGCGATCGCGACCCGCAACGACCGGGAACCGAAGTGCACTCCGGCGACCAGGCCGAGGTTCCGGGCGAGGGTCACCTGCTGGGCACGGCGGCCGCTGCGGATGCTGGAGGAGGTGTTCAGGACCCCGGCGGAGGTCAGCTCCTTGACGATGTTCGACACCGTGGCGGGTGACAGCCCGGTGACACCGGCCAGCTCGACCTGCGTGAGGGAGCCACGCTGCTGGACGGCACTCACGATCCGGGCGCGGTTGGCTTCGCGGAGCGAAGACTGCGAACCCGGGGTCACCCTCTCAGTGCCCACCCCAGGAGGATAGCGGTGCTGGGCTTGGGTTCAGAACCTGACCACAACGGCCCCACCCCGCCACAGCGGAATGGGGCCGTCGGTCACGCGGGATCAGCCCAGGCGCGCGGCGAGGTTCTGGTCCAGGGCGGCGAGGAAGTCCTCGGTGGTGAGCCACTGCTGGTCCGGGCCGACCAGGAGCGCGAGGTCCTTGGTCATCTTGCCGGACTCGACGGTCTTGACCACGACGTCCTCGAGGGTCTCCGCGAAGGTGATGACCTCGGGGGTGCCGTCCAGCTTGCCGCGGTGCTTGAGGCCACCGGTCCAGGCGAAGATCGACGCGATCGGGTTGGTCGAGGTCGGCTTGCCCTGCTGGTGCTGGCGGTAGTGCCGGGTCACGGTGCCGTGTGCGGCCTCCGCCTCCACGGTCTTGCCGTCCGGGGTCATCAGCACCGACGTCATCAGGCCGAGCGAGCCGAAGCCCTGCGCGACGGTGTCGGACTGCACGTCACCGTCGTAGTTCTTGCAGGCCCAGACGTAGCCGCCCTCCCACTTCATCGCGGAGGCGACCATGTCGTCGATCAGCCGGTGCTCGTAGGTGAGGCCCCGCTCGGCGAAGGCGGACGCGAACTCCTGGTCGAACACCTCCTGGAAGATGTCCTTGAAGGCACCGTCGTAGGCCTTGAGGATCGTGTTCTTGGTCGACAGGTACACCGGGTAGTTCCGCTGCAGGCCGTAGGCGAAGGACGCCCGGGCGAAGTCGCGGATCGACTCGTTGAAGTTGTACATGCCCATCGCCACGCCGCCCGCCTCCGGGTAGGTGACGACCTCCTGGTGGATCGGCTCGGAGCCGTCCGCCGGGGTGTAGGTCAGCGTGAGCGTGCCGGCGCCCGGCACCTTGAAGTTGGTCGCCTTGTACTGGTCGCCGTGGGCGTGCCGCCCGATGATGATCGGCTTGTTCCAGCCCGGCACCAGCCGCGGGATGTTGCTGATGATGATCGGCTCGCGGAAGACCACACCGCCGAGGATGTTGCGGATCGTGCCGTTCGGGGAGACCCACATCTTCTTGAGGCCGAACTCCTCGACCCGGGCCTCGTCCGGGGTGATGGTGGCGCACTTGACGCCGACCCCGTGCTCCTTGATGGCGTGCGCCGCGTCGACCGTGACCTGGTCGTCGGTGGCGTCGCGGTTCTGGATCGACAGGTCGTAGTACCGCAGGTCGATGTCCAGATACGGGTGGATCAGGCGGTCCTTGATGAACTGCCAGATGATCCGAGTCATCTCGTCGCCGTCGAGCTCGACGACCGGTCCCTGCACCTTGATCTTGGCCATGTCCGCCAGATTACTTGACGTCGAGATACTTCGGGTCGCAACCCGGACTGCCAGGCGACGCACAGAGTCGGCTGGCATGCTGAGTGGTCGGGTGCGCGCAGCAGGTGCGCCGACCCACCGCCGCGGCACAGACCCGCGGCTCCACCGATCTGACGAATGACGGGATCACCATGTCGCAGGAGAAGCCCGGCGCCCCGGGCGCGCCGGAACCGACGCCGCAGCAGCCCGAGACCACCGCCGCCGACGCCACACCGGTCGAGCCGACCCCGGCCGCCGAGGTCCCGGTCGCGCCGGTCGCCCCCGGCCCGGCAGCCCAGGCGGGCTTCGGCGCCGCGGACGGCTACGGCCTGCCGCGCCCCGGCGTCGAGGTCGAGGTCGACGAGTACGCGGTGCCGCTGCGCCCGGAGGGGGCCTCGCTGGCAGCCCGTCTGGGCGCCGAGGCGTTCGGCACCTTCGTGCTGGTGCTCGCCGGTCTGGGCACGGCCCTCTACGCCTCCTACACCGGTGCCGGAGCCCTCGGCGTCGCGCTGGCCTTCGGGCTGGCGGCCGGTGCCGCGCACCTGGCGATCGGCCGGGTCTCCGGCGGACACCTGAACCCGGCGATCACGCTCGGCTCCGCGCTGGCCGGTCGCACCCGGTTCGCCCACCTGCTGCCGTACTGGGTGGCCCAGGTGATCGGTGCCGCGCTGGCCTCGGCCGTGCTGTACCTGCCGGTGTCCACCTTCCCGGCGCTGCAGACCGCCGAGCGGCAGTTCTTCAGCTCGACCGCGAACGGCTTCGAGGCGCACTCCCCGCTGGCGATGTCCACCGGCAGCACCGAGGGCTTCAGCCTGATCGCCGCGCTGCTGGTCGAGGTCGTGGTCTCCGCGGTCCTGGTCGGCGTGTTCCTCGCGGTGAGCAACCGCACCACCACCGACCGCACCGGCGTGCAGAAGTCCGCCGTCGGCTACGGCGCCGTGCTGGCCCTGGCCGTGCTGATCGCCACCCCGATCACCAACGCCGGCCTGAACCCGGCGCGCAGCCTGGCGGCGGCGATCTTCTCCGAGAGCTGGGCCTGGGGTCAGCTGTGGGTGTTCGCCGTGGCGCCGCTGTTCGGTGCGGTGCTCGCCGCGCTGCTCTACCGCGGCTTCGGCGGCGGTGACGACGACGCCGAGCTGGACGACGAGCTGGCCGACGACGTGCTGATCGAGGAGGAGATCACCGAGGTCCGCTGACCCGGCGCTCTCCGGCAGGGCGGTCCCGTTCCGACGGGGCCGCCCTGTGTCGCGTTCAGGGCAGGATCTGGGCCAGCGCGCCGATGCTGACGCTGAGGAACGCCAGGGTCACCACGTCGACGGCGCGCCTGCGCACCACCAGCACGGCGGGTCCCGGGCCGCGCACGACCGCCCGCACCACGGCACACCCCGCCAGCAGCAGGGCGAACAGCGAGGCACCGAAGCCCGGTCCCCAGACCAGGGCCACCGCGACGCAGGCGAGCACCGCTCCAGCCACGATCCACAGCGACGCGTTGCGCCCTGCCTCCAGCGACGCGCGGGCGATCTCCCGCGGGTCGAGCGGCTGACCGTCGGGGCCGAACCGGGCGTCCGGGTCCTCCAGCGGATCCGCCGCGGACTGACCGGGGGTGGTCGGGGTCACGGGGCTGCTCCCTTCGATCGAGGCCGCCGCCGAGACTACCGTGGCCGGGTGAGCGCAGCCGACGACACCTCTGCCCCGTCCCGGATCCTGGTGGTGGGTGCCGGCCTCGCCGGGGCCCGCACGGTGCTGGAACTGCGCCGTCAGGGCCACACCGGCTGGATCGGACTGATCGGTGCCGAGGACGTGCCGCCCTACGACCGGCCGCCGCTGTCCAAGCACCTGTTCGACCGGCCCGCGCCCGCATGGCTGGCCGATGAATTGGCCGCCGACGCGCTGACCGCCGCCGACGACGTGCTGCTCGGGGTGCGGGCCACCGGACTGCGGGTCGACGCGGACGGGGTGCGGGTGAGCGTGGCTGCCGCCGGGGACCGGCCCGGCGCGCTGCCCGACCTGCCGACCGAGATCGCGGCCGACGCGGTGGTGGTGGCCACCGGCTCCACCCCGATGAACCCGTGGCCCGCCGCTCGGGTGCTGCACACCGCCGCCGACGCGGAGTCCCTGCGACACGCGGTGGCCGACGCGCGGCGCCTGGTGATCGTCGGTGCGGGCTGGATCGGCGCGGAGCTGGCGACGGTCGCCGCGGCCGCCCTGCCGGACCGGCTCGAGGTGACGGTGCTGGAGGCGCTGGCCGGACCGTTGCCGGTGCTGGGCGCCGTCGGTGAGCTGACCCGGGACTGGTGGCAGCGGGCCGGGATCGACCTGCGCACCGGGGTGCGGGTAGCGACCGTGGACGACGGCGGCGTGACACTCGCCGACGGCGAGCGGATCGATGCCGACCTGGTGCTGGCGGCGGTGGGGGCACGACCGGCCACCGACTGGCTGGACGGTGCCCTGCCCCGGGACCCGGACGGCGCGGTGCGGGTGGACGAGTGGGGCGCGCCGCTCGTCGACCCGCTGGACGGCCCGGTCACCCACAGCACTGACAGCACTGACAGCACCGACAGCACCGGTGCGCCCCTGCCCGCCCGGTCCCGGGTGCGGCTGGTCGGTGACGTGACCCGGCGTCGCTCCGCCCGGCACGGCTGGGTCAGCGGCGGGCACTGGGACGCGGCGCTGCGCGCACCGGCCGCCGTCGTGGCGGGTCTGCTCGGGGAGGCAGCCGCCGAGGACCCGGCGCCCTACGTGTTCTCCACCCAGTTCGGACACGAGCTGGCGCTGTACGGCCACCCGGGACACGGTGACGAGGTGGTGCTGCGCGGCGACCCGGACGACGCCAGCGGGTGGGCCGCCCTGTGGTTCGCGCCGGACAGCGACCGGCTGACCGCCGTCTTCACCGTCGACCGGCCCCGGGACGTGGCGGCGGCCCGTCGGCTGTTCGCCGCCGAGCAGCTGCCCGAGCTGGACCGCGTCGCCGCCGCCGACCCGGCCGTGCAGCTCCGCTCGGCGCTGCGGGCCTGAGCGCTCAGCGCGGGGTGCGGGCGTCCACCAGCTCCGCGCCGGTGATCGCGTAGGACAACCCCCGGTGCCCGCGGGTGCCCGGCACCGCCACCACCGTGGCGATCACGAAAGCGACCAGCACCAGGCCCCACCCGTCGATCGAGATCAGCACGCCCCACCCGCCGGCGCCGCACAGCCCGCGCAGCACACGTCGCGCCAGGTCACCGCGCACCAGCTCACCGGTGGCACCGCGCCAGCGCGGTTCGAGCCACATCGCACGCTGACCGAGGGACGCCCCGGAGCCGATCAGCGGCGGAAGCCAGAGCAGCAAGGCCGCCGGGAGCCAGGTGGTCACCAGGTCGGGCGGATTCCAGGTGGTCCCGTCCACCAGATAGCCGGCCAGGATCCAGCCGATCCCGAGCGCCGCGCCCAGGGCGAACACCGCCATGACGTCGATCAGCATGCCCAGCCAGCGGCGCAGCGCACCCACCGGTCGCGGGGTCCCCCGGCCGCGGGCCAGGTCGGCGGGACGCGGCATCCACCGCATGATCACCGGCGCGATCAGCGCACCCAGCAATCCGCCGAGGGTGTTGGTCATCAGGTCGTCGACGTCGCCCAGCCGGTAGGAGCAGCCGATCAGACCGAAGATCCCGGTGAACTGGGTGACCTCGATCAGCAGGGAGCCGAGCGCGGCGGTGACCGTCGCCCGGACCACACCCCAGCCCGCGAACCCCCGGGCGAACACGCCCCAGGGGATGAACAGCAGGACGTTGAACACCACCTGCAGCACCGCGACGCTGCGCAGGGTGGCGACCAGGCTCAGACCGGCGGTGTCCCGGCGGATGTCGGCGATGAACTGGAACGGGTGCAGCTGCGCGCCGCCGACCCCGTGCTCGGCGCACCACAGCGCCAGATCACCGGAGGGCAGGGGCAGCAGGGTGTACGCGACCAGCGCCACGCCGTAGATCGCGAGCGCCGCGGTGCCGAGCAGCCGTCGGGCGCTGAGACGGCCGAACCGTCGGCTCTGCCAGACCACCGCCGGGAGGAACACTCCGGCGAACACCATCAGTCCGCCGATCACGCCCACCCAGGCCGGCCACGTCCACGTTCCCATGCCGACCAGCGTAGAAACCCAGGTCGGTGGCCACATCCACCCCCGATCCGACCCGTGCGTCCCCCTGCGGTCGGACCGGCGCGGGCGGTCCGGCCTACTGCGCGGTGGGGCGGTCGGTCGGGGTCGTGGGAGTCGGGGTCGCGGTCGGGGCCGGGCTGGACTCGGCGGCGAGCTGCTCGCTGACCTCGGTGATGAAGGCGACCAGTGCCTGGTTGTCGTCCAGCGATCCGGTGTACCGCTCCCCCGCGACCATCAGCACCGGTGCGGCATCGGTCGCTCCCACACTGTCGGCTGCTCGGTCGGTGGCGTCCCGCACCCAGGGTTCGAAGCTGTGGTCGCTGAGGCAGTCGGTGACCGTGGTGTTGGTGATCCCGGTGCCGCGCACGAGGTCGGCGAGCTGGTCGTCGGTGAGGCCCGCTGCCCCCAGGTCGGGCTGGGCGCCGATCAGCGCCTGGTGCACGCTCAGCGCGTTGTCCGGCACAGTGTCGGCGACGCAGGCCAGCGCATTGGCGGCGCGCACCGAGTAGTCGCCGGTGGTGTCGATGCTCGCGGACGGTGCGGTGGGTGCGGGCGATGCGGCGGCGGTCGGGGTCGGCGCTGCCACCGCGGCGTCGTCCAGCACCGCGACCGGATGCAGTTCCAGGGTGGCCAGGCCCTGGGTGACCCAGGAATCGATCTGGTCACCGTTCGCCGCCCAGAAGGTCTGCGCCTGCGGCGAGCGGTAGTCCAGGTAGAGCACCAGGTCCAGCGCCCCGGAGCTGCGGTCCACCACGGTCGGGGTCGGCTCGGTGTCCGGATCGAGCGCGCTGGTCCGGGTGGCGGTCACCGTGCTGCCGTCGCCGGTCAGCACCACACCGTCGCTGAGCATGTTCTTCGGCCCCAGGTGCGCCGCCCGCGCCGACGACTGCACCACCAGCACCGCGACCACACCGACGGCGAACACCGCCAATCCGGCACCGGTCCAGCCGAGCCGCCGGTTGCGTCGTCGTCGGGCGAGCTCGCGCTCGCGCTCGATCCGGGCCAGCTCACGGGCCAGCACCCGGCGGTCCTTCTTCGGCAGCTTCTTCAGATCGGACCGGCGAGGGGTCGTGCTCACGGCGTTGCTCCTGGGGTCATTCTCGGCTGACGACGACCCAGGGTGGCGCGCCAACCTGACGGCCGGCTGTGAGGCACGACCCCTCGCGGGTCAGTGCGCGAAGTGCCGGGTGCCGGTCAGGTAGAGGGTGACACCGGCGGCCTGCGCCGCGGCGATGACCTCCTCGTCCCGGACCGACCCGCCGGGCTGGACCACCGCACGGACCCCGGCGTCCAGCAGCACCTGCAGCCCGTCGGCGAACGGGAAGAACGCATCGGAGGCGGCCACCGCTCCCCGCGCCCGCTCGGTGCCGGTGTTGGCCCGCTCGACCGCCAACCGGCAGGAGTCGACCCGGTTGACCTGACCCATCCCGACGCCGACCGAGGCGCCGCCGTCGGCCAGCAGGATCGCGTTCGACTTCACCGCGCGCACGGCACGCCAGGCGAAGGTCAGGTCGGCGAGCGTGGCGGCGTCGGCGGCGTCACCGGCGGCCAGGGTCCAGGTCGCCGGGTCGTCACCGGGGGCGTCGATCCGGTCGGACTCCTGCACCAGCACGCCGCCGCTGATCGGCCGGAGCTCGGTTCCGGCACCGGGCACCCCGTCGACCACCAGCAGGCGGATGTTCTTCTTCCGGGACAGGATCTCCAGCGCCGCCGGCTCGAAGGCGGGGGCGACGACGACCTCGGTGAACACCGGGGCGATCTGCTCGGCCAGGGCGACCGTGACCGGCTGGTTCGCGGCGATCACACCGCCGTAGGCGGAGACCGGATCGCAGGCGTGCGCCTTGGCGTGGGCGTCGGCGATGTCCGAGCCGACCGCGATCCCGCACGGGTTGGCGTGCTTGATGATCGCCACCGCCGGACCGTCGTGGTCGTGTGCCGCCCGCCAGGCGGCGTCGGCGTCCACGTAGTTGTTGTAGCTCATCGCCTTGCCGTGCAGCTGGGTGGCGGTGGCCAGCCCGCTCGCACCCGGTGCGGTGTACACGGCGGCGCGCTGGTGCGGGTTCTCGCCGTAGCGCAGCACGTCCGCCCGCTCCCAGCTCGCCCCCGCGAACGCCGGGAAGCCGGAGCCGTCGTCGGTGGGGGCGCCGATGCCGCCCATCCAGGAGGCCACCGCCACGTCGTAGGCGGCGGTGTGCGCGAACGCCTGCGCCGCCAGCCGACCTCGCTGGCCCAGGGTGAAGCCCCCGGCACCGACGGCGGCGATCACCTGGTCGTACCCGGCGGGGTCCACCACCACGGCGACGCTGGGGTGGTTCTTCGCCGCCGCGCGCACCATCGACGGTCCGCCGATGTCGATCTGCTCGACGCACTCGTCCGGGGTGGCGCCGGAGGCCACGGTCGCGGTGAACGGGTAGAGGTTCACCACGACCAGCTCGAAGGGCGCCACCCCCAGCTCGTCCAGCTGCGCCAGGTGCTCGGGACGCCGGGTGTCGGCCAGGATCCCGGCGTGCACCCGCGGGTGCAGGGTCTTGACCCGTCCGTCCAGGCACTCCGGGAAGCCGGTCAGCTCCTCCACCCGGGTCACCGGCACCCCGGCGGCGGCGATGGTGCCCGCGGTCGACCCGGTGGACACCAGCTCCACCCCGGCGGCGTGCAGGGCGGTCGCCAGCTCGGTCAGGCCGGTCTTGTCGTAGACCGAGATCAGCGCGCGGCGGATCGGTCGACGGGTGTCCTCCGCCTCACGGTCGGCGACGACGGGCAGCGAGGGCAGATCGGCGTGGGACATGGTCTCCTCCGGGACGGCGTGCGGGTGTGCAGCGGTTCCCCGCGCGCCCAGGCGATCGACGCGTCGGTGGAGGTGACTCCGGCCGCTCCCCGGTGGTTGGTTCCACCCTTCGCCAGTCGCGACCGTGGACGAGCCTAACCGACGGTGACCACACGCCCCTCGACCCGCAGACCACCGGCGACGATGCGCCCCACCCACTCGACCAGCATCACCCGCTCGGCGACCTTGATCCGCTCGTGCAGCGCCGACTCGTCCTCCCCCGGCAGGATCTCGACCGCGACCTGGGCGATCACTGGCCCGGTGTCGGTGCCCGCGTCCACCACGTGCAGGGTCGACCCGGTCACCTTCGCCCCGTAGGCCAGCGCGTCCCGCACCGCGTGCGCTCCGGGGAAGGACGGCAGCAGCGCCGGGTGGGTGTTCACCACCCGGTCCGGCCACCGACCCAGCACCGGCTCGCCCAGGATCCGCATGAACCCGGCGGAGACCACCAGATCTGGCCCGAAGACCGCGATCGCCTCCGCCAGGCCGACGTTCCAGGCGTCCCGGTCCGGGAAGTCCCCCGGCGCCACGACGGCGGTCGGCACCCCGGCGGCCCGGGCGATGTCCAGCCCGCCGGCACCGGCCCGGTCACTGATGACGCCGACCACCCGGGCCGGGTACGCCGGGTCCCGCTGGGCGGCGAGCAGCGCTGCCAGGTTGCTGCCGGTGCCGGAGATCAGCACCACCAGGCGACCGGTGCTGCGGGTGGGGTGGCTGGGGGGTGCTGGCTGCATGAGGTCGGACTGTAGCGGGCGACCGGTGCGAGGATGCTCCGGTGAGCAACCCGTACGCACCGCCGCCCGCCGACCGTCCCACCCCGGACCCTCGGCAGCAGCCGCTCACGCCGCCCGGGCCCCAGCAGCTGCGCCCGGCTCCGCAGCGCCCGCCGGTGCCGCCCGAGCACCCTGGGCCCACTGAGCCACCTGAGCCGCCGGACCCCGCGCTGGTGCTGGAGACCGGTCGCCTGGTGCGCCTGTTCGGGATCTGGATGATCGCGGCGGTGCTGGTCAGCATGCTGCCGCTGCCCTGGGGCGCTGCGGCAGTGCTGTTCCTGGTCGGTGCGGTGGTCACCGGCATCCGGGCGCTGCGCACCGCGTCGAGGGGCCGGGTCGGTGGTGCGCTGGCGCCGATGGTGGTGGTCGGATTGGCGCTGGCCGGGCTGCTGGGGCTGATGACCCTCGCCCCGCTGGCCCTGTGGCCCGCGCAGACGGCGTTGCAGGACTGCCTCGGCTCGGCGGTCACCGAATCGGCGCGCACCAGCTGTCAGGTGGAGTACGAGCAGCGGTCCACCGAGCTGATGGAGGGGTGGCTGGGCGGCAGCGGGTCCTAGTCGCCCGCGGCGCGTCCGCCGGGAGCCGAGTCCGTGCCACCAGTGGTCGTGCCACCCGCAGCCGTCGCCGTGGCCCTGACGTCCGCCTGCGCGCCGCCGCGGATCCGCCGCCACCCACCCCGCGCCGCCGAGGCGACCGCGGTGCGGACGTTCCGGTCGGCGGGCAGCAGCACGAGCACCATCGCCACCGCCGTCCCGGCCGCCACGGTGAGTCCGACCAGGAGCGGCGCCGGTCCGAAGTGGGTCATCCTGCCCGGCCCGATGCCACCGGACGCCAGCGCCGCGAGCAACCCGGCACCCACCCCGGCGACCACAGCGGCCACGGCTCCGGCGATCACCGGGTGCCAGGCACTGCGCGAGTCGAGTCGTCGGCGCAGCCAGAGCACGGCGAGCAGCCCGGTCAGCACGGTGAGCACCGGGATGTAGCGCAGCACGCCGCCCGCGATGTCGGGGGCGGGCAGCGCACCGAGGATCGGCACCGCGGGCAGTGCTCCGGTGTCGGCGCCACCGACAGTGAAAGAGGTACCGGTGCCCACCGCGAAGCCGGGGCCGGAGAGCCAGGACATCGCCCAGATCACCAGGGTGGGCAGGTAGGCGAGCTCACCGACCGCGAGCACGACCCCGCCGACCGCGTCCAGGCCCAACCCGGTGACCACGTCACCGATGGTGCTCCGTCCGGCCAGGATCCAGCCGACGGTGAGCAGCGCCGAGACCCCCAGCAGGGCGACGAGGGACACCGCCCCGGCCCCGATCCCCTGCGCGACGGCATCCGGCAGCCGTCGTCGCACCGGCTGCAGCAGCGTGGCGACCCGGGGCGCCTCGGCCCGGCGGAGCAGCCCCGCGCCGAGCCCCAGCCCGGAGACGGTGACGGCGGCGAACACCCCGATCCCGAGGTGCAGCAGCGGCACCCCGGAGAACAACCCGACCAGGACCAGCACCCCGGTGTAGGCCAGCACTCCGGCGCCGTAGGACCGCCAGGTGGCGTAGCCCGAGCGGCGCGCCGACGCCCAGGCACTGAACACGGCCAGGGCGGTCAACCCGAGCGGGGCGAGCGTCACCGACGGAGCGGTCGGGAAGGGCACCCCGTGGGCCAGCAGCCACACCCCGGCGCCGACCTGGAGGGCGCTGGTCCACGGCACCCCGTCGGTGGCCGGGGCCGAGGAGGTCGCCACGAAGGCGGCGATCGCGGGCACGACCACCAGCAGCAGGGACAGCAGTGCCGCCTGCAACCCGGCGAGCATCCCGCCGACCCAGCGCGGAGCCCCGTCCAGGTCGGAGGCGAAGAATCGGTTGGGCGTGCGGTCGTCGAGAACCCGGGACGTGCTGGGTGGCCGGGTTCGGTGACTCATCGCGCCATCTTCCCCCGAGCCGGTGGCCCAGGGAGGTCACCCGACGCGGCGTGCCGTCATGATGATCGACACGCCGCGTCGGTGCGCTCAGGCGAGCAGCTTGCGCGCCAGCTCCGCGGTCTCGGTGGGCGTGGTGCCGACCTGGACGCCGGCGGCCTCCAGCGCCTCCTTCTTGGCGGCTGCGGTGCCCGCCGACCCGGAGACGATCGCCCCGGCGTGCCCCATGGTCTTGCCCTCCGGCGCGGTGAACCCGGCGACGTAGGCGACCACCGGCTTGGTGACGTTGGCCTGGATGAACGCCGCCGCCCGCTCCTCGGCGTCGCCACCGATCTCCCCGATCAGCACGATCAGGTCGGTGTCCGGGTCCTCCTGGAAGGCGGCGAGCGCGTCGATGTGCGTGGTCCCGATGATCGGGTCGCCGCCGATGCCGACCGCCGTGGAGAACCCGAGGTCACGCAGCTCGTACATCATCTGGTAGGTCAGGGTGCCGGACTTGGACACCAGACCGATCCGACCCGGGCCGGTGATGTCGGAGGGGATGATGCCGACGTTGGACTGGGACGGGCTGATCAGGCCGGGGCAGTTCGGGCCGATCAGGCGCACCCCCTTCTCCTGCGCGTAGGCGAAGAACTCGGCGGTGTCGGCGACCGGCACCCCCTCGGTGATGATCACGATCAGCGGAACCCCGGCGTCGACGGCCTCGATCACCGCCGCCTTGGTGAAGGCCGGCGGCACGAAGATCACCGACACGTCGGCACGGGTGGACTCGACCGCCTGCGCCACCGAGCCGAAGACCGGGATCGCGACGGTGAGCCCGGAGCCGTCACCGCGCGGGAACTCGACGCTGGTGCCCGCCTTCCGCGGGTTCACTCCGCCGACGATGGTGGTGCCGGAGGCCAGCATCCGGGTGGTGTGCTTGCTGCCTTCGGAGCCGGTCATGCCTTGGACGATGACCCGGGAGTCCGCGGTCAGGAAGATCGCCATGGGTGGGTTGTCTCTCTTCTTCGCTTCTCGGATGGTCTCAGGCGGTGTGGGCGAGCCGGGCTGCCTCGGCGGCCCCGCCGTCCATCGTCTCGGCCAGGGTGACCAGCGGGTGGTTCGCGTCCCGCAGGATGCGGCGACCGGCGATCACGTTGTTGCCGTCCAGCCGGACCACCAGCGGCTTGGTCGCCTGGTCGCCCAGGATGCCGAGCGCCGCGACGATGCCGTTGGCGACCGCGTCGCAGGCGGTGATGCCACCGAAGACGTTGACGAACACCGACTTCACCTGCGGGTCGGACAGGATGATGTCCAGTCCGGCGGCCATCACCTCGGCCGAGGCGCCACCGCCGATGTCCAGGAAGTTCGCCGGCTTCACGCCGCCGTGCTCCTCGCCCGCGTAGGCGACGACGTCCAGGGTGCTCATCACCAGACCGGCGCCGTTGCCGATCACGCCGACCTCGCCGTCCAGCTTGACGTAGTTGAGGTCCTTCTCCTTGGCCTTCGCCTCCAGCGGGTCGTCCGCGGTCGGGTCGGCCAGCTCGGCGTGGTCGGCGTGCCGGAAGTCGGCGTTGGCGTCCAGGGACACCTTGCCGTCCAGGGCGACGACCCGGCCCTCGGCGGTCAGCACCAGGGGGTTCACCTCGACCAGGGTGGCGTCCTCCTCGCGGTAGACGTCCCAGAGCCGCTGCAGCACCTCGGCCACCTGGTCGGCGACCTCGGGGGCGAAGCCGGCGGTGGCGACGATCTCCGATGCCTTCGCCGCGTCGATGCCGGTGCGCGGGTCGACCGGCACCTTGGCCAGGGCGTCCGGCCGCTCCACCGCGAGCTGCTCGATCTCCATGCCGCCCTCGACGCTGGCCATCGCCAGGTAGCGCCGCTCGGAGCGGTCCAGCAGCAGGGAGAAGTAGAACTCCTGGTCGATGTTCGCGCCGGCCGCGATCATCACCTGGTGGACGGTGTGGCCCTTGATGTCCATGCCGAGGATCTCCTCGGCGCGCTCGGCCGCCTCCTGCGCCGACCGGGCGATCTTCACGCCACCGGCCTTGCCACGGCCGCCGGTCTTGACCTGCGCCTTCACCACGACGACGCCGGTGGCGTCGGGGGCTGCCAGGAGGGTCTGTGCTGCTAGCTGCGCCTCGGCGACGGTCCGGGCGACGATCCCGCCCAGAACGGGAACCCCGTGCCGCTCGAAGAGGTCGCGTGCCTGGTATTCGAACAGGTCCACGTGTTGCGGTCCTTCCCATGTATCCCGGGTCGGGATCGGCTGCTCTGCCGCCGTCGATCGTAACCAGGTCCCGGCCCATTTATCTCCACATCGAGACAACGGGCCGGGACCAACGTCCTTACGCGGTCGGGATCGGGTAACCCTCGGAGGGCTGCACGACGACGAAGCCCGGGCCGTGGAAGCTGTACTGGATCGCCTCACCGGTGCCGCCGCGCACCAGCGAGCGGACGTTCATGCTGTTCACGATGCCCGGAGTCAGGTTCGCCGACCAGCACACCGCGGCATTCGGGTCGACGAAGGTCGGCTGCTGCGAGCAGTCGAGGATCATCGGGGCACCGTGCGAGGTCAGCGCGACCATGCCCTGGCCCTGGATCAGGGTGTTGAACAGCCCGGCGGTCATCATCCCGGCGCCCTTGGTGCGGTGCAGGTCCCACTGGAGCGCGGAGTCGAAGGCCAGCAGCGAGGAGCCGTTCACGCTGATCGCGTCGCCCTCCAGCTGCAGCAGGAAGACGTTCTCCGCCGACCGGGCGAAGAACACCTCGCCCTGGCCGGAGACCCGCATCAGCGGCTGGTTGTCCGAGCTGATCGCGTTCTTGACGAAGCGGGCCACCGAGCCGGAACCCTCGTGATGGAACTGCACCTGCCCCTGGTACGCGACCATCGCGCCCTTGGCGGACAGCACATCGGGGCCGAGGGTGACCTTGAGCATCTTGGAGCTCTGCAGCGCGAAGCGCTCACTGGTCTGGATCTCGGCGTGGACCTGGTCGAAGAGAGGACTACGCATGCGCGCATTGTGCCCTGTTCAGAGCTTGGTGACCGGGGAGAACCTCAGCAGCAACCGCTTGGTGCCCTCGGACTTGAAGTCGACCTTCGCGACGGCGTTCTGCCCCGCCCCCTCCATCGCGACCACGGTGCCCATGCCGTAGCTGTCGTGGGTGACCTTGTCGCCCACCGCCAGATCCGGGATCTGCGCGTCGGCGCGCGGGGTCGCCGACCCGAAGGTCGCCCCGCCGGCCGGTCGCTGGCTGAGGTCCACCCGGCGCCGGTCGCGGGCCCGCTCCCCCGCGCGCTCACCGGAGTTGCCGTAGGAGCCGAAGCCGCCACGGCCGCCCAGGAAGCCACCGGAGCCGCGCAGCCGATCGGTGCTCGACTCGCGCCGCCGCCAGTCGATCAGGTCCTCGGGCACGTCGTCCAGGAACCGGCTGGCGGGGAACTCGTTCGGCACCCCCCAGGCGGTGCGGGTCGCCGCGCGGGAGATGTAGAGCCGCTCCCGCGCCCGGGTGAGCCCGACGTAGGCGAGCCGTCGTTCCTCGGCCAGCTGGTCGGTGTCGGCCAGCGACCGCATGTGCGGGAAGGTGCCGTCCTCCATCCCGGTCAGGAACACCACCGGGAACTCCAGGCCCTTGGCGGTGTGCAGGGTCATCAGGGTGATCACGCCCTGGTCGGTCTTCTGCTCGCCCTCGTCACCACCGTCGTCGCTCGGGATCTGGTCCGAGTCGGCCACCAGGGACACCCGCTCCAGGAAGTCGGCCAGGTCGCCCTCCGGCTCGGACTCCTCGAATTCGGTCGCCACCGCGTGCAGCTCGGCCAGGTTCTCCACCCGGGTCTGGTCCTGCGGGTCCTCGCTGGCACGCAGTTCCGCCAGGTAGCCGCTGCGGTCCAGCACCGCGCCCAGCACCTCGGCGGGCCCGGCGTCGCCGGACTCGGCCAGTGCGCGCAGGTCGGCCATCATCCCGGCGAACACCCGCAGCCCGGAGATGGCGCGGGTGCCCAGTCCGGGCACCTCGTCCAACCGGTCCAGCGCGGCCCCGAACGAGATCCGCTCCCGCTCGGCGAAGGCGGCCACCATCGCCTCGGAGCGCTCGCCGAGCCCGCGCTTGGGCACGTTGAGGATCCGGCGCAGGTTGACGTCGTCGTCGGGGTTGGCGATCGCCCGCAGGTACGCGACGGCGTCCTTGATCTCCTTGCGCTCGTAGAACCGGGTGCCGCCGACCACCTTGTAGGGCAGGCCGACCCGGACCAGGACCTCCTCCAGCGCACGGGACTGGGCGTTGGCGCGGTAGAAGATCGCCACGTCGCCGGGGCGCACGCCGTCGGAGTCGCCGAGCTTGTCGATCTCCTCCGCGACGAACCGGGCCTCCGCGTGCTCGTCGTCCGCCACGTAGCCGACGATCTGCGCGCCCTGGCCGGAGTCGGTCCACAGCCGCTTGGCCTTGCGGCCCGGGTTGCGGCTGATCACCGCGTTCGCCGCGGACAGGATCGTCTGCGTGGAGCGGTAGTTCTGCTCCAGCAGGATCGTGGTGGCGTCCGGGTAGTCGGCCTCGAACTCCATGATGTTGCGGATGTTCGCGCCCCGGAAGGCGTAGATCGACTGGTCCGAGTCGCCGACCACCGTCAGCTCGGCCTGCGGCACCTCGGCGCCGCTGTCGATCCCGGCCCCGGCCAGCTCCCGCACCAGCACGTACTGCGCGTGGTTGGTGTCCTGGTACTCGTCGACCAGGACGTGCCGGAACCGGCGGCGGTAGTGCTCGGCGACCGCCGGGAACGCCTGCAGCAGGTTGACCGTGGTCATGATCAGGTCGTCGAAGTCCAGCGCGTTCGCCTGCCGCAACCGCTGCTGGTACCGGGTGTACACCTGCGCCAGGGTCCGGTCGAAGTCGCTGCCGCCGTCGCCGCCGTCGGTCGCCGCGAAGTCCTCCGGCGCGACCAGCTCGTCCTTGAGCGAGGAGATCTTCGAGCCGAGCGCCTTGGGCGGGTAGCGCTTCGGGTCGAGCTCCAGCTCGCGCGCCACCAGGGTGATCAGGCGCTGGGAGTCCGCGGAGTCGTAGATCGAGAAGCTGGTCCGCAGGCCGAGCGTCTTGGCCTCGGCGCGCAGGATCCGCACGCAGGCCGAGTGGAAGGTCGACACCCACATCGCCCGGGCGGACGGGCCGACCAGCGCGGCGACCCGCTCGCGCATCTCCGCCGCCGCCTTGTTGGTGAAGGTGATCGCCAGGATCTCCCCGGCCCGCGCCCGACCGGTCGCCAGCTGGTACGCGATCCGGTGGGTCAGCACCCGGGTCTTGCCGGACCCGGCGCCCGCGACGATCAGCAGCGGACCCCCGGTGTGCAGCACGGCGGCCCGTTGCTCGGGGTTGAGGCCCTCCAGCAGCGCGCCCGGGTCACCGCGGTGGTGGCTCGGTCGGCGCGGCTCGTCGGCGCCTGCGGTCCGCGGCGGGGCGGCAGGCAGGCGGGCGAGGTCCAGTCCTGGCAGCGGGAGGTTCTCGAAGAGCGACGTCATGGCGGCACCAGCCTAGGCGTCCGCACCGACATCCCGATCCGGGTCCGCCTGACAGGGGACGACGCCGCCTGGCAGGATCGCGTCGCACCATCCCAGATGAGACGAGGACCCATGAGCACGCCCGTGCCCCCGCCCGAGCCGCAGCAGCCGCAGGAGCCGAACCAGCCCACCGGCGGCTTCCCGACCTACCCCGCGCCCGGCGACGGGGCGACGCAGCCCGGTCAGGGACCGACCGCGTCGTCGGCCGCACCGCAGTACCCGTCGGCGCCCGCCTACCCGTCCGCGCCGGCTCACCCGGCGGCACCCGGCTACCAGCCCTACGCCGCGCCGCAGCCCACCGGCTCCAAGACCCTGGCGATCATCGCCCTGGTGCTGTCGGTGCTCGGCTGCACCAGCCTGATCGGCATCGTGCTGGGCATCGTCGCGCTGGTGAAGAAGCGCGGCACCAACGACACCGCCAGCAAGGTGATGGCCTGGATCGCGATCGCGGTCGGCGCGATCTGGCTGATCGTCGGCACCATCATCGGGATCAGCGCCTTCGCGCTGTACGAGACCTGCCAGGACCTCGGCAACGGCACGCACTACGTCGACGGCGTGACCTACACCTGCAACTTCTGAGTGCCGCCGCCGGAGCAGGTCACCGCCACAGGACGGCGATCACCACATTCACGACGGTGAGACCCAGCACCAGGCCGACCCGGCCCTTGGTGACCTGCTCCGGCTTGCGCTGTCCCAGCCAGATCAGCACCGTGATCACCAGCGCGATCACCAGCTTGACGCCGATCTTGGCGTTGTCCGGCTTGTCCAGCCCCGCGACCTCGGCGGACCGCAGCCCGGTCATGATCAGCCCGGTGACCAGTGCGGTCAGCGCACCGTGGAAGGCACCCTTCGGGAACGCGTTCTGCCGGAGGGTCACCAGGCAGCCGCCGAGCACGATGGCCCAGCCGATCAGGTGCAACACGACGAGCAGGCCGTACACAACGTCCATCGGGGCGTCTCCTTGCGTGGGGGGAAACCCCAGCTTCACATGAATCGCCAGGTGGTCAGAGCAACCGGCGCGCCGCCGCCCAGCGGGTCAGCTCGTGCCGGGACGACAGCTGCAGCTTGCGCAGCACCGCCGACACGTGGGTCTCCACCGTCTTGATCGAGATGAACAGCTCGGTGGCGACCTCGCGGTAGGAGTAGCCGCGTGCGATCAGCCGCATCACCTCGCGCTCGCGGGCGGACAGCCGATCCAGTTCGTCGTCCCCGGTGGCCACGTCCCCGGCCGCGGTGCCGAAGGCGTCCAGCACGAACCCGGCCAGGCGCGGGCTGAACACCGCGTCGCCCCCGGCCACCTGCTGCACGGCGGCCGACAGGTCGGGGCCGGAGATCGCCTTGGTGACATAGCCGCGCGCCCCGGCCCGGATCACCGCGACCACGTCCTCCGCCGCGTCGGAGACCGACAGCGCCAGGAACCGGGTCTCGGCCAGCAGGTCCTGGCAGCCACGGATCACCTCCGCACCACCGCCGCCGTCGCCACCCGGCAGGTGCACGTCCAGCAGCACCACCGGCGGATGCAGCTCCCGGACCGCGGCGATCGCCTGCTCGACGGTCTCGGCCTCGCCGACCACCCGCACCCGCTCGTCCAGGGAGGCGCGCACCCCGGCGCGGAACATCAGGTGGTCGTCGACCAGCACCACGTCGATCGGTTCGCTCATGCCTGCATCGTCCTCTCTTCCGCGGCCCCTCCGGCACCGTCGGCACTGACGTCACTGACGTCACTCTCAGCACCGGCGTGTCCCGCGGCCTCCGGCGTGCCGGCCCGGGGCACCTGCAACCGCACCTCGGTGCCGCCGCCGTCCTTGCACACCACCGACGCCCGGCCGCCGCGACGGCGCACCCGGCCCAGGATCGACTCCCGCACCCCGAACCGGTCCGACGGCACCGCGTCCAGATCGAAGCCGGTGCCGCGGTCCCGGACGAATGCCTCCACCTCGGTGGGCCCGACCTCCAGGTAACAGGACACCGGCGGACGGCCGTGCCGCACCGCGTTCAGCAGCGCCTCCCGGGTGGCTTGCAGCAGCGCGTCGGTGTTCGGATCCGGCTCGCAGTCGCCGACCACCACCACGTCGATGGTGACCGCCTCGCCCTCGGAGCCGACCCGGGTGTCCTCGATCTCGGCGACGGTGGCGCGCAGCACCGCCACCACCGAGGTGCCCGGCTCCGGGCGGTCGTCGTACAGCCATGCCCGCAGCTCGCGCTCCTGGGCGCGCGCCAACCGGGCGACCTCGGTGGCGTCGTCGGCACGGGCCCGGATCAGGGCGAGGGTCTGGAGCACCGAGTCGTGCAGGTGGGCCGCGATGTCGGCCCGCTCGGACTCCCGGGCGCGCGCGGTGCGCTCGTCGCCGAGTTCGCGGACCAGCCGCAGCCACCAGGGGGCGAGCACCAGGGCCACCCCGGCCAGCACCGCGAGCGCCGCGACCATCGACTGCACCAGGACGGCGGGGTCGGTCTCCTTGCCGACCAGCAGCAGCACGCCCACCGCGGCGATCACCAGACCGCCGACCAGCCGCAGCAGACTGACCGGTCGACGCCGGTCGACCTTGCGCTCCTTCTGCACCGCGTCCAACTGGCTCCAGGCCAGGGCGACACCGGCGATCAGCAACAGCACCGGCACCAGCCAGCTCGACCCGATCGAACTGCCGGACCGGTTGAGCAGCAGCGCCGCGGCCGCCACCACCAGACCGGCACCGACGGCGATCTGGCCCCACGGCAACCGGCGCAGCTGCTGCACCCGCGCCGGACTCAGCACCGGGGCCAGGCGGCTCTGCGCCGCGGGACGGGACCCGGCCAGGTCGACCGGATCGCCGACCGGCACCGTGACCCACCAGAACACGTAGACCAGCGGCCCGAACAGGCCCACCGGGGTGAGCACCACGAACAGCGCCCGGACCATCCGCACGGACACGCCGAGGTGCAGCGCGAGCCCCGCCGCCACGCCGCCGAGGACGCGACCGCGTTCGGGTCGGCGCAACGGGGGCCGGACGGGGGTCTGCATGCACCGATGGTCACATGTCCCCGCCGCCGCCTGAACCCCTGGCCGCCGAACTCCGGGGTGCCGGGGGTGGGATTCAGGGGTGGCTCAGGGTGGCCCCCGATGTCCTCCGGGTACCGCCGCGGGTCAGGATCGGAGCATGACGAACGACAGCACCGGCTACGGCCCGGGCACCCCGCCCCCGGCCGGTTCCGGACCAGCGACCGGACAGCCCGGCGCACCGAGCGGGGACGGCTTCTTCGGCGCGATCCGCAAGGTCGGCATCACCCGCGGTCAGGACCGCTGGATCGGTGGTGTGGCCTCCGGTCTGGGCGAACGCTTCGGCATGGACCCGCTGCTGGTCCGCGGCCTGCTCGGTCTGAGCGTGCTGCTGGGCTTCGGGCTGGTCCTCTACGGCGTGGCCTGGGCGCTGCTGCCCGAGCCGGACGGCCGGATCCACCTGGAGCAGGCGATCCGCGGCGACTGGGACGGCGGCCTGATCGGCGCCGGTGTCCTGGTGCTGATCGGTCTGACCAACGGCGGTTGGTGGTTCGGCTGGGGTCCGTTCGACAACGGCTGGTTCCCGGCCGTGGCGTGGACCGCCGCCCTGATCGCGCTGATCATCATCGCCGCGAACACCCGCCGGCGACCTCCGATGGAAGGTCAGGCTCCGATGACGGACCCCGCAGCCCCCGCACCGGCGACCGCTCCGCCCCCGCCGCGGCCATCGACCGGCGCACCTGTCAGCTCCGGCCCGACGACGCCCGGCCCGGCCCCGACCTACGGGTCGGCACCGTCCTACGGGTCGGCACAGTCCTACGGGTCGGCACCGTACGGCGTGAACCCGCACGGCACGGCCGCCTACCCCGCTGCCCCCGACGGCGCGACCACACCTGGCGCGACGCCCCCCGGCCCGGCACCCGCCGGCGCCGCCCCGTCCTGGCAGCAGCCCCAGCCGAGCGGCCCGTCGGCGCAGCAGCCACCGCGCCCGCCGAAGCCGCCGAAGCCCGCCAAGGCACCGAAGCGACGCGTCCCCGGACCCGGCTCGGCCGTGACCGGCGCGGTGGTCGGACTGATCCTGATCGGCCTGGCGGCCCTGCTGGTCGCCGACCGCACCGGCCACTACGACGGACCGGTCGCGAGCATGGTCGTGGGCGCCGGGATCGTGCTGGTCGGCCTCGCGATCATCCTGTGCGGAATCCTGGGTCGTCGCTCCGGTGGCCTGACCGCCCTGGCCATCATCGGCTTCGTGATCATCGGTCCGGCCCTCGCCGCCGACCACGACGGGGAATGGCGCCTCGACCGCGACGGGGCCTCGGTGGTGATCGGCGACCGGAGCTACGACGTCACCAGCCGTACCGCGGCCGAGCGTGGCTTCACCCTCGGCTTCGGCAACACGGAGATCGACCTCACCGACGTCCCCCTGGACGACGACGAGACCCTGGTGGTCCCGGTGCGTGCCGGGATGGGCGACGTGACGGTGATCGTCCCCCACGACATCCCGATGAGCGCCGTGGTCCGCTCCGGCGGCGGCACCGTCTACTGGAACGTGGACGACGACCAGCAGGTGCGCAGCGGCTTCGGCAACCAGACCACCTTCAGCAGTGACCAGCTGACCGGTGACACCACCAACCAGCTCGAACTCCGGGTCGACCTCGGCCTGGGCAACGTGACCATCGAGGAGGACTGATGACCGAGCGCGAGCACCCGCAGAACTCCGAGCAGGTCGAGGACGTGACGGAGCCGACGGCGGGCCCGACGACCGAGCAGGGCACGGCCGAGGACACCCAGGTGATCGACGTGGACGCCGACACCACCCGGGTCATCGACGCTGAGCCCGACACCCGGGTGATCGAGACCGCGGCCGGTGACACCGAGCTGATCGAGACCGTGGACGCCTCCGAGCCGGCGGTGGCGGCACCGGTCGCCGCGGACACGACGGTGATCGAGACCGCCGATCCGGGCGACACCCAGGTGATCGAGTCGCCGACGCCCACCGCCGCCTTCGCCGCGGCGCCCACCACGGAGTTCCCGGCGGCCGGCACACCCGCGGAACCGGAACGTCGGTCCGCCCCCGACGACACCGCCGCTCCGACGTCGGACGAGTCGACCCCGGCCGAGCCGCTGCCCACCGCCGGACCGCCCGCGGGGCCACTGCCGGAGACCACCCGCCTCGACGCGACGCCAGCCGGTCCTCCCCCGGGCGCCACCCCCGCCGGGCCTCCCCCCGCCGCGACCCCGGCCGGGCCCCCGCCCGCGGCTCCCCAGCAGCAGGCGCCGTACACCGTCCCCGCGCCGCCGGCCGCCCCAGTGCCGACGGCATCCGGCCCCCGCGCCGGGACCGTGATCTGGGGCCTGATCGTGGTGGCGGTCGGTGCCGCGGTCCTGGCCGGGGCGGTCGGGCTGCACGTCGACTTCCAACTCGCCTTCATCGGCCTGTTGGCGGTCGCCGGGGTCGGGCTGCTGATCAGCTCCCTGGTGAACGCCGCCCGGCGCCGGGACCGCTCGGCCTCCTGAACGTCGGGGGCGGCTGGAGGGGCCGCCCCCGTCCGCACAGCAGCAGGGCCGGAACTCCGCGCTGGAGTCCCGGCCCTGCTGTCGTGCGGTGAAGCGTCAGACCGCGGGAGTCGTTCCCGGAGCGCCCGGCTCGGCGGTCGGCGGGGTGCTGCTGCTCGGGACCACCGGCGTGGTGCGGGCAGCGGAGTCCGGGATGCTGACCCGGCGCTTGCCGCCGAGCGCCCACAGCGCCCAGCCGACCAGCAGGAACAGCACACCCAGGCCCATCACCAGCGCCGCGACGCCGAAGGCCACCACAGAGGTGAACAGCGATGCCCGCAGGAAGGACGCGTTCATCGCCACCTCGCGCAGCGGGTCGTCCTGGTCCAGCTCGGCGTAGGTCTTGCCGTCGGTCGCCTCCAGCGCGTGGTGGGCGATGATGTCCGCCTGCGCGAAGGCCGCCCACGGCGTGGTCACCGGGTCACCGGCGAAGTTGGCCGCGTCGCCGGACACGGTGATGTTCTCGTCCGCGAGGTGACTGGAGACGGCACCCCAGGTCACACCGCCGGCGATCAGCAGCACCAGCCCTGCGACGGCCGAGATGATCGCGATCACACGAGCCGCCTTGGACGGCGTCGTCGTTGCCACGGTGGTCATAGGAGTCCCCTTCAGAGAAAGACCGCTGTCGGGTGACAAGGTGTCAAAGTCACCCGTCCGGCGCAATGCGACGCCCCGGTGACCTGCGACGGGACCTCAGCGGCTGTGCGGTCCCCCGTGGTGCGGCGGGGTCTGGCGGGCGAGCCGCATCCGGCGCTCGACCTCGCGAGCGCCCTCGGCCGGGGTCACCCCGTCGGTCAGCACCCGCATGGTCGACACCGCCTCGTAGACCTCGCGCCGCTCGCGCATGATGTCCAGCCACCGCTGTCGCGGGTTGCCCATCAGCAGCGGACGGGAGTCGTCGAGTCCGACCCGGGGCGCGGCGAACTCGACACTGACATCGAGGAACACCACGGTCCCGCCCTGCGCCGCGTACTGCGCCAGGTGCTCCTGGGTGTCCGGTCGCAGCGGGGCGCCTCCGCCCAGCGCCAGCACCCCCCGGTGGTCCACCAGCGCGGCGGCGACGACCTGGTGCTCCAGATCGCGGAACGCCTGCTCCCCCTGCTCCAGGAAGATGTCGGCGATCGTGCTCCCCGCCTGATCCTCCACGTCGACGTCGGTGTCCCGCATCGGGACGTCCCACCGGCGGGACAAGGCCCGACCGATGGCGGTCTTGCCCGAACCCATCGGCCCGCACAGGACCACCAGCGGCCCTCGTTCCGGTGCCGGTGGCGGTGTGCCGCGGCGAGCGCGCCGCGCGTCGGACGGGGTGGGCATGATCGACTCCTGGGGTCACGTCCGGGCGGATCCGGCACTGTACCAACCGTTCCATAATGGTCCCCGGTCGCGTTCACCTGCTCGAACGCTCACGGACCGGACATCCAGCACCGAGAGGCACCCGATGACCTTGAGCCAGGCCGAGAGCACCTCGCGGGCCCGCCGCGACCCGGAGGGCACCCGTCGGGCGATCCTGGAGGCGGCGGTCGAGGAGTTCTCCGACCACGGCCTGCTCGGCGGCCGGATCGATGCCATCGCCGAGCGGACCTCCACCACCAAGCGGATGATCTACTACTACTTCCGCTCCAAGGAGGACCTCTACACCGCTGCCCTGGTCGAGTCCTACCGGCGCATCCGCGACGCGGAGTCGTCGCTGCACCTGGACGAGCTGGATCCCGAGCAGGCGTTGCGGGTGCTGGTCCGCTCGAACGTCCTGCACCACGAGCAGCAGCCGGCGTTCGTGCGTCTGGTGGTGTTCGAGAACCTGTTGCCGGAGGGCTCGGTGCACCTGATGTCCGAGGAGGCGCGGGAGACCAACCGCCGGGCCGTCGAACTCGTGGACGACATCCTGCGTCGAGGTCGAGCCGCCGGGGTCTTCCGCACCGGGCCGGACGCACCGACGGCCCTGGACGTGCAGCAGGTGATCTCCGGACTGGCGTTCCAGCGGGTGTCCAACCGGTCGACCTTCAACCAGTTGTTCGGCCGGGACATGCTCAGCGAGGTGGAGTCACCCCGGATCCGACGGATGATCGAGGACGTGGTGCTGCGCTTCGTGCTCGCCGACTAGACCCGGGTCCGCACCGCGAACGCCGCGACGGCCGCGGAGATCAGACATCCCACCAGCAGGTAGGTCGCCACCGGCCACCACTGGTCGTCGGTCCACGCCAACATCGCCGTGGCGAGGAACGGGGTGAATCCTCCGGCGATGGCGGAGGCCACCTGATACCCGACCCCGGCACCGGTGTTCTGGTGCTCGGCACCGAACATCTGCGTGATCAGCGGCTGCTGCACCGACACCGCCATGTCGTGCGCGATGTTGATCAGCACCACGGCGACCACCACCACCAGCAGGAAGCTGCCCGACTGCATCGCGAAGAAGAACGGGAACGCCGCGGCGGCACCGATCAGCGCGCCGATCACGTAGATCTTCCGCCATCCGTGCCGGTCCGACAGGTAGGCGAAGGTCGGGATCGAGATCAGCCCGAGCGCCCCGACGATCAGGGCGACGTCGACCATCCGTTCCCGGGCCATCCCCAGGTGCGACACCCCGTAGGCGACCGCGAAGGTGGTCACGATGTACATGGTCAACAGCTCCACCAACCGTAGACCGATGATCTCGAGGAAGGCCCGGGGCGACTGCCTGATCGCCGCGAGCACCGATCCGCGCTTCTCGTCGACCGGCTGCGGGTCCTTGGGCCGCTCGATCACACCCGAGCGGATCCACAGCCCGACGGCGATCAGCACCAGGGAGAACCAGAACGGCACCCGCCAGCCCCAGCTCTCGAAGTGGTCACCGGTGAGGGCGCTCATCCCGTTGATCGCACCCGAGGCGGCCACCAGACCCACCGCGTAGCCGAGCTGCACACCGCAGGAGTACAACGCGCGGCGGTTCGCCGGGGCGTGGCGGACGGCGAGCAGGGCGGCCCCGCCCCACTCACCGCCCACCGCGAATCCCTGCACCGACCTGAGCACCGTCAGGAGGATCGGCGACCACCAGCCTGCCTGCTGGTACGTGGGCAGGCACCCGACCAGACCGGTGCAGACGCCCATCAGGGTCATCGTCACGATCAGGACCTGCTTCTGCCCGACCCGGTCCCCCATCCGGCCGAACACCAGGCCGCCCAGCGGTCGGAACAGGAAGCCGATGCCCAGCGTCGCGAAGGACGCCAGCAGGTTCATCGTCGGGGAGTCGAAGGCGTAGAACTGGGTGTTGAACACCGTCGCTGCCGTCAGCCCGAAGATCAGGAAGTCGTACCACTCGATCACGGCCCCGACGAAGGAGCTGACCGCCGCACGTCGTGCCTGGTGCGGTGTCACGTCGGCGGGCAGGCTGTCCACGACCTCGACAGGGGGCATCGCGGGACTCCTCAGGGCAGGGGGGTGGGGAGCTCAGGCCGAGGCGGCGGCGAGCCGCTCGGCGTCGGCAGCGGCATGGATCCGGACGAACACCTTGCGGTGCCGGGACAGCACGAAGGTGCCGAGCATGACAGATGCCACGCACACCCCGAATCCGACCCAGACGACGTTGGTGTACCCGTCGGCCTTGGTCGCCGCGCTGTCCACCAGCCAGCCGGACACCGACGGCAGCGCGAAGGCGGCCAGACCGGACGCCAGCCCGATCATCGAGGTGACCAGGCCCTTGCGGACCGGGAAGAACTCTGCCAGCACCACGACCGTGAGCTGGAACAGGCCGCCGGCGGCGAAGTACCCGATCACGAACGCCAGGACCGGGTACAGCGTGGCGTTCTGCATCAGCACCATCAGCAGGTACGCGGCCGCGGCCGCCACCGGGTTGACCACCAGGAACGTGACCGGACGGAACTTCTTGGCCACCAACGCGGCGGTGATGAACACGCCGGCGAAGGAGCCGATCGAGTACCAGGAGATCAGCCCGCGGCCGCCGTCCTCGCTCATCCCGGCCAGGTACTGGCCGATCGCGGGCATGGAGTTCTGGGCCAGCCAGAACATCGCGGTGGCGGTGAAACCGAACAGCACCAGGGCCACGCCCTCCAGGCCGATCTTGGCGCCGGTGGCACCGGAGTCGGCCGAGGCGGCGGCGTTGGCCTCGATCACCGCCTTCTGCTCGGCGGCCAGCGCCTTGTAGTCGGGGAACGGCACCTTGAGCATGATCAGGAAGATGATCGCGAGCAGGATCGCGCCGCCGATGAACGGGATCTCCCAGGAGGCACCGGAGTTGGCGAGGGCGTTGATGATCAGCGGCAGGGCGAACTGCCCGGCGGCGATGGCGGCCTTGACCAGCATGTTGGCCGATCCGGCGGTCTTCGGGAACGACTCCATCAGGGTCGGGTAGGTGCCGGTGTCCATCACCGCGTTGGCCAGGCCAAACCAGACCGCGAGCGCGAAGCCGACCTGCCAGGTGGGGCTGATGACGACGCCGAGCATGAACACGATGTACATGGCCAAGGAGGTCAGCACCATGAACCGGCGGCCGACCTTGTCGGACAGGAAGCCGGCGAACGACGGGCCGATGATCTTGCCGATGCCGATGCCGGACAGCGCCATCAGGACGTTGCCTTCGGTGCAGTTCCACTGCTCCTGAAGGTGGCCGGAGTTCTGCGACAGGATGATGACAGCCATGCCGTAGAGGAAGAAGTAGAGGTACACGGAACCTGCGGTCGGCGTGTAGCGGTTCTTCATGACGAACCTTTCGTGCACGTGGACGGAGCTCTGGGGACTGGGGCACCTCACGCACGCAGCGCTCCACTGAGCCGCAGGTACTCACCCGATAGTTACATCCTGGCGCTTGTGAGGGCGTTCACGAGGGGGCCAAGGTCCCGGCCTGCCGACCGACCTGCACCCCGTGATGTCGCGGCATCGGGACGATGGTCCCTCGACCTTCGGGGGCGTCGCTGCAAGCCTGCTGGTGAGTTTGTACGAACTAGTGAGTACGACGACGACGTCGCTCCCGTTGATCGCCGTACACCCCGTCAGGAGGTATGTACGTGCTCGACCACAAACCGGCAACGGACGAGGAGTTCCAGAACTACCTCGCCGAGATCCGCGCCCTCGCCGAGGGCCCCTTCGACGCCATGCAGACCGAGATCGAGAAGACCAACGTCTTCCCGCCCGAGTTCTTCGAGCTGGCCCGCCAGCACAACCTGTACCGCTTCTACCTGCCCGAGCAGTACGGCGGCTGGGGACTGTCCACCAAGCAGATCTTCCAGGTGCAGGAGGAATTCTCCCGCGGCCCCGGCGGGATGCGGATGCACCTGCACCACGCGGCCGGGCTGAACTGGCGGATCATGGACGACTTCGGCCAGGAGGAGCTGAAGACCTGGGCGATGCCCCGGTTCGCCGACAAGACCCTGTACGTCAACTTCGCGCTGACCGAGGCCGAGGCCGGCTCCGGTGCCGACATCAAGACCACCGCCGTGCGCGACGGCGACGACTGGGTGATCAACGGTGAGAAGAACCTGATCTCGCACACCGACTGCTCGGACGGCACCTACCTGATCACGCTCACCACCCCGGAGGCCGACAAGGACCACCGGCTGACCGCGTTCTTCGTCCCGACCGACACCCCCGGGTACGAGATCGTGGAGATGGAACACATGATGGGCTGCCGCGGTGCCGGGCACGCCGGTCTGCGGTTCACCGACTGCCGGGTCCCCGACAAGTACCGGCTCGGCGAGGTCGGCGAGGGCTACCACGTGGCGATGTTCTCGCTCGGACTGTCCCGGGCGCACATCGCCGACTCGAACCTGGGCATGGCCCAGCGGATGCTGGAGATCTCGATCGCCCGGGCCAAGGACCGGGTCACCTTCGGCAAGGTGTTGGCGTCCCGCCAGGAGATCCAGCACATGATCGCCGAGTCGGGCACGCACATCTACGCCCTGCGTCAGGCGGTGCACGACACCGCCGAGCGCTACGACCGGGGCGAGGAGGCCGACACCTTCGCCGCCATGTGCAAGCTGTTCTCGATCAGCACGGTCAAGCTGGTGTCGGACAACATGCTCGAGATCCTCGGCGGCATCGGCTACTTCGAGGGCTGCGAGTACGGGCCGGTGGAGCGTTTGTACCGCGACTGCCGCGCCATGTGGCTGGAAGAGGGACCCCCCACCGTGCAGCGGATCACCGCCGCACGCGGGCTGATCGCCAGCGGCGGCGACACCTTCTGATCCCCCGGCCGGTCCGTCGCCCCCGGTCGGCGGCGGACCGGTCCCCTCCCTCCTCCTGATCGGAGTGACCATGCAGCCCCTCGCCGGACTCAAGGTCGTCGACATGACGGCCTTCCTCGCGGCCCCCACCACCCTGCGCGTGCTCGGCGAATGGGGCGCGGACGTGATCAAGGTCGAACCCCCGCGAGGCGACCCCGGTCGAACCCAGGGCACCGTGTTCGGCACCCCGATCGGTGACGACGAGAACCCCGGCTTCGACATGGCCAATCTCAACAAGCGGTTCGTCACCATCGATCTGCGCACCGCCGGCGGACGCGAGGTGATGGACCGCCTGCTGGCCGACGCCGACGTGTTCGTGACCAGCACCCGGGTGAAGTCGCTGATCAAACTGGGCTACGACTGGGACACCCTGCATCGGCGCTTCCCGCGACTGGTGATGGCCCAGGTGCTCGGCTTCGGCGCGGACGGCCCGTTGAAGGATGCCGCCGGGTTCGACATGACGACCTACATGTCCCGTGGCGGCGTGCTGGCCACCACGATGAACCGCGGCTCGGCCCCGATGCTCCCCCCGTCCGGATTCGGCGACTTCCAGGTCGCCTTCGTGCTGGCGGCCGGGATCCTGGCGGCCGTCCATCAGCGGGTCCGCACCGGGCGCGGCGACTACGTGACCGCGTCGCTGTTCCACTCCGGGGTCTTCATGCTGAACCAGGCGATGGTCGCGGCGCAGTACGGCATCACCTACCCCAAGGATCGCCGCGAGGTGATCAACCCCCTGAACAACACCTACTTCGGCGCGGACGGCGGGCTGATGGCGCTCTGCATCCCGGAGTACGACCGCGACCTGCCCACCGTCTGGCGGCTGCTCGGCCGGGACGATCTGATCGCGGACCCGGTGCTCGGCGACTGCGCGGCGGTCAATGCCGCCGGGCGCAACGGCGAGGTGGTCGACCTGCTCGACGCCGCGTTCGCCACCCGACCGGCGCAGCACTGGCTGGACCTGTTCGGCGAGCACGACCTGCCCATCGCCAGGTGCCAGCTGCCGACCGACCTGTACGACGATCCACAGGCCCTGGCGAACGACGTGTTGCGCACCGTCACCTACCCGAACGGCGAGCGTCGGCTGCTGCCCACCAACCCGGTGCGGTTCGCCGGACAGGGCGCCCCGGAGCTGCGGCTCTCGCACCCGCAGGGCGCGGACACCGACGCGGTCCTGACCGAACTGGGCTTCACCCCCGACCGGATCGCGGAGCTGCGGTCCGAGGGCGCCGTCTCAGGCCCCACCCCCACTGATGAGGAGCACTGACCCGTGGCACTGATCTACACCGAGGAACAGTCCGAACTGATCGCGATGGTGCGCGAGTTCGTGACCAAGGAGATCCAGCCGCAGATCGCCGAGTGCGACCGGGTCGGCGAGTGTCCGCCCGACTTCTTCGACTCCGCGTTCGAGATGGGCCTGCACCTGCTGGAGATCCCGGAGGAGTTCGGCGGCGGCGGCCTGGACTTCGAGACCACCGCGATGGTGTTCGAGGAACTGGGCAAGGTGGACGCCGGGTACGCGATCACCCTGGTGTCGACCTTCGTGGCGCTCCGCAACGTGATCCTGGCCGGGACCCCCGAGCAGGCGAAGCTCTTCGCCGATCTGATCGCGGACGGCGGGCTGGGGGCCTTCGTGCTGTCCGAGCCGGGTGCGGGCTCCGACGCCGCCGCGATCAGGACCTCGGCGGTGCTGGACGGCGACGAGTGGGTGCTGAACGGCACCAAGACCTGGATCACCAACGGCGGGATCTCGAAGGTCTACGCGGTGCTGGCCACCACCGACCCGGACGCCGGGCATCGGGGCATCTCCTGCTTCATCGTGGAGACCGACCGGCCGGGTGTGTCGTGGGGTCACCACGAGGACAAGTGCGGACTGCGCACCTCCAACACCTGCGACGTGGTCTTCGATGAGGTGCGGATCCCCGCCGATCACCTGATCGGCGAACCGGGCACCGGTTTCAAGGTCTGCATGAGCGGCCTGAACCTGTCGCGGGCCTTCATGGCGACCATCTGCGTCGGGATGATGCAGCGCGCCTTGGACGAGGCGGTGCGGTACGCCACCGAGCGGCGGCAGTTCGGCGAACCGATCATCCACTTCCAGCTGGTGCAGAAGCTGCTCGCCGACATGGCGGCCCAGACCGAGGCCGCCCGCTGCCTGGTGAACAACACCATGCGTCTGATGGATGCCGGACAGCCGGTGGTCAAGGAGGGCGCGATCACCAAGATGCTGGTCACCGACATGTTGCAGGACGTGGTCAGCAAGGCGGTCCAGGTGTTCGGCGGCAACGGCTACACCAAGGAGTACCCGGTGGAGAAGCTGTTCCGCGACGCCAAGGTCTTCCAGATCATGGAGGGCACCAACGAGATCCAGGCCCTGGTGATCGGCAAGGCCCTCGAGCGCGAGTACACGGCCTGATGGACGAGGACGTCTTCGACGCGATCGTGGTCGGCGGCGGCTTCGCCGGACTGTCGGCCGCCTACCGCCTCGCCACCGCAGGACGCTCCGTGCTGCTGATCGAACGCGGCTCGACCTGCGGCGCCAAGAACCTCACCGGCGGACGGATCTACTCCTATGCCCTGCGTGCCCTGCTGGGCGAACGGTGGCACGAGGCCCCGGTCCAGCGCGAGGTCAAGCGTGAGGTGCTCGCGTTGCTCACCGAGACCGACGCGGTGAGCGTGGAGTCCACCCTGACCAGCGCCGACCAGGAGTCGTACACCGTGCTGGCCCGACCCCTGCTGGCCTGGCTCGCGGATCAGGCGGAGGAGGCGGGGGCGATGATCGTCACCGGCACCACCGTCGACTCCCTGATCGTCCGGGACGGTCGGGTCCGCGGAGTCCGCGCCGATGGGGACGAGCTCGAGGCCCGGGTGGTGATCGACTGCGAGGGGATCAACCCACTGTTGCTCGAACGCGAAGGGCTGATCCGTCGACTCGATCCGCATGCCGTCGCGGTCGGCGCCAAGTACGTCTACCGCTTCGGGTCCGCGCGGGAGGTCGACCGGATCTTCGGGGTGCGTCCCGGCGAGGGCACCGCGGTGCTCGGCATGGGTGCCGTCACCCACGGGGTGTTCGGCGGTGTCTTCTGCTACGCCAACACCGACTCGGTGTCGCTCGGCCTCGTGCTGGACTCCGCCGAGTGGAAGGCGTCCGGGCGTCCGATCCTCGACACCGCCGAGGCGCTGCGCGAGCATCCGGCGCTCGGCAGGTACGTCGACGGCGGGGAGCTGATCGAGTACGGCGCCCATCTGGTCTACGAGGGCGGCTACGACACGCTCCCGGCGTTCTCCGGTGACGGCTGGCTGGTCTGTGGCGATGCCGCCGGACTGTGCCTGAACCGGGGCTTCACCATTCGGGGGATGGACTACGCCGTGCTGAGCGGGATCGCTGCCGCCGACACCGTGATTGAGGCGACCCAGGCCGGTGACGCCCTCCCCAGCGCCCAGGCCCTGACGGCGTACGGCACGCGGCTGGAGCAGAGCATGCTGCGTGACTTCCGCACCACCCGGGGTGCTCACGACTGGATGAGCTCGACCATCGATCTGTTCACGGTGTACCCGCAGCTGGCGGTGGACGCGATGGCGGCGCTCTACCACGTCGGCCCCGAACCGTTGACCCCGGTCGGCACCACCCTGTGGCGTGCCGCCCGCCAGGTGAAGAAGCCGGTGCGGACAGCCCGCACCCTGCTGAAGGGAGTGCGGACCCTATGAGCGGCATCGATGATCTGCTCGCGGTGACCGGCTTCG
Source organism: Cellulomonas taurus (assembly GCF_012931845.1). Taxonomy (NCBI): domain Bacteria; kingdom Bacillati; phylum Actinomycetota; class Actinomycetes; order Micrococcales; family Cellulomonadaceae; genus Cellulomonas; species Cellulomonas taurus. The sequence goes on from NZ_CP051884.1 coordinate 2,721,082, forward strand.
AGACCGATGAGCATCACCCGCACATCGTGATCGACCCGGTCGCCTGCCGGACCTGTCCCTCCGACCGGGCCTGCGTGACCAGCTGTCCCGCGCAGCGTTACGTCTGGGACGAGGCGACCCAGCAGATGAGCTTCGACCACGTCGGGTGCCTGGAATGCGGCAACTGTCGGTTGGTCTGCGACCGCCTGTTCACCGGCGCCGACGGCTACTCGTGGAACTACCCGGTCCGCGGTGCCGGGGTCGACTACCGGCAGGGCTGATGTCCGCGCCGCAGTCGTTGGACGACCGGTGGCGGGCCGCCGTCGCCACCGCCCCCGACCATCCGGCCGTCGTCGACTCCCGGGGCGCCCGGCTCAGCTATGCCCAGGTGGACGACGCCGCCGCCAGGATCGCCACCTGGTTGCGTGCGGTCGGGGTCGGCCCTGGGGACGTGGTGTCGGTCCAGCTGCCGAACTGGGCCGAATTCACCTGCGTCACCATCGCCTGCCTGCGGATCGGGGCCGTGATCAACCCGGTGTTGACCGCCTACCGCGAGGCGGAACTGCGCTATGTGCTGACCCGGTGTCGCAGCCGGGCGCTGATCGTGCCGACCAGGTTCCGATGCACCGATTACCAGGGACTCGCGCTGCGACTGACGGCCGAACAGCACCATCCGGTGGCGGTGGCCGTGGTGGAACACGAGGGGGCGTCCGCCGCCGGCGCACCGACCGTGGCGAGCCTGCTGGACCAGCCTCGTCTGCCGGACGAGCTGCGCACCCCGGGCCGGGGCGACGACATCGCCACGGTGCTGTTCACCTCGGGCAGCGAGGCCCGGCCCAAGGGCGCGATGCTGTCGCACACCAACGTGCTCTCCGCCGAGCTGGCCCTGGCGTCCGCCCTGGAGGTCGACCACCGGGACCGGGTGTTCATGCCTGCCCCCCTCGGCCACGCCACCGGCTACCTGCACGGCCTCACCCTGCCGTACCTGGTCGGCGGCACCAGCCTGCTGCTGGACGTGCCGAGCGGGCCGGGGTGCCTCGCGATGATCCGCGCCGAACGTGCCACCTGCGGGATGGCGGCGCCCAGTGTGGTGCGCTGCCTGCTCGACGCCTGCGAGACCGACCCGAGCACCGCCGGGATGCCCGACACCCTCCGCTTCCTCGGCTGCGGCGGTTCGCCGGTCCCCCGCGCCCTGGCCCGTCGGGCACTCGACCACGGCGTCCGCCTGCTCAGCATCTACGGGTCCACCGAGAGCGCTCCGCACACCCTGACCACCCCGCACGACGACCTCGAGCGCGTGCTCACCACCGACGGGCGACCCGTGAGCGGGGTGGAGGTGCGGATCGTCGACCCGGACACCCGCCTCCCCCTGCCGATCGGCGAGGTCGGGGAAGAGGCGTCACGCGGGCAGCAGGTGTTCCGCGGCTACCTGGGCGAGCCCGAGCTGACAGCAGCGGTGCTGGACGACGAGGGCTGGTACTACTCCGGCGACCTGGCCCGACTGGACACCGACGGGTACCTGCGGATCGTCGGTCGCCGCAAGGACGTGATCATCCGGGGCGGGGAGAACGTGTCGGCGGCCGAACTGGAACTGGTGCTGCACGACCTCCCCGGCATCAGCGCCGCCGCGGTGGTCGCCATGCCCGACGCCCGGCTGGGCGAGTGTGCCTGTGCCTTCGTCGTCGTCGATCCCGGAGCCACCGCCCCCGACCCCGCCGCCCTGCGCCGCGAGTTCCTGTCCCGCGGCGTGGCCAAGTACAAGATTCCCGCCCGGGTGGAGGCAGTCGACGCACTGCCCCTGTCACCGGCGGGCAAGGTCCGCAAGGACGTGCTGCGTGCGCGCGCGGTCGCCCTCGCTGACATCCCCGCGTCGCCGGTCGGCGCGCGCTGCCCCTCGGAAGGAGCACCGACATGAACATCGCAGTCCTGGTCAAGCAGGTCCCGGAGGACCTGGGCACCGTCCAGGTCACCGAAGGCCGCACCCTCGACCGGGCGAATGCCCGCGCCGTCACCGATCCGGTGGGCAAGAACGCCCTGGAGGCAGCGGTCCAGCTCGCGGAGGCGACCGGTGGCACCGTCACCGTCATCACTCTCGGCCCCGCCGGCGCCAAGGCCGTCCTCAAGGAGTGCGTGAGTGTCGGCGCGCAGGCCGGGGTACACGTGAGCGACGGGGGCCTGGCGGGGTCCGATGCGCTGACCACCGCCCGCGTCCTGGCAGCGGCCATCGGCCGACTCGGGGCGATCGACCTGGTCATCGCGGGGGCCCGCTCCTTCGACGGCGGTAGCGCTGCGGTGCCCGCGATGGTCGCTGAGCTGCTCGACCTGCCGTCGGTCACCGCCGTCACCGCCATCGACTCCGGCGATGCCCCGGGCGCACTGCTCTGCACCCGTGTCCTGGAGGACGGCCACGAGCGGGTCAGTCTCCCGCTGCCCAGCGTGATCAGCGTCGACGAGTACGTCAACACCCCGCGCTACCCCTCGGTGAAGAGCAAGCTCGCCGCCAACAAGGCGGTGTTCGAGGTGCTCACCGCCGCCGATCTCGGCATCGTGCCCGCCCGGCACGCTGCCGTCATCGACATCACGGTGCCACCCGTCCGCGAACCCGGGGTGATGATCACCGGTGACACCGTCCAGGACACCGCCGACAAGCTGGTCGCCGCGCTCGCCGGCGCCGGCGTGCTGTGAGGAGCAGACAGTGACCGACACCCTGTTCGTGTTGATGGAGGCCCGCGACGGCGCGCCCACCGACTCAGCGCTGGCGCTGATCACCGAGGCCCGCCGACTGTGCGAGGACGTCGCCGCTGTGTTGGTCGCCCCCGAGATCGGGACGGCTGCCGAGTGTGCCGGAGCCGCCGGGGCGAGCACCGTCCACCACGTCCCGGCCGACGGGCGCGCCGCCGATCTGATCGCCGCCGCCCTGACCGCGCTGGTCGCCACGCACTCCCCCACCGCGGTGCTGGTGCCGGCGACCACCCTCGGCAACGAGGCGGCGGCTCGAGTGACCGCCCGGCTCGGCACCGGTCTGCTCGCCGACGTGTCCGCGGTGACGCTCGCCGACGGGGTGGTCACCGCCGTCAAGAGCGAACTCGGCGGCACTCGCCTCGCCCGCTGTCGGGTCGTCGACGGGGTGCCGGTGCTGACCGTGCGGACCGGTGGTCTGCCGCCCGCCGGTTCGGACGGCGGCCCCGCCGCCGTGATCACCGCGGCCGCCGCCGCTCCGGCCAGGACCACGGTGGTCGAGTACCTGCCCACCGGCGGCGAGGGGGTGAGTCTGGAAGACGCCACGATCGTGGTCGCCGGGGGCAGGGCGATGGGCGGCTCGGAGGGCTTCAGCGTGCTGCACGAGTTGGCGGCAGCGCTCGGGCCGACGGCTGCCGTCGGATCGTCCCGCCCGGCGGCCGACGCCGGATGGGTGCCGGTCGAGCTGGAGATCGGCATCTCCGGCAAGAAGGTCGCACCGGACCTATACCTGGCGTGCGGGATCTCCGGTGCCAGCCAGCATCTGGCGGGCATGTCCGGGTCGCGCACGGTGGTGGCGATCAACAAGGACCCGCAGGCACCGATCTTCGCCGTCGCCGACTTCGGTGTGGTCGGTGACCTGTTCGAGATCGTGCCCGCGATCACCGCGGCGGTCAGCGCCCGGGTCTGACACGTGCGTGGCCCCGCACCCGATCACGGGTGCGGGGCCACGCGGTGTCTGCGATGACGGTCAGCGCGGGAGAACGCCCCGCTCGGTGAGGGTGAGCAGGATGTCGCGCCCCTGCCGGGTGGCATCGATGATCTTGCCGCCGCCCGCGGAATCCCCGACGTCCAGCACGTCCACGCCGGTTCCGGCGAAGCCCTCGGACAGTGCCTGGAAGCTGCTGCGGTCGCCCCGCATGCCCAGGCAGACATAGGTCGCGTCCGCGTGCAGCCGCCGCGCGGACCCGTCCGGCCCCACGACGTCCACCCACCCGTCGCCGACCTCGGTCAGCGTCGTGCTGGTGAACACCTCGACGTGGTGCCGCTCGATCAGCTCGTGCATCTGCATCCCGGTGATGATGTCCAGGTCGCCGGCGATCCGGTCCATCCGCTCGACCAGGGTCACCTCCGCGCCGACGGCGACGCATGCCTCGACCACGTCCAGCCCGACGGCGCCGCCACCGACGACCACCACCGGACGGCCCGCGAGTCGCTCGATCTCGCCCACCGTCGCCGTGGCACCCAGGATCGAGAACACCTCGGTGCCGTCGACGTCCACCCGCTCGCGCAGGCCCGGGACCGGGGGCAGCACCGGCTGCGAGCCGGTCGCGTTCACCACCACATCGGGCTCCAACGAGCGCACCAGATCGACGGTGGCGGGCGTCGCCGTGCGCACCTCCACCCCGGCGCGCGCGGCCCGTCGCACCAGGTGGTTCAGGAAGGTGGCGATCCGGCGCTTGGCGGGCAGCCGCACCGCCTCGCCGACCACGCCGCCCACGACGTCCTTGGCCTCCAGCAGCACCACGTCGCAGCCGACCTCGGCCGCGGTGCATGCGGCCTCCAGACCGCCGACCCCGCCACCGACGACGACCACCCGGGTGGGCCGGTCGACCCGGCGCCGCAGGTAGTCCTCGTGCCCGACGATGTCCGGGTTCACCGTGCAGCGGATCGGGCGGTCCAGCCGGATCCGGTGGTCGGCGCAGCCGATGTTGCAGGAGATGCAGTCCAGGATCCGGTCCGCGCAGCCGGTCGCCACCTTGCGCACCCACCACGGGTCGGCGATCAGGCCGCGACCCAGCGCGACCAGATCGCTGTCACCGTCGGCGATGATCCGCTCGGCGACCTGCGGGTCGCGCACGTTGCCGGAGACGATGGTCGGCTTGTCGAACTCCTCGCGGAACCGGCGGGCCATCCCCGAACGCCAGCCGTCGGGCAGGTCCATCCGGTCGATCTGGTACTGGAGATTCCCGGCCAGCGCGGCGGACACGTCGATCAGGTCGACAGCGTCCACCAGGTGTCGCATCAGTTCCACCGAGTCGTCCAGCGTGTTACCCCCGGCGACCAGCTCGTCGGCGCTGATCCGCAGTGCGATCGGGAAGCGGGGACCGACAGCCTCGCGCACGGCGTCCAGCACCTCGCGCACCAGCCGGGCGCGATTCTCCGGGCTGCCGCCGTACTCGTCGGTGCGGTGGTTGTAGAGCGGGGAGAGGAACTGGCAGAGCAGATACGAGTGCCCGCCGTGGATCTCCACCGCGTCGAATCCCGCCCGCTTGGCCCGCAGGGCCGCCGCGGCGTACTGACCAGGAACCTCGGCGATCTGCTCGCGGCTCATTGGGACCGGGGCGACGCCACCCGGCTTGGACGGGACATCGGAGGCCGATAGCGCGGGGGTGCCGGTGCGGGCGGGGTTGGCCGACGCCCCGGCGTGGTTCAGCTGGATCGCGGCCTTGGCGCCGTAGCGGTGCATCCGCTCGGTCAGCTCGTAGAGCCGCGGGACGTACCGGTCGTGGTCGATCCGCAGCTGGGTCGTGCCGTTGGAGGCCACCGGGAAGGCCACGCAGATGTTCTCGACGATGATCAGGCCGGTGCCGCCGCGGGCACGCTGCTCGTAGTAGTCGAGCTGGGTGTCCGACACCGTGCCGTCCGGCAGGGCGAAGTTCGACCCCATCGGGGGCATGACCACCCGGTTGCGCAGCGTCATCGACCCTACGGAGAAGGGCGAGAGCAGGTGCGGCACAGCCGGAGCCGCCTCGCGCTCGGGCGTGCCGACGGTGAGCGGAGCCGGGCGGGTCGCCAAGCTGATGGGACGAGGGGCTGGGGGCGCGACGGTCACGGGGGTCCTCCCGGTGCTGGCAGCGGTCAAGTACCGATCTGGTTAGTTAGTAACATCGCGCCGCTTCCAGACCGAACAGTGGGCCGGAAGTCCTGCAGAGGGGCGTCTGTGCAGGTCAGAAACTCGTGATCGGTGTCACAAGCTCAGGCGCGCACCAGGCGCACCACGGTCTCCTCGATCAGGTCGCGGACGTGCCGCCGGGTCTCGTCACCGAGGAGGTCCCGGCCGAACAGCTCCCGGAACGTGGCGCGGTTGGCCGTGCGGAAGAAGGCCAGGGAACTGATCACCTGGTGCACGTCCAGCGCGCTCGGGGCATCGGGGCCATCCCGGAACACCCCCTCGGCACGACCGCGCGCCAGCACGTCGTCCAGCAGCAGCAGCGCACCTCGGTTGACCTCGCGATCGGCCTCGTCCAACTGCGCGATCGCCGCGCCGCCCAGCAGGTTCTCGAACAGCACCAGCCGGACGAAGGGCTCGTGGGTCGCGTCGTAGCAGAGGGTCGAGCGAACCAGTTCGCGCAGCGCCTGCTCAGGGGCCATCTCCGCCAACCCGAGGTTCTGCTCGCGCTCCCGGGTGCCGCGGTAGGACTCCGCGAGCGCCGCCTGGTACAGCCCCTCCTTGGAGCCGAAGTAGTAGTAGATCATCCGCTTCGTGGTGTGGATCTGCTCCGCGATCGCGTCCACCCGGGCGCCGAGCAGCCCCTTCTCCGAGAACTCGACGATCGCGGCGCCGAGGATCTCCTTGCGGGTCCGGTCGGCATCCCGGGTCCTGGTCGCACCCTCGTCGTCGTGCCCTCGTCCCCGCTGCGCTGCCATGACCCCCTCCTCGGCGCCGACTCTCGGCCCCGAGCATCATGACAGGACCATCGGCCCTGATCCGGGACTCTCGGCTCGCGACAATGAACTACCGAGTACGTCCACTCTCACGAGGAGCACCCGATGCCCGACGGAACGATCCGCGCCATCACCGGCCACACCGAGCTGCTCGGCCTGATCGCCTACCCGATCCGGCACAGCATGTCCCCCCGGATGCACAACCTGGCCCTCGCCGAGCTGGACCTCGACTACGCCTACCTCGCCTTCGAGGTGGACGGCGACCAGCTCGAGGACGCCGTCACCGGACTGCGCGCGATGCGGGTGCGCGGCTGGAACGTCTCGATGCCGAACAAGATGGCGATCCTGCCGCTGCTGGACGACCTGTCCCCCGCCGCACGGATGGTCGGTGCGGTGAACACCGTGGTCAACGACGGCGGCCACCTCACCGGCCACGTCACCGATGGCGTCGGCTACATGACGGCCCTGCGCGAGGCGGGGGTCGACCCGGTCGGCCGACGCATCACCATGATCGGCGCCGGGGGCGCCGGCACCGCGATCGCGATCCAGGCGGCGCTGGACGGCGTCGAACGGATCGATATCTTCAACCGCCGGGACGCGGTCTGGCCGATCGCCGAGCACACCGTCGCGACCATCTCCGAGCAGACCTCCGCCACCGCGGTGCTGCACGACCTGGACGACGTGGACGACTTCCGCGAGTGTGTGGCGGCCTCGAGCGTGCTGGCCAACACCACCAACGTCGGCATGGGCACCCTCAAGGGCCTGTCCCCGCTGCCCACCACCGACGTGCTGCGCCCGGACCTGTTCGTCTCCGACGTCGTCTACGCGCCGCCCCGTACGCTGTTCCTCGAGCAGGCCGAGGCGGCGGGCTGCCGCACCATGAACGGCCTGGGCATGATGCTGCACCAGGGCGCGGCGGCCTTCGAACTGTGGACCGGCAAGCCGATGCCGGTCGACGTGATCCGTGCCGAGCTCTTCGGCCCCCAGCAGGAGGACTGACGTGACCGACCTCGACGCCCCCCGCCCGGTCACGGTGCGCGGGGTCACCCTCGGCACCGGGACGCCCGCGGTGATCGTGCCGTTGACCGCGCGCAGCACCGCCGAGCTCCTGGAACAGGCGGCCCCGGTGGTCGCGGCCGCACCCGACCTGGTCGAGTGGCGGGTCGACCACCTGCTCGCCGGGGGCGCCGACCTGGACGCGGTGGTCGCCGCCGGTCGCGCACTGATGGGCGCCCTGGCGGGGCTGCCGCTGCTGGCCACGATCCGGACCGGCGCGGAGGGCGGCGAGCTGCCGATGCCCGGCGACGAGTACCTGGCGGTCTATCGCGCGCTGCTGGGCGCCGGGGTCGCCGACCTGCTGGACGTCGAGCTGATGCACGCGCTCGCCCCCGAGGTGATCGCCGCGGCGCACGACGCACACGTCCCGGTGGTGGCCTCCAACCACGACTTCGACGGCACCCCGGCCCAGGCCGAGATCGAGCGGCGACTGCTGCTGATGGCCGAGCGGGGCGCCGACGTGCTCAAGATCGCGGTGATGCCGCGTTCCCCGGAGGACGTGCTCACCCTGCTGGCCGCCACGCTCGCCGTGCGGCGGCAGGTCGAGCAGCCGATGATCACCATGTCAATGGCCGGCACGGGTGTGGTGTCCCGGCTTGCCAGCGGGGTGTTCGGATCGGCGGCGACCTTCGGCACCGTGGGGGCGGCCTCCGCGCCCGGACAGGTCGAGGTCGAGGCACTGCGGCGGACCCTGGCGTTGATCCACGGCTGAGCCGGCCCCGGCCCCGCACACACGACGGCCCGGTACCCCCTGCGGGGTACCGGGCCGTTCGCGTCAGCTCACTCCCACTCGATGGTGCCCGGCGGCTTGCTGGTCACGTCCAGCACCACGCGGTTCACCTCGGGCACCTCGTTGGTGATCCGGGTGGAGATGATCGACAGCACGTCGTAGGGCAGCCGGGTCCAGTCGGCGGTCATCGCGTCCTCGCTGGACACCGGGCGGAGCACGATCGGGTGACCGTAGGTGCGGCCGTCGCCCTGGACGCCCACCGAGCGCACGTCGGCGAGCAGCACCACCGGGCACTGCCAGATCTCGCGGTCCAGACCGGCCTTGGTGAGCTCGTCCCGGGCGATCAGGTCGGCGGCGCGGAGCACGTCCAGCCGCTCCTGGGTGACCTCGCCGATGATCCGGATGCCGAGCCCCGGTCCGGGGAACGGCTGACGCCAGACGATGGTCTCCGGCACGCCGAGCTCCAGGCCGACGGCCCGCACCTCGTCCTTGAACAGCGCGCGCAACGGCTCGACCAGCTGGAACTGCAGGTCGTCCGGCAGGCCGCCGACGTTGTGGTGGCTCTTGATGTTCGCAGCGCCCTCGCCGCCGCCGGACTCGACGACGTCCGGGTAGAGGGTGCCCTGCACCAGGAACTTGACCTCGTCCCCGTGCGCACCGGCCTCCGCGACGATCTCCCGCGCGGCGTCCTCGAACACCCGGATGAACTCACGGCCGATGATCTTGCGCTTGGTCTCCGGGTCTGTGTGCCCGGCGAGTGCGGTGAGGAACCGCTCGCGGGCGTCCACGACCTTGAGGTTCACACCGGTGGAGGCGACGAAGTCCTGCTCGACCTGCTCGGCCTCCCCCGACCGCAGCAGCCCGTGGTCGACGAAGACGCAGGTCAGCTGGTCACCGACCGCCTTCTGCACCAACGCCGCGGCGACCGAGGAGTCGACACCGCCGGACAGGCCGCAGATGACGCGGGCGTCGCCGACCTGCTCGCGGATCCGCGCCACCTGGTCGGCGATCACGTTGCCCGGGTTCCACTCCGGCTTCAGCCCGGCGCCCTCGTACAGGAAGTGCTCCAGAGTGCGCTGCCCGAGCGGGGAGTGCTTGACCTCCGGGTGCCACTGCACGCCGAAGAGTCGACGGCTGCGGTCCTCGAAGGCGGCGACCGGCGAACCGGAGGAGGTCGCCAGCACCTCGAAGCCCTCGGGGGCCGCGTGCACCGCGTCGCCGTGGCTCATCCAGACGGTCTGCTCGCTGGGGCTGTCGGCCAGGACGGTGCCCTCGGACACCACCTCGACCGCCGTGCCGCCGTACTCGCGCTGGCCGGTCTGGGCGACCTCGCCGCCGAGCGCCTTGGCCATCGCCTGGAAGCCGTAGCAGATGCCGAGCACCGGGACACCGGCCTCGAACAGGGCCGGGTCGACGAAGGGCGCGCCGTCGGCGTACACCGAGGACGGGCCGCCGGACAGGATGATCGCGGCCGGCTCCTTGGCCAGCATCTGCTCCACCGTCGCGGTGTGCGGCACGATCTCGGAGTACACGCTCGCCTCACGGACGCGACGAGCGATGAGCTGGGCGTACTGGGCGCCGAAGTCGACCACCAGCACCGGGTGATCGGCTGTGCTGGCCTGAGTGGGGGTGGAGTCGGTCACCGGTCCAGGGTAGTCGGCTCCGCGGACCGACCCTCCACCCGGGCGATCCGGGCCAGCGCGTCGGCGTGCACCCGGCGCTCCAACACGAAGCTCATCACCGGCACCACACCGGCGGCCGCCATGGTCACCAGCCGACCGGCGGACCAGCGCATCGCGGACCAGAGCTGGGCGACGGTCACCAGGTAGATGACGTAGATCCACCCGTGCGCGATCGCGACCCAGGTGCCCAGCACCGGCTCCGCGTGCCCCGCGGCGTCCACCCCACCGGCGTGGAAGACGTACTTGAGCAGCATCTCCAGGCAGAGCACCAGCAGCATCGTCCCGGTGATCCAGGCCATCACCCGGTAGCGGGTCAGGCGGCCACGGGCGACGGCGACGGCTCGGGCGGCGGTGTCCTGCGGGGTCGCCGGGGTCTGCGACATGGTGGTCCTCTCGGCCGGATCTGGGGTTCACCGCGATTCTCCCCCACCCGTCGGGTAAATCCCTTTCCTGTGTGTCGGGACTCACCCGTAGCGTTGCCCCTCGTGCGATCTCTTCCGCTGCCCGAACCCGGGCGACCGCCGCTCACCGGACCGTGGGCCTACCTGCGCTGGCTGAGTGTCCGCCAGCTCGGTGTGCTGCTCGGCGCCACGGGTGTGTCCATCGTCGGCAACGTCGCCGGTGCGATGCAGCCGCTCGCGCTCGGGATGGTGGTCGACGACGGGCTGAGCCACGGGCTGACCGCCGGGCTGTGGTCCGGCTGTCTGCTGCTGTTCGCGCTCGGCATGGTGCAGGTCGGCGCGAACGTCTGGGGCCACCGGTTGGAGGTGGAGAACTGGCTGCGCGCCGCCTTCGCCTCCTCCCAGCAGATCGGGCACCACGTGACCCGGACCGGGGACGCGGTGACCGAGACGCTGCCGACCGGTGAGGTGGTCGCCACGGTGGCCTCCGACGCCCTGCGGATGGGTGAGGTCTTCCACATCCTGCCGCGGCTGATCGGTGGCATCGTCGCCTACCTGACCCTCGGCGTCGTCCTGCTGACCATCTCCCCGCCGCTGGGCCTGCTGGTGCTGCTCGGCCTGCCGGTGGTGGTCGCCGTGCTGTCCCTGCTGGTGCCGCCGCTGCAGCGCCGCCAGGCCGCCCAGCGCGAGGCGACCGGCCGATTGACCACCCTGGGTGCCGACACCGTCTCCGGCCTGCGCATCCTGCGCGGCATCGGCGGCGAGGAGGTGTTCAGCGGGCGCTACCGCGAGCAGTCGCAGCAGGTCCGCCGCACCGGGGTCGCCGTCGCGCAGACCCAGTCCTACCTGGACGCGCTGCAGACACTGCTGCCGGGCCTGTTCCTGGCGATCGTGGTCTGGGCCGGCGCCCGGCTGGCCATCGCCGGGGACATCACCCCCGGTCAGCTGGTGTCGTTCTACGGCTTCGCAGCCTTCCTGACCCAGCCGCTGTGGACTGCCAGCGAGGCGATCCGGGTGGTCACCCGAGCGGTGGTCGGCGCCAGGAAGATCCTCACCGTGCTCCGGGTCCCGGTGGCCGGTCACGACGACCCGGCGACCCCCGCCGACTCCCCCGCCGTGGACCAGGAGCTGGTGGACGAGCGCTCGGGCCTGGTGGTGCGACCCGGTCGGTTGCTGGCCGTGGTCGGCGCCGACCCGGACGAGTCCGCGCGGATCGCGCTGCGGCTGGGCCGGCACGGCGGCGAGGACGAGGGCCTGTCCGACGTGCGCTGGGGCCGCACCGTGCTGCGTCAGCTCGGGCTGAGCGAGGTCCGTGGCCGGATCGTGGTCGCGGAGTCCACCCCGCACCTGTTCACCGGGCTGCTGTCCGAGGAGTTGGACGTGCGTGGCGGTGCCTCCCGGGCGGAGCTGCTCACCGCGCTGCAGGTGGCCGATGCCGGGGACGTGCTCGACTCGGTGCCGGACGGTCTGGACGGCGAGGTCGAGGAGAAGGGCCGGTCGTTGTCCGGCGGGCAGCGCCAGCGGGTCGCCCTGGCCCGCGCCCTGCTCACCGACGCCGAGGTGCTGGTGCTGATCGAGCCGACCAGCGCCGTGGACGCGCACACCGAGGCCCGGATCGCCCAGCGACTGGCCGATCACCGGCGCGGGCGCACCACCGTGATTGTCTCCGCCAGTCCCCTCGTGCTGGACACGGTGGACGAGGTCGCCCTGGTCGAAGCCGGTCGGGTCACCGTGACCGGCCCGCACCGCACCCTGATGTCCGAGCACCCCGGCTACCGCCGCGTGGTGTCCCGGGCCGACGACGACGATGCCTCGAAGGAGGTGACCGACCATGCGACTGCCGGTCGCTGATTCCCCGACGCTGCGCCGTCACACCGCCGCGTTGCTGCGCCGCCACCGCCGGTCGCTGTCCGTTGTGGTGATCCTGCACGTGCTGGCGGCGACCGCCGGACTCGCCGGGCCCTGGCTGCTCGGCCGCCTGGTGGACGCGGTGCAGGCCGGTACCACCACGGCCACCGCCGACCGCACGATCCTGATCCTGGTGATCGCGGTGCTGGCCCAGACCGTGCTGATCCGTTACGCCCAGCGTGCGGCGATGGTGCTGGGCGAGACGGTGTTCGCCGACCTGCGCGAGGAGTTCATCACCACCGTCACCCGGCTCCCGCTGTCCACCGTCGAACGGGCGGGCACCGGGGACCTGGTCGCCCGCACCACCACCGACATCGACCGGGTGCAGTACACCGTGCGCTTCGGTGTCCCCCGGCTGCTGGTCACCACGGCCACCACCCTGCTCACCGTCATCGCCGCCCTGCTGACCAACCCGCTGGTCGCCCTGGGCCTGTTCGCCGGTACGCCCCTGCTGATCGCCGTCACCCGCTGGTACCTGCGGCGGGCGGCGAAGGGCTACCTGCGCGAGTCCGCCGCCTACGCGACGATCAACGGCACCATCACCGAGTCGGTGGAAGGCGCCCGCACCGTCGACGCGCTGAGCCTGGGCGCCCGGCGTCGGCGGCGACTGGATCGGGACCTGCGCGAGGCGTTCGAGGCGGAGCGCTACACCCTGAAGCTGCGCACCGTGCTGTTCCCCGGGGTGGACACCTCCTTCGTGCTGCCCACCGTCGCGGTGCTGATCTGGGGCGCGTTCCTGGTCTCCACCGGGCACGCGACCGTGGGCGCGGTCACCACCATCGCCCTGTACGCGATCCAGGTGATCAACCCGGTCGGCGAGCTGATCTTCTGGCTGGACGAGATCCAGGTCGGCGCCACCTCGCTGGCCCGGATCATCGGGGTCGGCGACGTGCGACCCGACCGCACCGAGGGCGCCGCGCGGCCCGAGGGCGAACACGTCAGCGCCACGCAGGTGCGGTACGCCTACCGCGAGGGTCATGACGTCCTGCACGGCATCGACCTGGAGCTGAACGACGGCGAACGCCTGGCCGTGGTCGGCCCCTCCGGTGCCGGGAAGTCGACCCTGGGTCGGATGCTGGCCGGCATCCACCCGCCCACGGGCGGCCGGGTCACCGTCGGTGACGTGCCGCTGGTCGACCTGCCGTTGGACGAGCTGCGCGGCCACGTCGCGCTGGTCACGCAGGAGCACCACGTGTTCGTCGGCCCGCTGGCGGACAACCTGCGCCTGGCCGACCCCGAGGCCGACGACGAGGCGCTGGAACGCGCGTTGCGTGCCGTCGACGCCTGGGACTGGGTGGCGGCGCTGCCCGACGGCCTGACCACCGCGGTCGGGTCCGGCGGCGCTGCCCTCACCCCGGCCCAGGCGCAGCAGATCGCGCTGGCCCGGCTGGTGCTGCTCGACCCGCACACCCTGGTGCTGGACGAGGCGACCTCGCTGATCGACCCGCGGGCTGCGCGGCACCTGGAGCGCTCGCTGTCCTCGGTGCTCGAGGGGCGCACGGTGATCGCCATCGCGCACCGCCTGCACACCGCCCACGACGCGGATCGGGTCGCGGTGGTGGACGGTGGCCGGATCACCGAGATCGGATCGCACGACGACCTGGTCGCGGCCGGCGGCGACTACGCCAGCCTGTGGGAGTCCTGGCAGCGGGAGTGAGCCGGGGTCAGGCCCGTTCGTCCAGTTCGGCGAACGGGTCGGTCCCCGTCGCGCGCTGCCGCTCGTCTCGCACCAGCCGGATCCACAGGAACACCGCGAAGCCGCCGAACACCCACCACTGCGCCGCGTAGCCGAGGTTCTGGATGTTCAGCCCGGTGCCGGAGCGGGTCGGCGGACCGAGGAGCTCCAGGTCGGCGGACTGGGCCGGGTCGGACTCGGACAACACCGCGTACCCGGTCCAGATCGGTCCGCCCCACACCCCGAGCAGTTCGGCGGAGGAGATCGAGTCGGTGGTCCCGGCGGGCAGGGCGTCGGGGGCCTGGCCGGAGTCCTCGGACGCCTGCAGGAAGCCGGTGACGGTGACCTCGCCCTCCGGCACCGCCAGGGTCGGCGAGTCCGGGTCGGCGGCCCAGCCGCGGACCACCGGCAGCACGGCCCCGGAGTCGGTGCGCAGCGGGGTCAGGACCAGCCAGCCGGTCTGACCGTGCAGCACCCGGTCGCCGACCAGCAGCTGCCCGTCGGGCTCATACGTCCCGGTGGCGATCACCCGGCGGCCGACCAGCGCCCCGTCGAAGCTGCTCTGCGGTGCGAGCAGGTCGTCGATCGGCACCGGGGTCGCCGCCTCGGTCTGCTCCAGGGCTGCCTGTGCGGCGGCGGCCCCGCGGATCTCCGCCCGGTCGAGCTGCCAGATGCCCAGTCGCGCGCAGACCGCGGCGGCGGCGAGGAACAGGATCAGCAGCCCGATCATCCGCGGTGTGCGGGCGACCTCCCACAGCGAGCGCCGGGGGCCGAGGTCGTCGGCAGGAGCGCCCGGCTCGGCGGCGTGCGGCCCGGCGTCGGGTCGGTCGTCGGTCTGCGGCTCGGACACCACCTCACGGTACCCGGCCAGACCCATCCCCGACCCCGCCCTCCCCAACCCCGCCCCAGCCGCCCGCCCCCACGCCGACCCCAGCCCGACCCCGCCCCGAGCCCAACCCCGCCGCCGAGTTCGGCACCTCCGCCCCGAGGTCGGCAGCTCAGTTCGCGACCTCGGGGCGGGAGTGCCGAACTCGCGCCCGGAGGCCGCACCTCGCCGCGCGGACGCAACCGGCGCAACCGGCCCGCACGGCGCAACCGGCCCACCCGGACCGCCCGGCGCCGCGGCGCACGCACCCGGCGCGGGCCGCCGCTGCCGCTGCGCGGGCCGCGACCACGCAGGTCACACGGTTCCTCACCCGGACGGGTGCATCCCCTGGTCACATGGGGTTTGATGGCGAGTGACCGCTTGCAGGCGGTCGGGGTCGGCCTGGGTCTGACGTCCCGGCTCGTGACGGATCGCGCCACGATGCTGGGAATGCCCGACCGGGGGCGGCCGGGCCCGAATCCAACTACGGGGAGACAGCATGAGCACGACGACGTCGCCGCTCGAGACCTGGCGGACCGGCTCCGGCCAGCCCGTCTCGGACGAGACACTCCGACGCATCGACGCCTGGTGGCGGACGGCGAACTATCTGTCGGTGGGCCAGATCTACCTGCTGGCGAACCCGCTGCTGCGGGAGCCGCTCACCAAGGACCACGTCAAGCCGCGTCTGCTGGGCCACTGGGGCACCACGCCGGGCCTGAACTTCCTCTACGCGCACCTGAACCGTGTCATCGCGGAGCGCGAGCAGTCCACGCTGTACCTGACCGGGCCGGGTCACGGTGGCCCGGGTCTGGTCGCCTCCGCGTACCTGGACGGCACCTACTCCGAGGTGTACTCGGACATCACCCACGACACCGAGGGCGTGCGCCGCCTGTTCCGGCAGTTCTCCTTCCCGGGCGGCATCCCGAGCCACGTCGCGCCGGAGACCCCCGGGTCGATCCACGAGGGCGGCGAGCTGGGCTACGCACTGTCGCACGCCTACGGCGCCGCCTTCGACAACCCGGACCTGCTGGTCGCGGCGGTGGTCGGTGACGGTGAGGCCGAGACCGGCCCGCTGGCGACCTCCTGGCACTCGAACAAGTTCATCGACCCGGCCAAGGACGGCGTCGTCCTGCCGATCCTGCACCTGAACGGGTACAAGATCGCCAACCCGACGGTGCTCGCCCGCATCCCCGAGGAGGAGCTCCTCGACCTGATGCGCGGCTACGGGCACAAGCCGCACCTGTTCGTCGGCGGGTTCGACGGCGAGGACCACATCGAGGTGCACACCCGGTTCGCGAAGCTGCTGGACGAGGTCCTGGACGAGATCGCGGAGATCAAGGCCCGGGCCGCCGCCGGTGACGAGTCGCGCCCGTCCTGGCCGATGATCATCTTCAAGACCCCGAAGGGCTGGACCTGCCCGCCGGTGATCGACGGCAAGCAGGTCGAGGCGTCCTGGCGTTCGCACCAGGTGCCGCTGGCCAGCGCCCGGGACACCGACGAGCACCTGGAGGTGCTGGAGAGCTGGCTGCAGTCCTACCGCCCGGAGGAGCTGTTCGACGAGAACGGCGCGGTCAAGGAGGAGATCACCTCCCTGGCACCGGGTGGCACGCTGCGGATGAGCGACAACCCGCACGCCAACGGTGGTCTGCTGCTCAAGGACCTGCGGCTGCCGGACTTCCGGGACTTCGCGGTCGAGGTGCCGGTGCCGGGTGGCTCGATCTCCGAGGCCACCCGTGAGCTGGGCAAGTACCTCACCGAGGTGATCCGCCGGAACCCGGACAACTTCCGGATCTTCGGCCCGGACGAGACCGCCTCCAACCGGTTGCAGGCGGTGTTCGACGTCACCGACAAGCAGTGGAACGCCGAGTACCTGCCGACCGACATCGACGACCACCTGGCCCGGTTCGGCCGCGTGGTGGAGATGCTGTCCGAGCACCAGTGCCAGGGCTGGCTGGAGGGCTACCTGCTCACCGGTCGGCACGGCCTGATCACCTCCTACGAGGCGTTCATCCACATCGTCGACTCGATGTTCAACCAGCACGCCAAGTGGCTGAAGGTCACCAACCACATCCCGTGGCGGCGGCCGATCGCGTCGCTGAACTACCTGCTGTCCAGCCACGTCTGGCGTCAGGACCACAACGGCTTCAGCCACCAGGACCCGGGCTTCATCGACCACGTGGTGAACAAGAAGGCCGAGATCGTCCGGGTGTACCTGCCGCCGGACGCGAACACCCTGCTGTCCACCTACGACCACTGCCTGCGCAGCCGGCAGTACGTGAACGTCGTGGTGTCCGGCAAGCAGCCCGCGCCGAACTTCCTCACGATGGACGAGGCCGTCGCGCACTGCACCCGCGGTCTGGGCATCTGGGACTGGGCGGGCACCGAGGTCGAGGGCGAGGACCCGGACGTGGTGCTCGGCTGCGCCGGTGACGTGCCGACCCTGGAGGTGCTGGCAGCCGCCGACATCCTGCGCCGCGAGCTGCCGGACCTGAAGGTCCGTGTGGTGAACGTCGTGGACCTGATGCGGCTGCAGGACGAGCGCGAGCACCCGCACGGCCTGTCGGACCGGGACTTCAACACCCTGTTCACCACGGACAAGCCGATCGTGTTCGCCTACCACGGCTACCCGTGGCTGATCCACCGCCTCACCTACCGCCGCAAGGGGCACAAGAACCTGCACGTGCGCGGGTACAAGGAGGAGGGCACCACGACCACGCCCTTCGACATGGTGATGCTGAACGACCTGGACCGGTTCCACCTGGTGATCGACGTGATCGACCAGACGCCGTCGCTGGGCTCGAAGTACGCCGGGCTGCGGCAGCGGATGGTCGACGCCCGTCTGCACGCCCACGAGTACACCCGGGAGCACGGCGAGGACCTGCCCGAGGTGCGGGACTGGGTCTGGCCGGACGCCGGCGAGACCGGCACCGAGATCGGCGGCCCGCAGCAGAACACCGCGGCCACCGGTGGTGACAACGAGTAAGGCATGAGGCCGATGGCCCGCACCACACCGGTGCGGGCCATCGGCGTCTCAGGACGTAGGTCCCCGCGCCGGCCGTCCTGTGGGCTGCCTCACGCCCGAGGTGACCACCGCCACCACCGTGCGCGTCGCGGTCACCGCCGCCGGTCCGGCAGAATTCATCCCACCACCTAGCGCCCCCGAAGAGGAAGAAGCCATCCCCGTGGCCCGCAGCATCTACGTGACGTCCCCGGAGGGTGACACCGGGAAGTCCACGGTCGCCCTCGGCCTGGTCGACCTGCTCACCCGCACCGTGCAGAGGGTCGGGGTCTTCCGGCCGATCGCCCGGTCCACCGACGAGGGCGACTACGTCCTCGAGCTGCTGCTGGCGCACGACGGCGTCGACCTCAGCTACAACGACTGCATCGGCACCACCTACGAGCAGGTGCACGCCGACCCGGAGGGTGCGCTCGCCACCATCGTGCAGCGCTACCACGCGGTCGCCCGGCAGTGCGACGTGGTCGTGATCGTCGGCTCGGACTACACCGACGTGGTCGGCCCCGCCGAGCTGGGCTTCAACGGCCGGATCGCCGCGAACCTCGGTGCCCCGGTGCTGCTGTGCGTCAAGGGCCAGCACCGCACCCCGGAGGAGGTCCGCCAGGTCGCCGGTGTCGCGCTGACCGAGCTGGAGGCGGCGCACGCCCAGGTCGTCGCCGTGGTCGCCAACCGCTGCGACCCGGAGTCGGTCGAGTCGGTCCGGACCGAGCTGTCCGCGCTGACCCGGGCCTGGGCACTGCCCGAGGACCCGTTCCTGGTCGCCCCGACCGTCGGCCAGCTGATGGAGTCGGTGGACGGCACCCTGGTCGGCGGTGACCCCGAGCTGCTGTCCCGCGAGTCCACCGAGGTGCTGGTCGGCGCGATGTCGATGGAGCACCTGCTGGAGCGGATCGCCGACGGCGTCGTGGTGATCACCCCCGGCGACCGGGCGGACATCCTGCTCGGCCTGCTGACCGCGCACTCGGCCGACGGCTTCCCCTCGCTGTCCGGCATCATTCTCAACGGTGGCTTCACCCCCGCGCCGGTGATCGAGCGCCTGGTCGAGGGCCTCGGCTCCCGGCTGCCGATCATCCGCACCGAGCTGGGCACCTTCCGCTCGGCCAGCGCCGCCGCGAGCACCCGGGGCCGCCTGACCGCCGACTCCCAGCGCAAGGTCGACACCGCGCTCGCCCTGTTCGAGAAGTACACCGACGCCGAGGAGGCGCTGGCCGCCCTGGAGGTGCCGTCCTCCGAGGTCGTCACCCCGCTGATGTTCGAGTACGAGCTGCTCGACCGGGCCCGCTCGGACCGCAAGAACATCGTGCTCCCGGAGGGCAGCGACGACCGGATCCTGCGCGCGGCCTCCACGCTGCTGCAGCGTGAGGTCGCCGACCTGACCATCCTCGGTGACGAGGCGTCGATCCGGGCCCGGGCCACCGAGCTCGGCCTGAACCTGGCGAACGCGACGATCCTGAACCCCAAGTCCGGTGAGCTGCTGGAGCGGTTCGCCGCCGAGTACACCGAGATGCGCAAGCACAAGGGCATGACCGTCGAGCGCGCCCGGGAGATCGTGTCCTCGGTCAGCTATTTCGGCACGATGATGGTGCAGCTCGGCCTGGCCGACGGCATGGTCTCCGGTGCCGCGCACACCACCGCGCACACCATCAAGCCCTCCTTCGAGATCATCAAGACCGTGCCGGGCGTCTCCGTGGTGTCCAGCGTGTTCCTGATGTGCCTGGAGGACCGGGTGCTGGTCTACGGCGACTGCGCCGTGAACCCGGACCCCACCGCCGAGCAGCTGGCCGACATCGCGATCAGCTCCGCCGAGACCGCCGCCCAGTTCGGCATCGAGCCGCGGATCGCCATGCTGTCCTACTCCACCGGTGAGTCCGGCTCGGGCGCCGACGTGGACAAGGTCCGCGCCGCCACCGAGCTGGTCCGCGAGCGCCGCCCCGACCTGTCGGTCGAGGGTCCGATCCAGTACGACGCCGCGGTGGACGCCTCGGTCGCCCAGACCAAGCTGCCGGACTCGGCCGTGGCCGGCCGGGCGACGGTCTTCGTGTTCCCCGACCTGAACACCGGTAACAATACCTACAAGGCCGTGCAGCGGTCCGCGGGTGCCGTGGCGGTCGGCCCGGTGCTCCAGGGTCTGCGCAAGCCGGTCAACGACCTGTCCCGGGGCGCCCTGGTGCAGGACATCGTCAACACCGTCGCCATCACGGCGATCCAGGCCCAGGCAATGGGCACGTCCTCGGAAGGCACGAAGTGAACAACGTCCTGGTCATCAACTCCGGTTCCTCGTCGATCAAGTACCAGCTGGTCGACGTCGAGTCCGGCGACGCGCTCGCCTCCGGCATCATCGAGCGGATCGGCCTGGAGGTCGGCAAGCTCAAGCACGAGGGGCCGAACGGCAAGACCGAGCTGGAGCAGCCGATCCCGGACCACGAGGTCGGCATGCGGCTGGTGCTGGACACCTTCGCCCAGCAGGGCCCGGCGATCCAGGAGTCCGAGCTCGCCGCCGTCGGCCACCGGATCGTGCAGGGTGGCGATGTCTTCGACGGCCCGGCCCTGGTGACCGACGAGGTGCTGGCCCAGATCGAGGAGCTGTCCCCGCTGGCGCCGCTGCACAACCCGGCCAACGCCGCCGGTATCCGGGCGGCGCGCGCCGCCTTCCCGAACACCCCGCACGTCGCGGTCTTCGACACCGCCTTCCACCGCACCATGCCGCCGGCCGCGTACACCTACGCGATGGACCTGGATGTGGCGGCCCAGTACAAGATCCGTCGCTACGGCGCCCACGGCACCTCGCACCTGTTCGTCTCCCGCGAGGTCGCCGGCTGGCTGGGCAAGGATCTGGCCTCGACCAACACGATCGTGCTGCACCTGGGCAACGGTGCCTCCGCCTCCGCCGTGCGCGGCGGGGAGTGCATCGACACCTCGATGGGGCTGACGCCGCTGGCGGGCCTGGTGATGGGCACCCGATCCGGTGACATCGACCCGGCCGTGCTGTTCCACCTGTCCCGGCAGGGCGGCTACACCATCGACCAGCTGGACGACCTGCTGAACCGCAAGTCCGGCATGCTCGGCCTGTCCGGCTACACCGACATGCGGGACGTGCACGACGCGGTGGCCGCCGGTGACGAGCGGGTGCGCACCGCACTCGACGTGTACTACCACCGGATCAAGGGCTACGTCGGCAACTACTACGCCCAGCTCGGCCGGGTGGACGTGATCGCCTTCACCGCCGGGATCGGGGAGAACGACGACATCGTCCGCGCGGGCGCGCTGCAGGGCCTGGAGGGTCTGGGCATCAAGCTCGACCTGGCCCGCAACGAGGGCCGCAAGAAGGAGCCGACGATCATCTCCACCGACGACTCCCCGGTGACCGTCGTGGTCTACCCCACCAACGAGGAGCTGGAGATCGCCCGCCAGGCGGTCGCCACCATCTGAGTCACTGCCTCGGAGCCCGTCGCACCCGCGTGGTGCGGCGGGCTCCGTCGTCGTCCGGAGTGTGAGATTTTCCCGCCAGGTCAGCCCCGCTTCACCCTTTTGATACCTCCACCAGGTTCACCCGGGAACCGATGATGTCGGTATGACGACTGTTCGGGTGGCTCAGGGGGCCGACCCGACGGACTGGCGGCACGAACTGGCGCAGGTGGATGCACTCTGCGACTCCGCGCCCGCCCTGTGCGTGGCACTGGTCCCCAGCCTGCTGGAGCGCGCGCGGGCCGAGGGCGAGACCATGGTGGAGATCGAGCTGGAGTACCTCTCCGGCTGGGCCCGCCACCTGCTCTCCGACGACGCGCTGGCGCTGGGATCGATGGAGCGCGCCCTCGAACTGGCGACCCAGTCCCGGCACCGCGCCTGGGAGGGCCGGGTGCTGCAGGGACTGGCCTCGGTCTACAACGGCTTCGGCGACAACCTCTCGGCGCTGGAGCTGCTGGAGCGCTCGCTGTCCATCCGGCGCGAGCTCGGCGACGTGGAGGGTCTGGCCGCCGCACTGAACAACCTGGCCGACACCTACATCTCGATGGGTCGGTTCCCGGAGAAGGCCTACGAGCTGCTCACCGAGGCCATGTCGCTGTGGCCGCAGGTCGACCGCCCGGACGGGACCTGCGCCACCCTCACCGGTCTGGCCAAGCTGACGACCGACGACGCCGAGGCCCTGTCGCACACCGATCCCACCAGCTCGCGGGCGCTCGCCGAGCGGGCTGTGCAACTCGCCGAACAGGGTGTCGCCGCCGCGATGACCGCGGTCGGGGTCGGCGCCTCCGAGGGCAACGCCCGGCTCGCCGCCGAGGGGCAGGTCCGTCTGGCCCGGGCGCACATGGCCCACGGCGACCTCGCGGCGGCGCGGCGGGTGCTGGACGAGTGCGCGCTGGCCCTGCCGCAGATCTCCGCCCGCTACCTGACCATCCGCTACCACGCGGCGCTCGGCCGCCTGCACCGGCTGCTCGGCGACCTGACCGCCGCCGAGGTGACGCTCACCTCCGCCCTGGTGCTCTCCGAGGGGTCGCGACCGATGGAGCGGGCCGACGTGCTGCACGAGCTGGTGTCGGTGCACGAGGACGCGGACGACCTGCACGCGGCCCTGGACACCTACCGGCAGTACCACGAGGCGGTGATGGAGCAGCGCGACCAGGCAGCCGAACGACGCGGCATCCTGGTGAACGCCCAGCTCGACGTCGACCGGGTGCGCCAGGCGCACGACCAGGCCCGCCAGCACGCGGCGGAGCTGGCGGCGATGAACCGGTCCCTGGCCCACGACGCCGCGCACGACGCGCTCACCGGGCTGCTGAACCGGCGCGGGCTGGACTCGGTGCTGGACGGCAGGTTCGAGGAGCCCGATCTGGCCTACGTGGTCGCCGACCTCGACCTGTTCAAGGCCGTCAACGACCAGCACTCGCACCCGATCGGTGACGAGGTGCTCCGCCGGGTGAGCCAGATCATGACCGCCTGCCTGCGGCTGGGCGACGTGGTGGCCCGGGTCGGTGGCGAGGAGTTCGTGCTGGTGCTGCGGCACTGCCCGCCCGCCGACGCGCTGGCCGCCTGCGAGCGGATCCGGATCATGGTCGCCGCGCACCCGTGGGAGGACCTGTCCCCCGGGCTGCGGGTCACGATGAGCATGGGCGGGGTGGCCGCCGGGCCACAGGACGATGCCACCGTCCTGGCGGCGCGGGCCGATGCCGCGCTCTACGAGGCGAAGCGACGCGGCCGCAACCAGGTCGCCTTCATCCCCCCGCCGGAGACCTCCGTCCAGGAGCTCGCCGCGGCCCACTAGGCCGACCCGCCGCCAACGCGCGCAGCAGCAGCGGCGCCCACCCGGGTGTCGACAGCAGCCGGCCCGGGCCCAGCCCGCGGTGCACCCCGTGCTGCACCGCCACTGTCCGGGACCGGGTCAGCGCCAGCAGTCCCTCCGCCCCGTGCCGCACACCCCAGCCGGAGGCCGCACGCCCACCCTGCGGCGCCGCCCAGGAGCCCCACGACATCTGGTACCCGTCGTTGACGTCCACCGAGCCCACCCGGAGCCGGTCGGCGATCCGTCGGGCGCGTCGGGTGTCTCGGGACCAGACGGCGGCATGCAGGCCGTAGGGCGTGTCGTTCATCGCGGCGACCGCCTCGTCGTCGGACCTGACCTCGTGCACGGTGACCACCGGCCCGAAGGTCTCCTCGGCCAGCACCCGCGCCTGCGGACCCACCGCGGTCAGGACCGTGGGTTCGTAGACGAAGGGGCCGATCTCCGGGCGGTGCACCCCACCGGTCAGCACCCGGGCACCGGCCGACAGCGCGTCCTCGACGTGTGCCACCACCCGGGCCAGCTGTCCGGCGCCGGTCAGCGAGCCGACGTCGTAGCCGTAGTCCAGCCCGGTGCCGAGCCGCAGCGCCCGCACCCGGCGGCGGAACGCGTCCAGGAACTCCCGGCGCAGCTCGTGGTGCAGGTAGATCCGTTCCACGGACATGCACAGCTGCCCGGTCCCGCCGAAGCACGCCCGCACCGCGCCCTCGGCCGCCAGCTCCGGGTCGGCGTCCTCGGCGATGTACAGCGCGTTCTTGCCGCCCAGCTCCAGCGTCGACGGCACCAGCGCCGCACCGGCCCGCGCCGCCACCATCCGGCCGGTCGGGGTGGACCCGGTGAACAGGAGGTGGTCGACGTGGTCGATCAGCCCGTCCCCGACCGTCGGCCCGTCACCCAGCACCACCTGGACCAGATCGGCCGGGAACCCCGCGTCCGCCAGCAGCTCGACAGCCCACAGCGCGGTCAGCGGGGTCTGCGGGTCGGGGCGCAGCAGCACCGCGTTCCCCGCCGCCACCGCCGGCAGGACGTCCCCGAGGGTCAGGCTGAGCGGGTAGTTCCACGGCGCGACGATGCCCACCACCCCGGCCGGATCGTGGGCCACCCGCACCGAGGTCAACGGCCCGGCCAACCCCGGTCGCCGATCCGCCGCCAGCACCCGCCCGGCGTTCCGGGCCAGGAACCGGGCACCCAGCACCACGTCGGCGACCTCCTCGACCGCCGACGCCCGGGCCTTCCCGTTCTCCAGCTGGATCAGGTCCAGCACATCGGACTGCCGGGCCAGCAGGAGGTCCGCCGCCCGGCGCAGCAGCCGGGCCCGGTGCCGGTGATCGGTCGCCGCCCACCGCCGACCCGCGACCCGGGCCGCCCGAGCGGCGGTCGTCAGGTCCGCCGGGGTGGACTGCGGCAGGCTCGCCAGCGGGGCACCTGTCCACGGCGCATGGTGCGTGGCCAGTACGCCGGTCGCCCGGGCGCGGGCGACCAGGTCGGTCAGCAGCTCCGGTTCCAGGACCAGGGTCGCCAGCGGATCGGTCTCGGGGTCGCGCAGGGCTTCCGGCACCATGCCCCCACGCTACGCGCCCCCGCCGGACCGCCGCCGGGTGTCAGCGCGGCTGGTACGGGGAGACCACCAGCTCCACCCGCTGGAACTCCTTGAGGTCGGAGTAGCCGGTGGTGGCCATCGCCCGGCGCAGGGCGCCGATCAGGTTCAGGGTGCCGTCGGCGGTCTTGCCCGGGCCGAACAGCACCTCGTTCAGGTCACCAACCTGGCCGACCTGCACCCGCTCGCCGCGCGGCAGATCGGGGTGGTGCGCCTCGGAGCCCCAGTGCCAGCCGCGCCCGGGGGCGTCGGTGGCGCGGGCCAGGGCGGCGCCGAGCATCACGGCGTCGGCACCGCAGGCGATCGCCCGGACCAGGTCGCCGGAGCGGCCCACGCCGCCGTCGGCGATCACGTGCACGTACCGGCCACCGGACTCGTCCAGGTAGTCGCGGCGGGCGGCGGCGACGTCGGCCAGGGCGGTGGCCATCGGGGCGTGGATGCCCAGCGTGGTGCGGGTGGTGTGCGCGGCCCCACCGCCGAAGCCGACCAGCACGCCCGCGGCGCCGGTGCGCATCAGGTGCAGGGCGGCGGTGTAGGTGGAGGCGCCGCCGACGATCACCGGCACGTCCAGCTCGTAGATGAAGCGCTTGAGGTTCAGCGGCTCGGCGCGGCCCGAGACGTGCTCGGCGGAGACGGTGGTGCCGCGGATGACGAACAGGTCGACCCCGGCGTCGACGACGACCTTCCAGAACTCCTGGGTGCGCTGCGGGGACAGGGCGCCGGCGACGGTCACCCCGGCCTCGCGGACCTGGCCCAGCCGCAGCCGGATCAGCTCGGGGTCGATCGGCGCGGCGTAGATCTCCTGCATCCGCGCGGTCGCGGCGGCGGCGTCCAGGTCGCGGATCTCGGCGAGCAGCGGCTCGGGGTCCTCGTAGCGGGTCCACAGACCCTCCAGGTCGAGGACCCCGAGGCCACCGGCCCGCCCGAGGGCGACGGCGGTGTCCGGGCTCATCACGGAGTCCATCGGCGCGGCGAGCACCGGCAGATCGAAGTGGTAAGCGTCGATCTGCCAGGAGACCGAGACCTCCTCCGGGTCACGGGTGCGCCGCGAGGGCACCACCGCGATGTCGTCGAAGGAGTACGCACGGCGTGCGCGCTTGCCGCGGCCGATCTCGATCTCGTTGCTCACCTGGTCAGGCTACCGGTGACAGTGCCCGTGGTGCTCAGGCTCCGGCAGCGGCCTCGACCACCGCCGCGCTGAACGCGGGGAGGTCGTCCGGGTTCCTGGAGGTGATCAGGCTGGTCGTGCCCACCTCGCTCACCACGACCTCCTGGTCGACCCAGGTGGCACCGGCGTTGCGCAGATCGGTGGCCAGGCTCGGGTAGCTGGTCAGGGTGACGCCGTCGACGACCCCGGCCTCGATCAGGCTCCACGGGCCGTGGCAGATCGCCGCCACCGGGATCCCGGCGGCGAGCACGTCCTTGACCAGGGCCACCGACTCGCTCTGCGTGCGCAGGGTGTCCGCGTTCACGGTGCCACCCGGGATCACCAGCGCCGCCAGGTCGGCGACGTTCACCTGATCGACGGTGCTGTCCACCGGGTAGGTGCCGCCCGGGTCCAGATCGTTGTTCACCGCGCTGACGGTGCCGGACTGCGCGGACACCAGCACCGGGGTGCCGCCGGCGTCCTTCACCGCCTGCCACGGGGTGGTGAGCTCCGGCTCCTCGATGCCGTGCTCGCTGGTCAGGAACGCGACGGTCTTACCGGTCAGGTCAGCCATGTCTCCTCCTCGGATCGGTGTCCCCTCCACCCTGCGTCGCTCACCGGGATCCCGCATCCGCGACCTGCCGGGCGAAATCCGCCGAGGGTGTCGGGGGCCGGTGCGATGCTGGCGCGGTAATCGAGGGATGCTGGGGACGATGACCACCTGGAACAAGGGCCCGCTGCTGGGCTTCGACACCGAGACCACCGGCGTCGACGTGCACCACGACCGGATCGTGACCGCCGCGCTGGTCCGCCGGGACGCGGACGGCGCCACGGTCCGCACCTGGCTGATCGACCCCGGGGTCCCGATCCCGGAGGCCGCCAGCGCGATCCACGGCATCAGCACCGAGCACGCCCGGGAGCACGGGGTGGCCCCGGCCGGTGCCCTGACCGAGATCGCCGAGGCCATCGCGCAGGCGATGCGGGACGGGGTGCCCGTGGTCGCCTACAACGCCTCCTTCGACCTCTGCCTGCTGGAGGCGGAGCTGGAACGGCATCGGCTGCCGACCGTGAGCGACCGGCTCGGTGGTGCGCTGGTCCCGGTGATCGACCCCCTGGTGCTGGACCGCGCCGAGGACCGCTACCGCAAGGGCAAGCGCAAGCTGATCGACCTGTGTGGCGTCTACCAGGTGGTCGACACCGGTCAGCTGCACACCGCCGACGTCGACGTGGTCGCCACCCTGGACGTGCTGGAGCGGATCGTCGACCGGTTCCCGCACCTGGGCGAACTGCCCTTGGCCGAGCTGCACGACTACCAGGTGACCGCGCACCGTGCGTGGGCCGAGGCGTTCAACACCTGGCGGACCCAGCAGGGCTACGACGGCGAGGGGGCCGTCACGGCATGGCCGGTGCCTGCCACACCACAGACGCTCTCGGGCGCACCCGCAGTGTCCACGCCGTCCCCGCGGACCCCGTCCGCTGCCGAGGTCGGGCACCTCGCCGCGCCCGCCCACCCGGCACCGCCCGAGGGTCGGCCGATCCAGGACACCCTGATCGCCTGAAATCTCACCTCTGATATGCGCAAACGCGCCCGACACCGGATCTTCACCTTCCAGGCGTCGCCACTATCTCATCCATGAGTTACGGTCGTCCCGTGACTCAGACGACCACACCTGCCACCGGTTCCATCCCGACCGTGCGCACCCTGCCCGAGCAACTGGCCCACGTCGGCTCGCTCGTCCGCTCCGCACGACGCCACCGCGGCCTCACCCAGGCCCAGCTCGCGGAGCTCCTGAACACCAGCCAATCCGCCGTGCACCGGATCGAACAGGGCACCCAGAACCTCAGCCTGGACATGCTCACCCGGATCGGCGCGGCGCTGGACTCCCCCATCGTCACCGTCGGCGCACCCCAGCGCACCCACCTGCGGGTCACCGGCGGGCACCAGCTGTCCGGCCGGATCGACGTCAACACCTCCAAGAACGGCGCCGTCGCGCTGCTGTGCGCCAGCCTGCTGAACCGCGGCACCACCAAGCTCCGCAACGTCGCCCGGATCGTCGAGGTGGACCGGATCGTCGAGGTGCTGCGCTCCATCGGGGTGCGCGCCACCTGGTCCGCCGACGGCCGCGACCTGGAGATCGTCGTCCCGCGGGATCTGGACCTGGAGTCGATCGACGTGGACGCCGCCGTGCGCACCCGGTCGATCATCATGTTCTTCGGCCCGCTGCTCAGCCAGTTCGACGACTTCAAGCTGCCCTACGCCGGTGGCTGCGACCTCGGCTCGCGCACCGTCGAGCCGCACATGATCGCGCTGCGGCCCTTCGGGCTGACGGTCACCGCCACCAACAGCCGCTACCACGCGACCGTGGCCGACCCGGGCAGCACCGACCTGCAGATCGTGCTCACCGAGCGCGGCGACACCGTCACCGAGAACGCCCTGATGGCGGCCGCCCGGCGCGACGGACTGACGATCATCCGCAACGCCAGCCCGAACTACATGGTCCAGGACCTGTGCTTCTACCTGGAGCTGCTCGGCGTGACGATCGAGGGCATCGGCACCACCACCCTCCGGGTGCACGGCAAGGCCGAGCTGGACGCCGACGTGGAGTACGCGGTGTCCGAGGACCCGGTCGAGGCGATGAGCCTGCTCACCGCGGGCATCGTCACCGGGTCACAGATCACCGTGGGCCGGGTGCCGATCGAGTTCATGGAGATCGAGCTGGCCACCCTCGCGGAGATGGGCCTGCGCTACGAGCTCTCCGGCGAGTACACCGCGCACAACGGGCGCACCCGCCTGGTGGACGTCACCGTCTTCCCCAGTGAGCTGCGCGCCCCGGCCAACACGGTGCACCCGATGCCCTTCCCGGGGCTGAACATCGACAATCTGCCGTTCTTCGTGGCGATCGCCGCCTGCGCGGAGGGCACCACCCTGGTGCACGACTGGGTGTACGACGGTCGCGCCATCCACCTGACCGACCTGACCCGACTCGGTGCGGGGGTGCGCCTGCTGGACGCGCACCGACTGCAGGTCGAGGGCCCGACCCGGTGGTCCGGCGCCGAGATCTCCTGCCCGCCCGCTTTGCGCCCGGCGGTGGTGATCCTGCTCAGCATGCTCGCCGCCAAGGGCACCAGCGTGCTGCGCGACGTGGACATCATCGCCCGCGGCTACGAGCAGCTGCAGGAGCGGCTGGTCGAGCTCGGCGCGCAGATCGAGACCTTCCGGGACTGACGGCACGCACGCGAAGGGCCCCGGCGACCGATCGCCGGGGCCCTTCGCGTGTGCTCAGCGGGCGCTGTAGTTCGGCGCCTCGGCGACCATCTGCACGTCGTGCGGGTGCGACTCCTTGAGCCCGGCCGGGGTGATCCGGACGAACTTGCCGCGCTCCTGCAGCTCCGGCATCGTCCGGGCGCCGACGTAGAACATCGACTGGTGCAGGCCACCGACCAGCTGGTGGGCCACGGCGGCGAGCGGGCCGCGGTAGGGCACCTGACCCTCGATGCCCTCGGTGATGATCTCGTCGTCGTTCAGATCGCCCTGGAAGTAGCGGTCCTTGGAGTACGAGCGCCGGTCGCCACGGGACTGCATCGCGCCGAGCGACGCCATCCCCCGGTAGCGCTTGAACTGCTTGCCGTTGACGAAGACCAGGTCGCCCGGGGACTCGTCGCAGCCGGCGATCAGCCCGCCGATCATCACCGAGTCGGCACCGGCCACCAGTGCCTTGGCGATGTCACCGGAGTACTGCAGACCGCCGTCGGCGATCACCGGGACCCCGGCGGGCTTGGCGGCGAGGGCTGCCTGGTAGACGGCGGTCACCTGGGGCACGCCGACACCGGCGACCACGCGGGTGGTGCAGATGGAGCCGGGTCCGACGCCGACCTTGACCGCGTCCACCCCGGCGTCGACCAGCGCCTGCGCGCCCTCGCGGGTGGCGATGTTGCCGCCGATCACCTGGACGTGCCGGGTCGCGGGGTCCGACTTGATCCGGCGCACCATGTCCAGCATCAGCCGGGCGTGCCCGTTGGCGGTGTCCACCACCAGGACGTCCACCCCGGCGTCGACCAGAGCCGTCACCCGGTCCCAGGCGTCACCGAAGAAACCGACCGCCGCACCCACCGACAGGCGGCCGGACGAGTCCTTGGTCGCCAGCGGGTACTGCTCGGACTTCACGAAGTCCTTGACGGTGATCAGCCCGCGCAGCCGGCCGGCGTCGTCCACCAGCGGCAGCTTCTCCACCTTGTGCTTGGCCAGCAGCGCGGCGGCGTCGGCACGGGCGATGCCGACCGGTCCGGTGATCAGCGGCTGCGCGGTCATCGACTCGCGGACGGTGCGGGTGGTGAACTCCTCGCCCGGCACGAACCGCAGGTCGCGGTTGGTGATGATGCCCAGCAGGGTGTCGTCGCCGTCGACCACCGGCAGACCGGAGACCCGGTACTTGGCGCACAGGTCGTCCAGCTCGGCCAGGGTGGCGTCCGGGGAGATGGTGACCGGGTCGGAGACCATGCCCGACTCGGAGCGCTTCACCAACTCCACCTGGTGCGCCTGGTCGGCGATCGACAGGTTGCGGTGCAGGATGCCGATCCCGCCCTGGCGGGCCAGGGCGATCGCCATCCGGGACTCGGTGACGGTGTCCATCGCCGCCGACACCAGCGGGATGCGCAACTCGATCTCGCGAGTCAGCTTGGTGGTGGTGTCGACCTCACTCGGGATGACGTCGGTCTCGCCGGGGAGCAGCAGGACATCGTCATAGGTGAGACCGATGAAGCCGAAGGGGTCGTGAGTAGGTGCGGAGCCAGGGGTACCCAGGTCGGTCATTCCCCGATGATACGGCCCCGCGGAAGCCCCTCGGACGGCTCAGCGGATCAGGCCGCGCCGCAGTCCGATCGCCACCGCCTGGGCGCGGTCCGCGGCACCCAGCTTCCGGAACAGCCGGCGGGCGTGGGTCTTGATGGTGTCCTCGGACAGGTACAGCTCCTGGCCGATTTGGGCGTTCGAGCGACCGTTGCTCATCCCGACCAGCACCTCGATCTCGCGCTTGGTCAACTGCACCTCGCCCAGTCCGCCGCTGGCCTGCGCCGGGAGCTCCGGGGTGAGCACCGCGGTGGTCGCCGCCGTGGCGGCGGCCGCCAGACCGTCCTGACCCGGGACGCCGTCGGCGCCGCGACCCTCGTGACCACCCGGCCCGGCCAGGATGTGCGCGGCGACGGCGGCCAGCTCGGCGCGACCGACGTCCGGCGACAGGTAGCCCCGAGCACCGAGCGCGATGGCGCGGTCCAGGGCGATCTCGTCACCGGGCACCGCCAGCATCACGACGGTGGCCGGGGCAGGGATGGCGCGCAGGCGACGGATCGCCTCCACCGGACCCGGCGACGGCAGGTGCGCGTCCAGCAGCACGATGGTCGGCGGCATGCGCCGGGCCAGCGTGACCAGTTCGTCGACCGAACCTGCTGCTCGCACCGGTGCCAGGGCGGGTACGCCGAGCGCCGTGAGGACGATGCGCTCCCGCACCGTCGTGGATCCGTGGCACACCACGACGCCCGCCATCAACTTCCGCCTTCCGTCGACCGGACTATCCGGCCGATGGTGTCTGTATCGGCCAGATCTGACCGGACGTTAGTGGCCGGAGGTCCTGGACGCTCACCGAACCGAGCCGGGCGCCCCCTCCGCGACGGCGGCGACCTCGTGCAGCACCCCCGCGAACGAACGCACGCGCTGCACCCGGTGGTCCAGCGGTACCTGCGCCGCGGCGACGTCGGGCACCATCACGAACTGCATCAGATCGGGGTGCTGTGCGGACAGCGCGTCCACGATGTCCAGATCGGGATCGGTGCGCTCGGACATCAGCACCGCCGCCGACGGGCTGGTCATGGTGACGATCTCCCCCAGCCGGGTCTGACCGGCCGGACCCGCCACCACCCGGGCGTCCAGTCCCCGATCGGCCAGCGCGGCGGCGAGGACGTGCAGCTCCAACGGTCGCGGTTCGCCGGGCGGAGTGAACAGCAGCACCACCCGACGCCGGGACGGATGGCGCGGCACCTTGCTGAACCGGTCCCGCAGGGCGGCCAGGGCGGCGGCCACGATCACCTCGTCCGGCTCGTCCCCCGGACGCGCCAGCACGGTGCGGGCCGCGACCCCGGCGCGGGCGGGCACGATCAGGTCGGACCACCAGCGGGACAGATCGTCCCCGGGGGCGAGCAGCGCACGGGCCGCCACCGAGTCCCCGCGCAGCGCGGCGTCGATCACCGCCGTCGGACTGGGTGCCACCGCGGGCGCGGCGCTCGGCTCGTCGCCACGGCCGGATTCCACGTCCTGGGCCTCGCTCGACCGGGCGGGGGCGGGGACCACCGCCAGGTGTCGCCCGTTCGTCCCGTCCCGGGCCAGCCGGGCGGCCTCGGCCGGCGGCACCCCGTCCAGGGTGAGCGAACGCATCTGGGTCAATCGCGCCACATCCGCGGCGGTGTACCGGCGATGCGCCCCCGCCGTGTGCTCGGACGGGCCCAGCCCATACCTACGGTCCCAGGTACGCAGGGTCGCGGCTGCCACACCTAGTCGTCGGGCCACCGCCGCAGGTGTCAGGGTCGCGCCCTCGGGCAGGGCGTCCGGCTCGTCGCCGTTCTGCATGTACTCAGTCCTCGTTCGCGCCAGGGGTTGCGCTGATCGGTCCCCCGAGATTCTGCCGGGGGTCGGTCCCGGCCACCAACCGAGTCGCCCGAATCGCGCCACCGATCGGGTCACCTACCCGCGACCAAGGTCCCTGGGCATAGGTGGTTGAACAACTTTCGAATCGGTTGTACTGTTCCAACCAGCGCGAACCGGACGGGTCCTGAAACGGCGACGAACGGAACGTGAACCCCCTCGAACTTCACCGTCAGGAGTGTGCAATGGCTGAGATCTCTCGCCTTCCCGGACCCGTGATGGAGCTGTGGGAGTGGCAGTACCAGGGTGCTTGCCGCGACGCCGACGAGAACCTGTTCTTTCACCCGGAGGGCGAGCGCGGAGCCGCCCGTCGCCGCCGGGCCGAGGCCGCCAAGGCGATCTGCGCCACCTGCCCGGTGCTGAACGAGTGCCGCGAGCAGTCGCTGGCAGTGCGTGAGCCGTATGGCGTCTGGGGCGGCCTGAGCGAGGACGAGCGGACTGCGGTCCTGGCCGAGCGCGCGGGACGCAGCGCGGCGGTGTAACACCCCCGAGAACTCGATGGCGGCGGTCCGCGGTGCGATACCGCGACAGTCCGCCGTCGTCACCCGACGAGGGCCCTGACGGTGCGAGACCGTCCGGGCCCTCGTCGCATGTCCGGCCGCATCCCGGCCAGGCATGTTCCGGCACCGCGACGCCGCGGTCCGGACACGACGAAGGCCCCCACCGCGATGCGATGGGGGCCTTCTCAGCGGGTCACTTGGTGACGATCGCCAGGATGTCGCGGGCGGAGAGGATCAGGTACTCCTCGCCGTCGTACTTGACCTCGGTGCCGCCGTACTTGCTGTAGATGACCTTGTCACCCACGGCCACGTCCAGCGGGACACGGTTGCCGTTGTCGTCGATACGACCCGGACCGACCGACAGGACCTCGCCCTCCTGGGGCTTCTCCTTGGCACTGTCCGGGATGACCAGACCGGAGGCGGTGGTCTGCTCCGCCTCGAGCGTCTTGACGACGATCCGGTCCTCGAGCGGCTTGATGGAGACCGACACGGCGGACCTCCCCTTCTCGCTTGTGAGTTGCCTGTACAAGAAAACCGAACGACCGGCCGTCGTCGCGGGTGCCGGCAGTCGTACGGGCTGCGCACCCTCCCAGGGAGAGTGCCCACGGTCACTGTAGAAAGCGGTTAGCACTCGGTCAAGGCGAGTGCCAACGATCGTGGCGTGCGAGGATCGCCGGATGGACGCCGCCGGCCTCGCGAAACTGCTCAGCCCCGAGGGATGGGCGCTGCTCTCGGCACTGCCGCCCTACGACGCCGACGCGGCGATGGCGCTGTCCGAACGCCTGCGCCGGGACGGCTTCGACGCCGATCTGGTCGCCGCCGCGCTCACCCAGTCCCGGCTCCGGGCGAAGGCGCACGACAAACTCGGCGAGTTCGCCGACGGCATGCTGTTCACCCCGGCGGGTCTGGAGCAGGCGACCCGGCTGGTGGTCGCCGCCCGGCACGCCCGCCGCTACCGCGCCGCCGGGGTCACCCGGGTCGCGGACATCACCTGCGGCCTCGGCGCCGACGCGATCACGCTGGCCGGGGTCGGTCTCGCGGTCCTGGCGGTCGAGGCGGACGAGACCACCGCCGCCCTGGCCACGGTGAACCTGCGGCACTTCCCGGAGGCCACGGTCCGGCACGGTGACGGCCTGACGGTGGACTTCGCCGCCGAGGGCGTCGACGGGATCTACGCCGACCCCGCTCGGCGGACTGGTTCGGGCGCGCGCCGACACGACCCCGCCGCCTACACCCCGGCGCTGGACCAGGTGCTCGCGCTGCGGGAGCGGGTCCCGGCGCTGGGCATGAAGCTCGGGCCGGGGGTGCCGCACTCGGCGCTGCCGGAGGACGCCGAGGCGCAGTGGGTGTCGGTGGACGGCGATGTCGTCGAGCTGGGGCTGTGGTTCGGTCCGCTCGCCGCCGACGGGCCGGGGCGGTCGGCGTTGTTGCTGGACGCGGCGGGTCGATCGGCGCAGCTGCGCGACTCCGGCGCGGTGGCCGAGACCGGTGGGCTGGGCGGCTACCTCTACGAGCCGGACGGGGCGGTGATCCGGGCCGGTCTGGTGGCCGAGGTCGCCGCCGAGGTGCAGGGTCGTCTGGTGGACCCCACCATCGCCTACGTGACCTCCGATGTGCTGCATCCCACCGCCTTCGCGACCCCGTACCGGGTGCTCGACTCGATGCCCTTCGGGCTGAAGCGGTTGAAGGCGTACCTGCGGGAACGGAACGTGGGCATCGCGACGATCAAGAAGCGCGGCACGGCGGTGGTCCCCGAGCAGCTGCGCCGCCAGCTCGACCTGCGCGGCGACGCCGAGACCACCCTGGTGCTCACCCGGGTCGCCGGTCAGCAGCAGGTCCTGGTCGTGGAGCCGGTCGCCTGATGGCCACCCCGACGCGGTTGGACTTCGCCCGGTCGGAGCGCTCGACGGTCGGCATCGAGTGGGAGCTCGCCCTGGTCGACGCCGACTCCGGTGACCTGCGCCAGGTCGCCCGCACCGTGCTGGACGCGATCGGCGACGACGACCCGGCGATCAAGCAGGAGCTGCTGCTGAACACCGTCGAGGTGGTGTCGGGGGTCTGCCGCACCGTCGGTGAGGCCGGGGCGGACCTCTCGCACGCGATCGACCGGGTGCGCGAGCTGACCGATCCGCTGCGGGTGGAGCTGATGAGCGCCGGCACCCACCCGTTCGCGCGCTGGGCGCAGCAGAAGGTGACCGACAAGCAGCGCTACGCCACGCTGATCGACCGCACCCAGTGGTGGGGACGGCAGATGCTGATCTACGGGGTGCACGTCCACGTCGGCATCGAGGACCGGGACAAGGTGCTGCCGATCTCCCGCGCGCTGCTGACCACCTTCGCCCACCTGCAGTCGTTGTCGGCGTCCAGCCCGTTCTGGGGCGGCAAGGACACCGGCTACGCCTCGAACCGCGCCCTGATGTTTCAGCAGTTGCCCACCGCCGGACTGCCGTTCCAGTTCGAGCGCTGGGACCAGCTGGAGGCCTACGTCGGCGACATGCTGCACACTGGGGTGATCGACGCCTTCGACGAGGTGCGCTGGGATGTCCGCCCCTCGCCCCGGTTCGGCACCATCGAGGCCCGGATCTGCGACGGGGCACCCACCCTGCTGGAGGTCACCGCCCTGGCGGCCCTGACGCACTGCCTGGTCGAGCACTTCTCCACCCTGCTGGACCGGGGCGAGACGCTGCCGACCGTTCCGCCGTGGTTCGCCCAGGAGAACAAGTGGCGCTCGGCCCGCTACGGCATGGACGCGATCATCATCACCAACGCCGCCGGTGACGAGGAGCTGGTCACCGACGCGGTCTCCCGGCTGCTCACCGATCTGGCGCCGGTGGCGGAGCGACTGGGCTGCGCGCAGGAGCTGGACTCGGTGCGGGTGATCCTGCGCAAGGGGGCGTCGTACCAGCGGCAGCGGGCGGTGGCGCGGCGGCACGGTGGCGAGCTGGACGCGGTGGTGGCGTCGCTGGTCGCGGAGATGCGGGCAGGCCGCCCGCTCTGAGCCGGGCGGGCCCTACCAGGTCCAGCTAGTTGGCAATACCCACTAGCTGGCGTTACCGTGGTGCCATGTCCGACAGCCAACTCCTCAAGGGCGTGCTCCCGATGCTGGTCATCGCCGCGCTGACCGAGGCCGAGTCCTACGGCTACCAGCTCGTGGACCGGCTCCGGGCGGCCGGCCTGGCCGAGCTGACCACCGGCACCGTCTACCCGGTGCTGAACCGCCTGGAACGCGAGGGCCGGATCAGCTCCCGACTGGTGCCCTCGCCCAGCGGTCCCGCCCGCAAGTACTACCGCCCCACCGACGACGGAGCCGACGCCCTGCGCCAGGCCGCCGCCTCGTGGTCCGCCCTGGACCACACCGTGCGCGACCTGCTCGCAGCCGCCGACAGCCCGAAGGAGCCAGCATGACCACCCTGCGCGACCGCCTGCACCGCGACCTGGTGCTGACCCGTTTCTCCTGGGCGATCCAGGACCACCCGCACGCCCGCCGACTGACCCGCGAGCTGCGCCGGGAGATCGACGCCACCGCCGCCGAGGTCGGGATGCGCCAGACCCTGGCCGATCTCGGCAGCCCACGCGCACTCGCCGACGGCTACCTCGCCGAACACGACCGCCCGCTCCCCCGCTGGACCGCCGGCGCGGTGTGGGCCGGGATCGCCCTGGCCTTCGCGCTCTACACCGGGATGGCCTACGGCTTCGGCACCATGGACGCACTCGCCGACCTGGCCGGGGACGAGGCACTGTCGGTGCAGCGCGGCGTGCTGGGCGCGACCTTCGTCTACACCGGCGGACCGAGCGAACTGTCCATGGCAGCGTCCCTGAGCTGGGGCTGGTTCGGCCTGCACCTGCTGATCGCCCTGGTCCCGTTCGCCCTGGGTGCCCGGATCTGGCGACTGTGGGCACCCAAGAGCACGACGGCCTGAGCCGAGGTGCGACGGACTCAGACGGTGACGATCTCCAGCGGCATCGCCGAGTCCACCCCGATGTCCAAGGACGACGGGGCGATCCCCCGCCGCACGATCGCCGCACCGAGCGCCGCGATCATCGCGCCGTTGTCCGTGCAGTAGCGGATCGGCGGAATGCGCAGGTCGATCCCAGCCTCGGCACACCGCTCGGCGGCCATCTCCCGCAGCTGGGAGTTGGCGCTGAACCCGCCGCCGATCACCAGAGTGTCCACCCCGTGCGTCCGACAGGCGGCGATGGTCTTCGCGGTGAGCACGTCGGCGACCGCGGCGGCGAAGCTGGCCGAGACGTCGGCGAGCGGGATCTCCTCACCGGCATCCCGACGCGCCTCGACCCACCGGGCCACGGCGGTCTTGAGTCCGGAGAAGGAGAAGTCGTAGGCGTGCTTTTCCTGATCCTTGGCCGCCGTGAGCCCGCGGGGGAACCTGATCGCGGTCGGGTCGCCCTCGCGGGCCAGTCGGTCGATGTGCGGGCCGCCGGGGTACGGCAGTCCCAGCAGTCGACCCACCTTGTCGAAGGCCTCGCCGGCGGCGTCGTCCAGCGTGGAACCCAGCTCGTGCACCCCGGTCACCACGTCGTCGATCAACAGCAGCGACGAGTGCCCGCCGGAGACCACCAGCGCCATCACCCGATCCGGGAACAGCCCCTCGACCAGCTCGTCGACGGCGGCGTGCCCGATCACGTGGT
The DNA here is from genome assembly GCF_012931845.1 of Cellulomonas taurus. Classification (NCBI taxonomy): domain Bacteria; kingdom Bacillati; phylum Actinomycetota; class Actinomycetes; order Micrococcales; family Cellulomonadaceae; genus Cellulomonas; species Cellulomonas taurus. Next base: position 2,758,878 of record NZ_CP051884.1, read on the forward strand.
TCACGCCGTACAGCGGCTTGCCGAGGCCGAAGGCCAGCGCCTTCGCGGCGGCCGCCCCGACGGTCAGCGAGCCGACCAGACCGGGGCCGGCGGTGACCGCCACCGCGTCCACATCGGCCAGCGTCACCCCGGCGGTGTCCAGCGAGCGCTGGATCGTCGGGAGCATCGCCTCCAGGTGGGCGCGGGAGGCGATCTCCGGGATGATCCCGCCGAACCGGGCGTGCTCGTCCATCGACGACGCGACGGTGTCGACCAACAGCTCGCTACGGTCGGGGTGGGCGCGGACCAGGGCCACGCCGGTCTCGTCGCAGGAGGTCTCGATCCCCAGGACCAGGGGTGCTTCGGGCATGGGGACAGGATAAGCCGCGAGGCCAGTGTGATGCTGCTCACGGCAATCATCTGGAATGCCGCACATTCCGCGGGGCGTTCACGTGCGCATGACCACTGACACCGCTGCCTCCTCCGCGCTCGTGCCGGACGAGGTCACCGATCTCCTGTTCCGCAACGCGCGGACCGTGAACACCTTCGCCGAGGGCGAGGTCACCGACGAGCAGATCCGTGCCGTCTGGGACGTGGTCCGCTGGGGACCCACCGCGATGAACTCGCTGCCGCTGCGCCTGCTGCTGGTGCGCACCCCGGCCGGTCGTGAGCGACTGGTGTCGCACATGGCGGACGGCAACAAGGTCAAGACCGAGCGTGCGCCGCTGTCGATCGTCGTGGCCGCGGACGTCGACTTCCACGAGAACATGCCCCGGCTCGCGCCGCACATCCCCGGCGTGCGGGACAACCTGCACGGGAACGAGGCGGGCCGCACCGCGATGGCCCGCGACAACTCCTTCCTGCAGCTCGGCTACTTCATCCTCGGGCTGCGCGCCGAGGGCCTGCAGGTCGGCCCGATGACCGGCTTCGACGCCGCCGGGGTGGACGCCGAGTTCTTCGCCGGGACCCCGTGGCGCGCCCTGGCCGTGCTGAACGTCGGCCACGCCCCGGCCGACATCGAGGACCTGGGCATCCCGGCCAGCTGGCCGCGCCAGACCCGGCTCGACTTCGAGGACGTCGCGCAGACGGTCTGAGCACTGCCGGACGGCCCAGGACGGCCCGGGCACCGCGTCACGACGACACGGTGGCCGGGCCGTCCTACGTCAGGTCCTTGCGCATGGTCCAGGCGTCGACGTTCTCCGGCTGGTAGTACCGCTTGCGCAGCCCGATCTGCTCGAAGCCCGCCCGGCGGTACAGCGCGAGCGCCGGGTCGTTGTCCACCCGGACCTCCAGGAACATCGCTCCGGCCCGCAGCTCCCGCGCCCGGTCGAGCAACGCGTCCAGCAGCAATCGGCCCACCCCGCGCCCCTGCGCCTCCGGCCGGGTACCGACCGTCATCACCTGCGCGTCATCGCCGTCGAACCACAGCCCGGCGTAGCCGATCAACGCACCCTCGGACTCGGCGCCGACGTACCAGCGCCCCGGTCCGACGATCTCCTCCGCCAACGACTGCCGGGACCACGCCCCGGGGCCGAACAGCTCCTGCTCCATCGCGACCAGGTCGTCCAGGTCGTCGTCGGTCAGCCCCCGGAGGGTGACGCTCACGCGGTGGCCCGCTTCGCCGCGGCGGAGGGCACCGCATCCGGGCGGCGCAGGTACAGCGGCTCGGTCGACAGCTGGACCGACGCCTCCGGCAGCGGCAGATCGGGGCTGGCGGCGATCCCCTCGGCCAGCCGCGCCTGGGCCACCCGGGCCAGGTCCGCGGGGTCCAGCGCGCCGACCTCGGCACCGGCCGGCAACAGCTCCGGGTACAAGGACGTTCCGGGCCCGACGACCACGACGCCGTCGATCCGCTCGGCCACCGCCTCCGGCGACTCGACCCCCGGGCCGTCCACCAGCTCCACCGAGCCGACCACCGCGCGGTACCGCGCCCAGTAGACCTCCTTGCGCCGCGCGTCCGAGACGACCAGCACCTCGTCCGTCTCCCCGCCACGCACCGCCGCCAGGGCCAACGCGTCCAGCGACGAGACCCCGTGCACCGGGATGCCCAGCGCCATGCCGAGGGTGCGCGCGGTGACCAGCCCGACCCGCAGGCCGGTGAACGGTGCCGGACCGGTCCCGGCGACGATGCCCGTCAGCTCGGAACGATCCACCCCCGCCTCGCCGAGCACCTGCTCGATCAGCGGGGTGAGCAGCTCCGCGTGCCGCCGGGGTTCACCGGAGGAACGGGTGGCCAGGGTGCGACCGTCGTCGGCCACCACGGCGGCGGAGGCGGCGGACGAGGTGTCCAGGGCGAGCAACGGCACGGCGGTTCTCCTCGGAACGGGTCAGACGGTGGGCAGCTGGACGTCGCGCCAGCGCTCGCCCACGGCGGTGATGGTCAACTGTCGGGTGCCGGCTGCGGCGTCCTCGGCGAGCGGGTCGCCGCCGTGCGGACGGCGCAGCGCGATCTCCAGGCGGTCCTGCGCCAACTGCTCGACCAGGCCCTCGCCCCACTCGACCACGGTGACCGACTCCTCCAGCGAGGTGTCCAGGTCCAGGGCGTCGACCTCGTCCAGCGAACCGAGCCGGTAGGCGTCCACGTGCACCAGCGCCGGACCGTCGGCCAGGGACGGGTGCACCCGGGCGATGATGAACGTCGGCGAGGCGACGGTGCCCCGCACGTGCAGCCCGGCCCCGATCCCCTGGGTCAGCGTCGTCTTGCCGGCACCGAGGTCACCGGTGAGCACCAGCAGGTCACCGGGCCGCAGCAGTCCGGCCAGCGCCTCGCCGTAGGCCCGGGTGCTGTCGGCGTCCGGCAGCTCGATGATCATCGGTCGCTCTCCTGTGTCGTCTCGTCGTCCACGTACACCCGAGGGACCCTGCCCCCGAGCCGAGTCACGATCTCATAGCTGATGGTGTCCGCCGCCCGCGCCCAGTCCTCGGCGGAGGGGCCGCCCCGGCCGAAGAGCACCACCCGGTCCCCGGCCACCTCGGTCGCCTCCGGGCCCAGGTCCACCATGAACTGGTCCATGCACACCCGCCCGGCGATCGATCGGCGGCGGCCCGAGATCCCGAGCGGCGCGCCCGGTGCCCCGTCCACCCCGGAGGCGTGGCGCGGGATCCCGTCGCCGTAGCCGAGCGGCACCACCCCGACCGTGGTCGCCGTCGGCGTCACGTACTGGTGTCCGTAGGACATCCCGTGACCGGCGGGCAGCCGCTTCACGGTCGCCAGCTCCGCCTCCAGGGTCATCGCCGGGATCAGACCGAAGTGCTCCGGGCCGCCGATCTGCGGCACCGGGCTCAGGCCGTAGAGCGCCAGCCCCGGTCGCACCAGGTCCAGATGCAGCTCCGGTGCCGTCAGGGTCGCCGCCGACGCCGCGATGTGCCGCAGCTCCGGGTCGATCCCCCGCGAGCGGGCCGCCGCCACCGCGGCGTGCAGCACCTCGAGCTGGTGGTCCAGAGTCGGGTGGCCCGGCGTGTCGGCGAAGGCCAGGTGACTGAACAGCCCCGAGACGGTCAGCACTCCCTCGTCCCGCAGCCGAGCGACCGCGTCGAGCACGGCGGGCAGATCGTCCGGGGTCAGCCCGTTGCGACCCAGTCCGGTGTCCACCTTGAGCTGCACCCGGGCGGTGCGACCGGTGGCCCGGGCCGCCGCGGCGATCTCCGCCACCGCCCACGGGGCCGACACCGCCAGGTCGACCTCCGCCTCCACCGCCAGGTGCAGCGGGGCGCCGGGGGCGTACAGCCAGGTGAGGATCCGAGCGTCGATCCCCGCCGCACGCAGCGCCAGCGCCTCGGTCAGCTGAGCCGCGCCGAGCCAGGTGACCCCGCCCTGCACCGCCGCACGGGCCACCGGGACCAGTCCGTGGCCGTAGGCATCCGCCTTGACCACGGCCATCACCGCGGGCGGGACGGCACCGGCGGTCTGCGCCGCCTCGGCGGTGATCCGGCGGAGGGTCCGGGCGTTGGCGCGGATCGCCCCCAGATCGACCACGGCACGTGCGGGGAACAAGCTCACCGGGACAGTTTCGCACCCTCGGCCGGTGGGCCGCCTCAGCCGACCCGCACCACCCGATCGGCCCGGGCCGCCGTGGCGGCGACCAGCTCCGCATTGGCCTGATCGGGTCCGCGGGTCCACTCCCGGGCAGCGGTCGGCGACTTCCCTGTGGCGACATGTCGCCGTTCCAGCCGGTCCAGCCGCAGGTCCTCGTCCACCTGGACGAACCAACACTCGTCCAGCAGCCCGCGCACCGGCCCAAAGCCGTGCTCGTCCAGCAGGAGATAGTTCCCCTCGGTGATGACCAGCGGTGCCTCCGGCGGCACCGGGATCGCCCCGGCCACCGCGTTGTGCAGATCCCGTCGGTACTCGGGTGCGTACACCGTCTCGGTCGCCGAGCGCAGCCGGCGCAGCAGGGCGACGTAGCCCGCCGCGTCGAAGGTGTCCGGCGCCCCCTTGCGGCCCGCCCGGCCGGTCCGGTCCAGCTCGGACTGGGCCAGGTGGAAGCCGTCCATCGGCACCACGACGCACCGGCCGGGGAAGGCCGCCAGCAGTGCCGCCGCGAGGGTCGACTTGCCCGCCCCCGGGGCACCCGCGATCCCGATCAGGTGGCGACCACCCGCCGCCAACAAGTCCGCCACCCGCGCGCGCAGCGCCTCCGGCAGCGCCGGGTCCGCACCGGTCATCGCTCGGCCGCCGCGAGCAGCTCCGCGACCGTCCCCGGCACCGCCTCGGCCACGTCCAGCGCCACGATCGGTCCGCCGGGATTCGCCCGGCGGGCCGCCCGCCCGTGCACCAGCGCCGCCACCGCCGCCAGGGTCGCGGTGACCGACGGGTCCTCGACCACCTCGGTCGCGCGGCCCGCCAGCAACGCACCGAGCACCCCCGACAGCACGTCACCGGCCCCGGCGGTCGCCAGCCACCCCGGTCCGTCGGCCTGGCTGAGGCACGCCCCCTGCGCGCCGACCACCACCGTCGTCGCCCCCTTGAGCAACACCGTCGCGCCGGTCAGCTCCTGCGCCCGGCGTGCCCAGCGCACCGGCTCACGCTCCACCGCCGCGCGGTCCACCTGCACGCCACGTCCGACCAGCAGCGTCGCCAGCTCCCCGGCGTGCGGGGTCAGGACACACGACGGCGCCAGCCGTTCCGGCAGCAGGCTCAGCGCACCGGCATCGGCCACCACCGGCTGCCCCGCCGCGAGCGCCGCCGCCAACGACTGCCGCACCCCATCCGCCTGCTCGCCGTCCTCCGGGTCCACTCCGGGTCCGACCAGCCACGCCTGCACCCGGCCGGTCCCGTGCACCACCTCCGGCCGAGCCGCCAGCACCGCATCCACCACCCGGTCCGGTCCCTGGAAGCGGATCATCCCGACCCCGGACCGGGCGGCGGCGGTCACCGCGAGCACCGCCGCCCCCGGGTACCGCGCGGTCCCGGCCACCACACCGAGCACACCGCGGGTGTACTTGTGGTCACCGGTGCCCGGCACCGGCCACAGCGCCGCCACATCCGTGGGGTCGAGGCGGATCACCGCCGCACGCTCCGGATCCAGCGGCAGACCCAGGTCGACCGGCCACACCGTGCCGGCCAGCGCGCTCGCCGGGGGAAGCAGCAGCCCCGCCTTCACCCCGCCGAAGGTCACCGTCAGGTCCGCGGGGAGGACGGTGCCGTCGGTGGGCAGCGCCCCATCGTCCACACCGATCCCGCTGGGCAGGTCCACCGCCACCACCAGCGGCCCCCCGGCCGCCGGATCATCCCGGTCGGTCAGCGTCTGCGCGAGCACCGCGGTCAGCACCCCGGCCACACCACGGGGCGCACCGGAACCGCCGATGCCGAGCAGCCCGTCCAACAGCACGTCGGCGGTGGCTGCCTCGGCGGCGGCGTCCCCGGCCCACAGGGTCGGCAGGGCGGCCCCGGCACGGGGACCGTCCGAGGCGCCCGATGCGTCGGTCTCCTGCGACCCCTCGTCCGGGCCCGCGTTCCCGCCCGCCTCGTCCAGCCCGTCCGTGACCAGCACCGCCCGCCCCCCGGCCCGGCGCAGTGCGGCCAGCCCCTCGGCATGCGGCGACCCGGTGCACAGCGCGAGGACCCGCACCCCACGCCGGGCCAGCAGAGCTCCGGCGTGCAGGGTGTCGCCGCCGTTGTTCCCGGCCCCGACCAGCAGCACCGCCGTCGACCCCACCACCCGGCCACGACGTGCTGCCAGCTCCCCCGCCACCGCGCCCGCCAGCGCGAAGGCAGCGTGCTGCATCAGCGGTCGCCCGGCGGTCAGCAAGGGTTCCTCGGCGGCCCGGATCTGTGCGGCGGTGTACCCGTGGATCATGGGCCCATCCTGTCCGAGCCGCCGGGACCGCGCGACGGGGTTAGGTTCGTCACCATGCGCTTCGGACTCTTCATCCCCCAGGGTTGGCGGCAGGATCTCACCGGCATCGCACCGGCCGAGCACTGGGCCGTCATGCACGACCTCGCCCAGCACGCCGACACCGGTGACGTCTGGGACTCGATCTGGGTCTACGACCACTTCCACGCGGTGCCCGAGCCCAACGGCGAGGCGACCCACGAGGCGTGGAGCCTGATCAACGCCTACGCCGCCACCACCCGCCGGGTGAAGCTCGGCCAGATGTGCACCTGCATGTCCTACCGCAACCCCGCCTACCTCGCGAAGGTCGCCGCCACCGCCGACCTGATCAGCGGCGGGCGGGTGCAGATGGGCATCGGCGCCGGGTGGTACGAGCACGAGTGGCGCGCCTACGGCTACGGCTTCCCCTCCGCCGGGGAGCGGATCGCCGCACTGGACGAGGGTGTCCAGATCATGAAGCAGATGTGGACCAACGGCGTGGCCACCCTCAACGGGACGCACTACCAGGTCGACGGCGCCCAGCTCGCCCCGCTGCCGATCCAGGTCGACGGCCCGCCGCTGTGGATCGCCGGAGGCGGCGAGAAGAAGACCCTCCGGATCGCCGCCGAGCACGCGCAGTTCACGAACTTCGACGGCACCCCGGCCGGGTTCGCCCACAAGTCCACCGTGCTCCAGGAGCACTGCGCCGCCATCGGCCGCAACTACGACGAGATCACCCGCTCGGCCAACTACAACGTGGTGATCGGTGCCACTGAGGCCGAGGTGGACGACAAGATCGCCTGGGTCGAGGAGCACTACGCGAACACCGTCCCGGACAAGGCACCCGGCCTGGCCGAGGACTTCCGCAACGGACCGCTGGTCGGCACCCCCGAGCAGATCGTGGAGAAGCTCACCGAGCTGAACGACCTCGGCATGACCTACGCGATCTGCTACTTCCTCGACGCCGCCTACGACCGCAGCAGCATCGAGCTCTTCGAGCGCGAGGTCGCCCCGGCCCTGCGCTGACCCCGCGCCTCATGCGCATGCATGCGCGGGCGGGCGGGTGGGCGCGCGGGGTCCTGCACGCGCGCACCCCCGCACGCGAGCACGCATCCCTGCACCCGCCCCGCCCCCCGCTGCGCGCGCACCCACGCACCCTGCCCTGCCCTGCCCTGCCCTGCCCTGCCCTGCCCTGCCCTGCCCTGCCCTGCCCTGCCCTGCCCTGCCCTGCCCTGCCCTGCCCTGCCGAGGCTACGGAAACCGACGCTCCCCGCCGGAAACTGCGACGGTCTCAGTAGTCTCAGCGTCGATCGCGAGGCGCGGGTCGGCAGACACGCGGGTAGGCAGACACGCGGGTCGGCAGACACGCGGGTCGGCAGACACGCGGGTGGGGCAGGCGCGCAGCCGACCCGGTGTGCGGGCGTGCGCGCGGGCAGGCGCGAGTGGGTGTGCGAGCGCCTGTGGACGGGCCGGGGTCGTCCCCAACCGGGCTGGAGCGGCATGGACTGCCGGGGCACCAGGCGGCAGGTTCGGCGGATGAACCCGCGTCTGACTCCGATGCCCGATGCCGTGGCCCGGCGCACGTTCACCGCGGCCGAGGCACGCAGTGCGGGAGTCAGCGAGCGTCGACTCCGGCACCGGTCGCTGCGAGCACCGCATCACGGCGTCCGTTCGACGATGCCCGCTCCGGACAGTGTCGTCGCGCGGTGTCGCGACGCACTGCTCGTCCTGCCGAGCACCGCGGTGTTCAGCCACGCCACCGCACTCGATCTGCTGCGGGTCGACCGTCCGATCGGGGTCCGGCACCCCGATGCGCTGCACGTCCAGGTCCCGGCGGGGACCAGTTGGCCGCGTCGGCCGGGACTGCGCGGACACTCCCGCGCCGACCCGGACCGTCCCCGTGTGAGTCGCTACGGGCTCCCGGTGTCCACCCCGGAGTGGGTGTGGGTCGAGATGGCCCCCGAGCTCGAGCTCGTCGAACTGGTCGTGCTGGCCGACGCGTTGATGCGGCGACGTCGCCCGCTGACCTCGCCGGAACGTCTGCGGCGGCGGGTCGAGCTGCTGCCTGCGGGCCGCCGCGGCGTTGGTCGGCTGCGGGCCGCCCTCCCGTTGATCCGCCCGCGGACCGACTCGTGCATGGAGACCCGGCTGCGCCTGCACATCGTCGGCTCAGGCCTTCCGGCCCCGGTGGTGAACGGCGAACTGGTCGACCGTTCGGGACGGTTCCTGCTGATGCCGGACCTGGTCTATCCCTCGCAGCGGGTCGCGATCGAGTACGACGGTGACGTCCACCGCACCGACCCTGCCACCTGGCGTCGTGACATCACCCGACGGCGCACCCTCGAATCCGCCGACTGGACCGTCCTCACCTGCGTGGCCGACGACATCCGCGACCCGCGCCCCTTCCTCCGGCACCTGCGCACGGCACTCGCGTCGAGATGACAGAGATCGACGCTTCTCAGTCCTGGTTGCGACGATTTCCGTAGACTCGGCGAGCGCAGGCCGAAGCACAGACTCGGCGAGAGCGCGGGCCGGAGCGGAGGTCAGTCGCGTTCGGCGACGCACATGGCGCTGGCGATGCCGGCGTCGTGGGAGATCGAGAGGTGGAAGCGCGCGACGCCGAGGCGGTCGGCGACCGCGGCGACGGTGCCGGTGACCTCGACCACCGGTTGTTCGCCGACCACCCGGCGCACGGTCGCGTCCTGCCAGTGCATCCCACCCGGCGCGCCGAGTGCCTTGGCGATCGCCTCCTTGGCGGCGAACCGGGCTGCCAGTGACGCATCGGGCAGGTCCCGCTCCTCCGGGGTGAAGAGTCGCTCGCGCAGGGCGGGCACCCGCTCCACCGTGGCGATGAAGCGGGCGACGTCGACCACGTCGATGCCCACCCCGACGATCACGCGCGGCTCACTCGACCGTGACGGACTTCGCCAGGTTGCGCGGCTGGTCGACGTCCAGGCCGCGGGCGGTGGCCAGCTCGCAGGCGAAGATCTGCAACGGCACCACGGACAGCAGCGGCGCGAGCAGCGTCGGCGACTGCGGCACGTAGAACACCTCGTCGGAGTAGGCGCGCACCGCCTCGTCGCCCTCCTCCGCGATCACCAGGGTGCGGGCACCGCGGGCGCGGATCTCCTGGATGTTGGAGACCACCTTGGAGTGCAGCGAGTCCCGGCCACGCGGGCTGGGCACGATGACGAACACCGGCTGCCCCGGCTCGATCAGCGCGATCGGACCGTGCTTGAGCTCGCCGGCCGCGAAACCCTCGGCGTGGATGTAGGCCAGCTCCTTGAGCTTGAGCGCGCCCTCCATCGCCACCGGGAACCCGACGTGCCGGCCGAGGAACAGCACCGAGGAGGTGTCGGCCATCCAGCGCGCGATCTCCCGCACCCGGTCGGAGCGGTCGAGCACCTCCTGGATCTTGCCCGGCATCGCCCGCAGGTCGGTGAGGATCTCGCCGATCTCGTCGGCGTACTTGTTGCCGCGCAGCTGGGCGAGGTACAGCCCGAGCAGGTAGGCGGCGGTGATCTGCGCCAGGAACGCCTTGGTGGACGCCACAGCGACCTCGGGGCCGGCGTGGGTGTAGAGCACCGCGTCCGACTCGCGCGGGATGGTCGACCCGTGGGTGTTGCAGATCGCCAGCACCTTCGCGCCCTGCTCCCGGGCGTGCCGGATCGCCATCAGGGTGTCCATGGTCTCCCCGGACTGGGAGATCGCGACCACCAGGGTGCGGGCGTTGACGATCGGGTCGCGGTAGCGGAACTCGTGCGCGAGCTCCACCTCGACCGGGATCCGGCACCAGTGCTCGATGGCGTACTTCGCGACGTGACCGGCGTAGGCGGCGGTGCCGCAGGCGATCACGATGATCTTGTCCACCGAGCGCAGCACCGACTCGTCGATCCGCAGGTCGTCCAGGATCAGCTTGCCGGAGGTGTCGGTGCGGCCGAGCAGGGTGTCGGCGACGGCCTGCGGCTGGTCGGCGATCTCCTTGTCCATGAAGGAGCGGAATCCGCCCTTCTCGGCGGCGGCGGCGTCCCAGTCGACGGTGTACTCGCGGCCCTCGGCGGCGTTCCCGTGGAAGTCGGTGACCACGACGGCGTCGGGGGTGATCGTGACCACCTGGTCCTGCGCCAGCTCCAGCGCGCGATCGGTGCGGGCGATGAACGCCGCGACATCCGACCCCAGGTAGTTCGCGCCGTCACCGAGGCCGACGACCAGCGGGCTGTCGTGCCGGGCACCGACCACGGTGTCCGGGTGGTCGGCGTGCACGGCGAGCAGGGTGAACGTGCCGTGCAGGCCACGGACCACCGTGCGCATCGCCTCGGCCAGGTCGCCGACCTCGTCGTAGGCGGCGGACAGCAGGTGGGCGACCACCTCGGTGTCGGTCTCGGACAGCAGCGTCACGCCCTCGGCGATCAGAGTGTCCTTCAGCTGCGCGAAGTTCTCGATGATGCCGTTGTGGATGATGGCGATCTTGCCGGCGACGTGCGGGTGCGCGTTCACGTCGGTCGGCCCGCCGTGCGTGGCCCAGCGGGTGTGGCCGATCGCGGCGGTCGACGGCGGCAGCGGGTGGGCCTCCAGCTCGCCGATCAGGTTCGCGAGCTTCCCGGCCTTCTTCGCGGTGGCGAGGCCGTCAGCGGTGACCAGGGCGACACCGGCGGAGTCGTACCCCCGGTACTCCAGTCGACGCAGGCCCTCGAGGGCGACCTCCAACGGCTGTCCATCCGGCTGGTGAGCCCCGACGTATCCGACGATTCCACACATGGCGGCGAGTCTAAACGGTGCAGATCGCCCCGCCGCACCGCAGCATCGCCGCCGGTCAGGCAGAATCATCCGGTGCGATCCGACGCAGCCGTCAGCTCCTCCCCGTTCGTCGACCTGGACCGCGAGGCCTGGGTCCGGCTGTCCGAGTCCACCCCGCTCCCGCTCGGTGACGACGACGTGACCCGACTGCGCGGTCTGGGCGACCCGATCGACCTGGCCGAGGTGGATGCGATCTACCGCCCGCTGTCCCGGCTGCTCGACCTCTACATCACAGCGACCCGTCGACTGCACGCGGCGTCCTCGACCTTCCTGCACGAGGACACCCCGCGCACGCCCTACGTGATCGGCGTCGCCGGGTCGGTGGCGGTGGGCAAGTCGACCACCGCCCGCCTGCTCCGGGAGCTGATCGCCCGCTGGCCCGCGACGCCGAACGTCGCGCTGATGACCACCGACGGCTTCCTGTACCCGAATGCCGAGCTGGAGCGGCGTGGGCTGATGGGGCGCAAGGGCTTCCCGGAGAGCTACGACCGCCGCCGACTGCTGCAGTTCGTCTCCCGGGTCAAGGCCGGTCACAGCGAGGTCCGTGCCCCGGTCTACGACCACCTGACCTACGACATCGTGCCCGGTGCCGAGGTGGTGGTCCGCCGTCCGGACGTGCTGATCGTCGAGGGGCTGAACGTGTTGCAGCCGGCCCGTCCGGCGACCGAGGGCAGCACCAGCAACCTCGCCGTGAGCGACTTCTTCGACTTCTCGATCTACGTCGACGCCCGGACCGAGGACGCCCGGCAGTGGTACGTGGACCGGTTCCTGTCCCTGCGCTCGACCGCGTTCAGCCAGCCGGAGTCGTACTTCCACCGCTACGCGGGGCTGAGCGATGCCGAGGCGGTCGCCAAGGCGGAGAGCATCTGGGACTCGATCAACGCGCCCAACCTGGTGCGGAACATCCTGCCCACCCGCAGCCGGGCCACCCTGGTGCTCACCAAGGGCCGCGACCACGCGGTGCGCCGGGTACGGCTCCGCAAGCTGTAGGGGTCAGCCGGCGGTCTCGCGGGGCGCGACCAGGTGCACCGGCGCGTGCTCCACGTCGACGGCGTCCAGACCGTCCAGCGCCTCGCGCACCGGCGAGGGCAGACGCCCGCACATTGACCCGGGCACCGCCACTCGCAGCGCGTCACCCATCGTGTCCAGCAGCCACAGCTCCGCGCGCTGTCCGCCGGGGGCACAGGTGACCGCGGGGCTCGCCGACTGATCGGTGGCCAGGGCGGCGAGCAGCGCTGCCAGGTCGCCCTCGCGACGCGTGGTGGTGACCGCGGCCCACTCACCGGCGCTGTCGGTCATGGTCTCCCCGGTCGAACACTCGACCGCCAGCACCGGGGCGAAGTCGGCGGGCACCGGCACCGCCTCCGGTGCGTCCGGGTGCACTCCGGCCCGGCTCCGCTCGTCGCGGTCGAAGCCGAGCGCCGTCAGCACCTGGGGTGCGAGACAGTCGGCACCGGTGGTGGACGCCTGTGCGGTGCTGGTCGCGGGGGCGGCGGTGGGGACCGCGTTGACCGTGGGCACGGCGCACCCGGACAGCAGGAGGATCGCCCCCGCCACCAGCCCTCCACCGTGTCGCACGTCATGTCCTCGCCGTCGCCCGTCGACCGCACCCCGGCGGAGTGCGGTGGGGCGACAGCGCTGTGGCCCCGGACGAGGGTAGGCAGCCGTTCGGGTGAACAGGCCGGGCGATGCCGGATCGTGACGCCGACTCGGGGGATCGTTGCCGGGCCGTGACCGGAGGGGTGAGTCAGCTCACCCCAGGGTCGGCCCACCCCGGTGTCGGCGCACCCTGCGTCCGCCCTGGTGTCGGCCCACCCCGACGTCAGCCCGCCGGGCGCGGCGCGTGCGTGCCGACCGGCGTGGCCGACAGCTCGACGGCCTCGACCTGCATGTCCGTCCCGGGTGCGTCGGCGGCGTCGCGCTGATCGTCCGCCACCTCGGGCACCGCGCCGAGCGGCACGTCACTGACCCGGGTGAACCGGCGCAGCACCCAGTCGATCGCCAGGCCGACCACGGTGCCGACCACCACGCCGACCACGACCGCGATCAGCGGATGGTCCTCCAGCCAGACCCCGGCGCCCAGACCGATCAGGGTGCCGTAGCCCGCCCAGGTGGCCCCGGCCAGCGCTGTCAGCGCCATGAACCGCCGTCGCGGGTAGCCCAGCGCACCGGCGGTCATGTTCACCGCCACCCGGCCGATCGGCACGTACCGGGCGGCGAGGATGAAGGAGGAGCCGCGGTGCCGCAGGGCGTGTTCGGCCCAGGCCAACGCCTTGGCGCCGCGTTCACCGCGGAAGAACCGGATCCGGTGCACGTCGACCTTCGAGCCGATCTGGTAGGCGATCTGGTCCCCGACCCAGGCGCCGACGGCCGCGGCGAGCGCGATCAACAGCAGGTTCGGCGACCCGCTGGTCACCGCGACCGAGGCGAGCGCGATCACCACCGACTCCGACGGGATCGGCGGGAAGAACCCGTCGATCATCGCGAACAGGGCCAGCGCGGGATAGGCCCACGGCGACCCGGCCATCGCGGGGATCCACCCCTCGATCGCCGTGATCCAGTCCTGAAGCACCTGTCGCCCGCCTCCCGTGTCGTCGCCCCCTACGCTCGAACGGTAGGTGTCACGGCGCTGGGTCGCCCATGGGGGAAGCCCCCCACCTCTCCCCGGTGTTCCCCCCATCGTGCCTCGGGGTCACCGGCTCCAGCATCGGCCCGACGACTGACATCCGCGCCGGGCGCTCCGCCTCCGGGATGACGGGCGACGGCGTGCCGAACGACGGGACGACGCGCGATCGGAGGGTCCTGCCGCGCGGCGCTCCGGATCAGAATCCGAGGGTGCGGGCGGCGTCCTCGGGCCGCGGCTGTCCGGCCCAGTGCGCACCGAAGTCGTCGACGGCGGACAGCGAGCGGGTCAGCGCTCGGTCCAGGTAGAGCACGCCGTGCAGGTGGTCGGTCTCGTGCTGGACGATGCGGGCGGGCCAGCCCTGGACCACCTCGTCGACGGCGGTGCCGTGTTCGTCGGTGCAGCGCAGCCGCAGTCGGCGCAGCCGGGGCACCACTGCCTGGTAGCCCTCGACGCTGAGGCAGCCCTCGTAGAAGGACACCGGCTCCGGGTCCTCGTCGGGGACCGGGCTGTAGGTCGGGTTGACCAGCACCCGGAACGGCAGCGCCGGGCGCTCGCGCACCGCCTCGACCTCGGGGTCGCCGGCACCGGGGTCGGCGATCACGGCGAGGGCGATCGGCAGCCCGATCTGAGGCGCCGCCAACCCGACCCCGGGGGCCGCGTGCATGGTCCGGCGCATCACCGCGATCAGCTCGGTCAGGGTGGCGGCGTCGAGCTGTCCGGTCAGCGGCACCGCGCGCATCCGCAGCGCCGGGTGCCCGGCCTGCACGATCGGCACGATGCCCTGCGGGTCCTGGGCCGCGGCGGCGATCACGGCCGCCACTTGCTCCTGGACCAGCTCGTCCGGCCAGGTCGCCTGGCGCGCGTGCTCCGACCCCGGGGCGTCGGGCCAGCCGGTCGCCACGGGGTCGGGGTGCACGCGGTCGTCGGTCACAGCGCCAGCCGGTCCTTCACCACGTCGGCGAGCCCACCGGCGACCCGGTCGGCGTGCTCCTGGGTGGCGGCCTCGACCATCACCCGGACCAGCGGCTCGGTGCCGGAGGGGCGCAGCAGCACCCGGCCGGTGTGTCCGAGCTCGGCCGCAGCGGCGGCGACCGCCGCCTGCAGCGGCTCGTCGGCCTGCACCCGGGTGCGGTCCACGCCGGGGACGTTGATCAGCGTCTGCGGCAGGCGGTTCACGACCCCGGCCAGCTCGCTGAGCTTCTGACCGGTCTGCGCCACCCGGGCCGCCAGATGCAGGGCGGTCAGCGTGCCGTCGCCGGTGGTCGCGTGGTCGGCCATGATCACGTGGCCGGACTGCTCGCCACCGAGCGAGTAGCCGTGCGCGCGCATCTCCTCCAGGACGTACCGGTCGCCGACGGCGGTCTCCACCGTGCGCACCCCGGCCGCCTGCATCGCGAGCCGCAGACCCAGGTTGCTCATCACGGTGACGACCAGGGTGTCGTCGGCCAGCGCGCCGCGCTCCCGCAGAGCGAGGGCCAGGACGCCCATGATCTGGTCGCCGTCCACCAGCGCACCGGTGTGGTCCACCGCCAGGCAGCGGTCGGCGTCGCCGTCGAAGGCCACCCCCAGGTCGGCGCCGGAGGCCACGACGGCCGCCTGCAGCTGTTCGGGGTGGGTGGACCCGCAGGCCTCGTTGATGTTGCGGCCGTCCGGCGAGGCGTTGATCACCACGACGTCGGCGCCGGCCTCCCGGAGCGCCGCGGGGCCGACCTCACTGGCGGCGCCGTTCGCGCAGTCCACCGCGATCCGCAGCCCGGCCAGCGAGGTGCCGCCGATGGTCTGCACCAGGTGGGCGATGTACTGCTCACCGGCCTGCCCGGTGTCGGTCCGGATCCGGCCGACGTCGCCGCCGAGCGGCCGCTCCCAGTCCTCGCGCAGCCGGGCCTCGATGGCCAGCTCCAGGTCGTCGTCCAGCTTCAGACCACCGCGGGACAGGAACTTGATCCCGTTGTCCGGCATCGGGTTGTGCGAGGCGGACAGCACCACGCCGAGGTCGACGCCCAGCGCACCGGTCAGGTGTGCGACGGCAGGGGTGGGCAGCACACCGACGTTGATCACGTCGACACCCGCGGAGGCCAGTCCGGCGGCGACCGCCGCCGACAGGAACTCCCCGGATGCGCGCGGATCACGGCCGACCACTGCACGCGGCCGGTGTCCGGCGAACTCCCCACGCGAGCCGAGCACGTGCGCGGCGGCGACCGACAGGTCCAGCGCCACCTCCGCCGTGACATCCCGGTTGGCCAGGCCACGCACCCCATCGGTGCCGAACAGTCGTCCCATCGCGGACCTTCTCTCAACAACACGCCGTCATCGGCGCGAACGACACAAAACGGCCGATGGCCCCGAGGGTCGGACCCTCGGGGCCATCGGCCGCGTGCGCTGGGATCAGCGCTTGGAGTACTGAGGCGCCTTGCGGGCCTTCTTGAGTCCAGCCTTCTTCCGCTCGACGAC
Source organism: Cellulomonas taurus (assembly GCF_012931845.1). NCBI lineage: Bacteria > Bacillati > Actinomycetota > Actinomycetes > Micrococcales > Cellulomonadaceae > Cellulomonas > Cellulomonas taurus. The sequence continues at coordinate 2,775,045 of NZ_CP051884.1, forward strand.
GCGGGCGTCGCGGGTCAGGAAGCCGGCCTTCTTCAGCGCCGGGCGGTTGCTCTCGGCGTCGATCTCGTTCAGCGCCCGGGAGATGCCCAGACGCAGCGCACCGGCCTGGCCGGAGACGCCGCCACCCGAGATGCGGGCGATGACGTCGAAGCGGCCCTCGACCTCCACCAGCTTCAGCGGGGAGTTGACGAGCTGCTGGTGCACCTTGTTCGGGAAGTACTCCTCGAGCGTGCGCCCGTTGATCTTCCACTGGCCGGTGCCGGGCACCAGGCGCACGCGGGCGATCGCCTCCTTGCGGCGGCCCAGGGCCTGGCCCGGAGCCGTCAGGCTCTGGCCACGACCCGCCGGCGCGGCGGTCTCGGAGGTGTAGCTGCTGGGGGTCTCGCCCTCAAGGTCGTAGTCGACCGTGGTCTCGGCCACTGGTATTCCTCGCGTCCTGTCTTCTCGCGCTGGGGGCGTCAGCCCTGCGCGACCTGGGTGATCTCGAAGGGCTGGGGCTGCTGGGCGGCGTGCGGGTGCTCGGCGCCTGCGTAGACCTTCAGCTTCGACAGCTGCTGGCGAGCGAGCGAGCTCTTCGGGAGCATGCCCCGGACAGCCTTCTCGATCGCGCGCTCCGGGTGCTTCTCGAGCAGCTCGGAGTACGGGGTCGCCCGCAGACCACCCGGGTAACCGGAGTGGCGGTAGGCGAGCTTGGTCTCACGCTTGTTGCCGGTCAGGGCGACCTTCTCCGCGTTGATGACGATGACGAAGTCACCGCCGTCCACGTGGGGAGCAAACGTCGCCTTGTGCTTGCCGCGCAGCAGGGTCGCCACGTGGGTGGCCAGCCGGCCAAGGACAACATCGGTCGCGTCGATGACGTACCAGTTCCGCTGGACGTCGCCGGGCTTCGGGGTGTACGTGCGCACGGTCGTAGCCTTCGTCTCTTCTATCTGACTGTGTCCACGGCAGCCCGTAGAAGCCGGGTCCAGCCGATGAATGGATCGCCGCACGTCAGAGCCGGAAGCGGGCGAGTGGGATCGCACCAAGCTCCACAGGTGAACGCACAACGACTCACCAGGGTAGCCGGAGCCCCCCGTGGCGGTCAAAGCCGGTGGGCGATCGCATGCCGAGCGCTCATCTGACCCGCGACACCCGACCGGCGTCCCAGACGGGTTCCGGCGTCTCGACCACCGCACCGTCCTCCCCGAAGACCAGGAACCGGTCGAACCCCCGGGCGAACCAGCGGTCGTGGGTGACGGCCAGCACCGTGCCCTCGAAGGCCGCCAGCCCGGCCTCCAGCGCCTCCGCCGAGTGCAGGTCCAGGTTGTCGGTCGGCTCGTCCAGCAGGAGCAGGGTCGCGCCGCCGAGTTCGAGCAGCAGGATGTGGAACCGGGCCTGCTGACCGCCGGAGAGCGTCGCGTACCGCTGCTCCGCCGAGTCGACCAGCTCGTAGCGGTCCAGCGCCCGGCTGGCCGCCTCCCGGCCCATCCCCTGCCGCCGACCGTCCCCGGCGTGCAGGATCTCCAGGAGGGTCTTGTCACCGAACTCGGCGTCCTGGGCGTGCTGCCGGTTCTGCGCGAAGAACCCGGGCAGCACCCGCGACCCGAGCGTGACGACCCCGGTGTGGCTGACCGGGTCGATCGGCAGTGAGTCCACCGGCTGGTGCTCCGGACCGGGGTCGGAGCCACCGGCGGCCAGCAGCCGCAGGAAGTGCGACTTGCCGGACCCGTTCGACCCGAGCACCGCCACCCGCTCGCCGAACCACACCTCCAGGTCGAAGGGCTTCATCAGCCCGGTGAGCTCCAGGGTGGTCGCCACCACGGCGCGCTTCGCGGTCCGCCCGCCGCGCAGCCGGACCCGGACGTGCTGTTCCCGGGCCAACTGCTCGGGCGGCCCCGCCTCCTCGAACCGGCGCAGCCGGGTCTGCGCCGACTGGTAGCGGCTGGCCATGTCCGAGTTGTACTTGGCCTTCTGCTTGTACATCAGCACCAGGGCCTTCAACTGGGCGCGCTCCTCCTCCCAGCGGCGCAGCAGCTCCTCCTGCCGGGCCATCCGCTCGGCCCGCGCCTCGGCGTAGCCGGTGAAGGTGCCGCCGTGCAGCCAGATCCCGGCGCCGGAGGGTCGCGGTTCCAGGGTGGCGATCGCGGTGGGCACCCGGCTGAGCAGCTCACGGTCGTGGCTGACCAGCAGGACGGTCTTCTCCGACTCGATCAACCGCTGTTCCAACCAGCGCTTGGTCGGCACGTCCAGGGCGTTGTCCGGCTCGTCCAGCAGCAGCACCTCCTGCGGCCCGCGCAGCAGTGCCTCCAGCACCAGCCGTTTCTGCTCACCGCCGGACAGGGTGCGCACGGTGCGGTGCTGTGCCCGGTCGAAGGGGATGGACAGCACGGCGTCGGTCACCCGGTCCCAATCGGCCTCGACCTCGTAGCCGCCGACGTCCGCCCAGTCGGCGAGCGCCTGGGCGTACCGCATCTGGGCGGGCTCGTCGTCCGCCTCCATCATCGCCAGCTCGGCCGCCGACAGTTCGATCGCCGCCGCACCCACCGCCCCCGGCGTCAGCTCGGCGAGCAGGTCGCGCACCGACCGGTCGTCGGCGATCCTGCCCACGTCCTGCCGCATGACGCCCAGTCCGCCGGACCGGATGACGGTGCCGACCCGGGGGGCGAGCTCGCCGGTGACGATCTTCAGCAGGGTCGACTTCCCGGCGCCGTTCGGCCCGATCAGCGCCGTCCGACTGCCCTCCCCGACCCGCAGGTGCACGTCGTTGAGCAGCGGTCGGCCGTCGGGCAGGACGTGGCCGACACCGTTGATGTCCAGGTGACCCATACCGCCCAGGATGCCTGGTCGCCGGACCGCCCAGCCAGGTGATTTGCGTTCCGCTGGCGACCCGACCCACCCGGTGCCACCGTGGTCCCATGAGCGAGGACACCCCTGCCACCAGCACTGATCCGGCCACCGGGGCCGAGGGCGACGCGAACCAGCTGCCCGAGGAGGACACCCTGGTCGACCGCGGCGTCGACGACCTGTTGGACGAGGGCTACTCCCCGCCCGAGCGGCCGCGTCCCGCCGTCGCCCACTGGGGCGAGACGCCCTGGGAGGAGTCGCGCGGCGAGGACCTGGACCAGCGGGTCGCCCAGGAGGAGCCGGAGGTGTGGGAGTCCGACGAGCCGGTCGACCCCGCCCGCCAGCCGGACCGGGCCGGTCGCCTGGCCGAGGACGACGACGCGGTCGAGGCGGGCGGCAACGACCAGTTCGCCGTCGACGCCGGGGTCGACGGGGGTGCCGCCTCCGCCGAGGAGGCAGCCGTGCACGTCCTCGACGAGGACGATCAGTTCTGACCTGACGCAGCAGGTCCACCGCGCCGCCGCGGCTCGGTCCCGATCAGTCGCCGGGACGGGGCAGCGGCGGCGTGTCCACGTCGTCGGCCGACCGCGGCGCGCGGGTCCGCACGGCCCGTGCCGCGAGCTCCTCGTCCGGCGGGTAGACGACCTCCTCGAGGGTGAGGCCGTGTGCCGCGACCACGGCACTGCCCGGGTCACGCCGTCCGCCGACCAGTAGCTCGGCCGGCCAGTCCAGGGGGCGGCGACCCTCCCCCACCGCGAGGCTGGCACCGACCAGCGCACGGACCATGGAGTGGCAGAACGCGTCCGCCCTGACCGTCGCCACCACCAGCCCGGCATCCGGTCCGTCGGTGAGCCGCTGCCAGCTGAGTTCGTCGAGCGTCCTGATCGTGGTCGCCCCCTCCCGGGGCTTGCAGTAGGCGGCGAAGTCGTGGCGGCCCAGCACCCGCTGGGCGGCGACGTGCATGGCGTCGGCGTCCAGGCGGCGGCGGTGCCACAGCACGTGGCTGCGCCGCAGCGGGTCGCGCAGCGCCGGGTCGTCGCACACCCGGTACACGTACCGCCGGGCCACCGCGGAGAACCGGGCGTCGAAGCCCTCCGCCGCCGGCCGCACCCCGCGCACCACCACATCGGCCGGCAGCACGCCGGTGAGCCGGGTCAGCAGCGCCTCCGCCGGGTCGCGGTCCGAGCGTCCGGGCAGGTCCGCCCACGCGTCGGCCGGGACGTCCACGTGCAGCACCTGACCCCGGGCGTGCACCCCGGCATCGGTGCGACCGGCCACCGTCACCCGGGGCAGCGCGTGACCGCGGTGCGCCGAGCGCAGGACCACGGCCAGGCCGTCCTCGACCACACCCTGCACGGTGCGCAGCGTCGGTTGCCGCGCCCACCCGGCGAAGTCGGTGCCGTCGTAGGCCAGATCGATCCTGACCCGCACGCTCATCGTGTCTCCTCCTGCCGTTGCACCACGATCCCGCCGAACCGGGCCTCCCCGGCCCGCAGCGGTTCACCACCGATCCACACCCGTCCGGCCGCCACCTGCGCGGAGGCCGGGCTGCCGTCCGGGTACCTCGCCAGGTACCCGCCGGAGAAGGACGCGTTGAACAGGTCGACCGGACGACCGTCCTCGTCGGTCACCCACGCGGCGCACCACCCGCAGACGTGATCCGGGTAGCGCGGGTTCGGCGTGCCGGACGTCCCGCACAGTGGGCAGGTCTGCGTCCCGGGAATCCCCGCGCGACCCGGCCCACCCTGGGCGATCACCCGCGCCCGCCCGCCGAGCTCGCGGCCGTCCCAGCCCGGCCAGCCGTGCACCTGGCGCAGCAACGGCATCGGCAGCGCCGCGACCCCCACCAGGGCACCCAGCAGACCGCCGGTGATCGCCGCCACGGTGTCGGTGTCGCCGCCGATCCGGATCGCCGCCGCCAGTCGGGCCAGGGCCTCGTCGGGCCCCGGTCGGCCGTGCACATCGTGCAGATCGTGCAGCACGTGCCACGCCGCCTGGAGCGCGGTCACCGTGAAGCCGTTCCCGGTCAGGTCGGTGTCCGGTGATGTCCGCTCCGCGTCGTCGATCCACCCCGACCAGGCGGCAGCGCGCTCCGGTGCCAGCAGGTCGAGTCCGCCACGCAGGTCGAGCCGCCCCTCGACCACCGCCACCCGCACCGCCTCCGACCACAGGACACAGGACTCGGCCGCCAGCGGGTCGGCGTGGGTCAGCTCCGCCACCGCCCGCGCGGCCACCGCCGTCGCGCGACGATCGTCCAGGGCGAGCAGCCCGACCACCGCGGTGCGCATCAACGCGCCGTTGCCCGCCGCCCGTCCGGTGTCCGCGAACACCTGCCAGGCGGCCGCACGCATCCGCTCGGCGGGGCCGCCGTCACCACCGGCCGCCCGGTCGATCACCGCCGCGGTCTGCACCCCGATGTCGCTCGCCCCGCCGGACCGCCAGGCGACGAAGGCCGCCGCCACCGCGTCCAGCTCGGCCTCGGTGCGCAACCGCCCGCCGCGTGCGGCCACGCGGACCAGGCACGCGGTCATCTGGGTGTCGTCGCTCCACTCCCCCGGTGCATAGGGCCCGAGACCGCCGCCGCGCAGCTCCGGCCACTCCTGCGGCCCCGGCGGTGTGCCGAACTCGTAGGGGACGCCGAGCGCGTCGCCGAGCGCCTGGCCGAGCAGCGCGCCCGTCGCACGATCCAGCACGTCGGGGGCGAGGGGTGGCTCCAGCACCCGATGAGCCTACGGCCAGGGAGCTGCTCTACCGTTGCTCCGTGCCCACACCGTCCAGCAGCCCGTACACCCTCGCCGTCGACTGCGGCGGCGGCGGGATCAAGGCTTCCGTGCTGGACGCCTCCGGCACCCTGCACGCCCCGGCGGTGCGCGTGCCCACCCCGTACCCGCTGCCGCCGGAACGCCTGGTGGACACCATCGCGGACATCGCGGCGCAGCTGCCGCCGTCGGATCGCGCGACGGTCGGGATGCCCGGGATGATCCGGCACGGCGTCGTGGTCGCCACCCCGCACTATGTGACCCGCTCCGGTCCGCACACCCGGGTCGACCCCGAGCTGGTCGAACTGTGGGCGGGATGCGACATCCGGGCCGCCTTCGAGCGGCGGCTCGGCGTGCCGACCCTGGTGCTGAACGACGCCGAGGTGCACGGCGCCGGGGTGGTCTCGGGCTCCGGGGTGGAGCTGGTGCTCACCCTCGGCACCGGCCTGGGCTCGGCGCTGTTCGACGGGGGCCGCCTGGCCCCGCACCTGGAGTGGTCGCACGCGCCGATCCACCGGGGCACCACGTACGACGAGTACATCGGCCAGATCCAGCGTGCCCGGCTGGGGGACGCGATGTGGTCCCGGCGGGTGCGCCGGATGATCGACGGGCTGCGGCCGGTGTTCCGCTGGGACCGGCTCTACCTCGGCGGCGGCAACTCCCGCGCGGTCACCGCGACCTCGCTGGCCCGGCTCGGCGACGACGTGGTGATCGTCCCGAACCAGGCCGGGATCACCGGTGGGGTCCGGGCCTGGCAGCTGCGGACCGACTGAGCTCGTCGACGGCCCCCAGCAGCACCCGGGTGAAGCCGACCGGAGCGCTGAGGCTCACCAGGTGGGTCGCCCGGGGCACGATCACCAGCCGACCGTCCGAGCAGGCGGCGAGGAAGCGGCGCTCCTCCCCCCGGAAGTGGTCGTAGCGACCGTTCACCAGCCAGACCGGTGCGCGCACCCGCCGCAGGTCGGCCACCGGGTCGGCGGACCGCATCGCACCGAGCACGTCGTCCATCACGTCCAGCGCGAAGCCACCCGCCGCGACGTCGATCGCCGCCTGGGCCGGCAGCACCGCGTCCACCGAGCGCTGGTTCAGCGCGGCGCCGGCATCCGGCAACCGGGCGATCCCCCGGGCCAGCACCGTCCACCCGTCCAGCAGCAGCCGCAGCGGCCGGGTGCAGCAGCTCGCGGCGACCAGACCCGCCACCTGCTCGGGATGCCGTGCGGCGTGCCGGATCGCGACGTAACCGCCCAGGGACAACCCGACCACCGCCGCGCGGCCACCGACCGACCGCACCCCGTCGGCCACCGCCTGGACGGCACCGTCCAGCGTGAACCGCTCCCCGCGGCGTTCGCCGTGGCCGGGCAGATCGATCGCCACCGTCGGGCAGCCGTAGCGACCCAACGCCTCCTGCTGGAACCGCCACATGGTCCGCGAGGTGCGCAGACCGTGCACGAACACCACCGGGGTCATGCCCCGACGCTACCGACACGACGAGGCCCGGCCCACCCTCGCGGATGGACCGGGCCTCGTACGCGTGCGGTCGGACTCAGGCCTTGGCGGCGTCGTCCGTGGTGCCCTCGGCGGTCTCCTCGGCCGGAGCCTCGGTCGCCTCGGTGGTCTCCTCGGCGGGAGCCTCGGTGGTGGTCTCGACCGGGGTCTCCTCGGCCTTCGGAGCCGACTTCTCGGCAGCCTTGGTGGCCTCGCGGACCACGGACTGCTTCGGGGACAGCGGCTCGAGCACGAGCTCGATCACGGCCATCGGCGCGTTGTCACCCTTGCGGGGGCCGATCTTGGTGATCCGGGTGTAGCCACCCTGACGCTCGGCCACGGCCGGCGCGATCTCCGCGAACAGGGTGTGCACGACGGACTTGTCGCGGATGGTGGTCATCACGCGACGGCGGGCGTGCAGGTCACCGCGCTTGGCGAAGGTGATCAGGCGCTCGGCCAGCGGACGCAGGCGCTTGGCCTTGGTCTCGGTGGTGGTGATCCGCTTGTGCTCGAACAGCGCAGTGGCCAGGTTGGCCAGGATCAGCCGCTCGTGCGCCGGTCCGCCACCGAGCCGGGGACCCTTGGTGGGCGTAGGCATGTCGTTACTCCTTGGTTCCAATGATGGGCTGGTCCGCGATCATCGCGGACCTCCCCGGCGTCAGTACTGCTCGTCCTCGGTGAAGTCGCCCTCGTCGCCGTCGTAGTACGCGGCGGCGGTCGGGTCGAAGTCGAGCGGGCTGTCCTTCAGGGACAGGTTCAGCTCGGCCAGCTTCTCCTTGACCTCGGTGATCGACTTCGCACCGAAGTTGCGGATGTCGAGCAGGTCAGCCTCGGAACGCGCCACGAGCTCGCCCACCGTGTGGATGCCCTCGCGCTTGAGGCAGTTGTACGACCGGATGGTCAGCTGCAGGTCCTCGATCGGCAGGGCCAGATCGGCGGCCAGCGCCTGGTCGGTCGGCGACGGGCCGATCTCGATGCCCTCGGCCTCGACGTTCAGCTCACGGGCCAGACCGAACAGCTCCACCAGGGTCTTACCGGCCGAGGCCAGTGCGTCCCGCGGGGAGATGGCGGCCTTGGTCTCGACGTCGACGATCAGCTTGTCGAAGTCGGTGCGCTGCTCGACACGGGTCGCCTCGACCTTGTAGGTGACCTTGAGGACCGGCGAGTAGATCGAGTCGACCGGGATGCGGCCGATCTCGGCCTCGAAGGCCTTGTTCTGGTTGGCCGACACGTAGCCACGGCCGCGCTCGACGGTCAGCTCGATCTCGAGCTTGCCCTTCTCGTTCAGCGTGGCCAGGTGCAGGTCGGTGTTGTGCACCTCGACACCGGCCGGCGGCACGATGTCGGCGGCGGTGACGTCACCGGCACCCTGCTTGCGCAGGTACATCACGACCGGCTCGTCGTTCTCCGAGGAGACGACCAGGTTCTTGATGTTGAGGATGATCTCGGTGACATCCTCCTTGACCCCGGGGACGGTGCTGAACTCGTGCAGCACGCCGTCGATCCGGATGCTGGTCACGGCGGCGCCCGGGATGGACGACAGCAGCGTCCGGCGCAGGGAGTTGCCCAGCGTGTAGCCGAAGCCGGGCTCGAGCGGCTCGATGGAGAACCGCGAACGGTTCTCCGAGATGACCTCTTCGGTCAGGGTGGGGCGCTGTGCGATGAGCACTTCGGTGTTCCTCTCAGCGTGCGTCCGCCATATGACGCAGCGCAGGTACGCAAAGGGTCGCGCGGGTCTCGGTCCACCCGGACGACCGGCCGATACGCCGTGCCCTCAGCTGAGGACACGGCGTATCGACGACGGATCAGACGCGGCGACGCTTCGGGGGGCGGCAGCCGTTGTGCGCCTGCGGCGTCACGTCCTGGATGGAGCCCACCTCGAGACCGGCGGCGGTCAGCGACCGGATCGCGGTCTCACGGCCCGAACCCGGGCCCTTGACGAAGACGTCGACCTTCTTCATGCCGTGCTCCTGCGCCTTGCGAGCAGCGGCCTCGGCCGCCATGCCGGCGGCGTACGGGGTCGACTTACGGGAGCCCTTGAAGCCGACGTCGCCGCCGGAGGCCCAGGAGATCACCGCGCCGCTGGGGTCGGTGATCGAGACGATCGTGTTGTTGAAGGTGCTCTTGATGTGAGCCTGGCCGACGGAGATGTTCTTCTTCTCCTTGCGGCGCGGCTTGCGCACACCAGTACGGGTCTTGGGAGGCATTCGCTCGTTCTCTCTACGCGTCTACGTGGTCTGTGGGTCGCGGCGGATCGCTCGACCGGCGGTGCTGGATCAGCAGCCGGGCCGGGGCGATCTGCTCAGCGGGCCTTCTTCTTGCCCGCGACGGTGCGCTTGGGACCCTTGCGGGTACGCGCGTTGGTCTTGGTGCGCTGACCGCGCACCGGGAGGCCGCGACGGTGACGCAGACCCTCGTAGCAACCGATCTCGACCTTGCGGCGGATGTCGGCGGCGACCTCACGGCGGAGGTCACCCTCGAGCTTGAAGTTGCCCTCCAGGTGGTCGCGCAGTGCGACCAGCTGAGCGTCGTCCAGGTCCTTCACCCGGACGTCCGGGCTGATGCCGGTCGCCTCGAGCGTGGCCTTGGCGCGGGTGCGACCCACGCCGTAGATGTAGGTGAGCGCGATCTCCAGCCGCTTCTCGCGGGGGAGGTCGACGCCGATAAGACGTGCCATGTGCCTGGTGGCTCCTGTGACTTCATCCGAAGGTCTTCCACACCGTCCTCCCGCCTGGCTGCGGGCCCCGGCCTCCGGACCGGGGGTTCACCGGCCACCTGGGGTGGCGCGGTGCGGCGATGCGCTGATGGTGACCGCTAGTCGCTAGCGGGTCACCGGGGTTCGTTCAGATCGACGACACGTCCTGGGCTGATTCAGCCCTGACGCTGCTTGTGACGCAGGTTCTCGCAGATCACCTGGACACGACCGTGCCGGCGGATCACCTTGCACTTGTCGCAGATCTTCTTGACGCTGGGCTTGACCTTCATGGCCTGTTCCTCCGCCGTCGATCCGCCGGCTCCCGACGGGAGTCCGAACGCGTCGACGGCGATGCTCGATCGGTCGGTTTACTTGTAGCGGTAGACGATGCGCCCGCGGGACAGGTCGTACGGGCTGAGCTCGACCACCACCCGGTCCTCGGGGAGGATCCGGATGTAGTGCTGGCGCATCTTGCCCGAGATGTGGGCGAGAACCTTGTGACCGTTGGTCAGCTCGACGCGGAACATCGCGTTCGGCAGAGCCTCGACCACGCTGCCCTCGATCTCGATGACACCGTCCTTCTTCGCCATGTCCTCCGCTAACTGTTGTGCTTCACTTCCGACCCGCGCCGGTCCGAGTGGATCGGTGCGGTGTGTGTGCCCGGCCTCGACCGAGACCAGCCCGCGCGCGAACGAGCCGATGTCACGGCTGATTCGCGGACGAGCGTGCGACAGCGCGAGGGCGCACACCCAACGGACAAGCATACGCCATCGGGCCGCGTCGGGGAAACGCGCCCACCGCTGTCGAGTGGACACGCCGGGGCGGGCAGGATCGACTCGCCCCGGCGTGTGCTCAACGACCGTGCCGGGTGCGGTGTTCAGGCCGCCGACGGCGCAGCAGCACCAGCACAAGACCGGCGACGGTGAGGACCAGCGCCCCGCCGATCACACCCGCTGGGGCGGATCCGGTGATCGCCAGCAACCCGGAGGCGGCGTCCGGGACGGCCGGCGCCGACCCGGCGACGGGCGCCCCGGACGGTGCCGGGTCGTCCACCGGCAGCGACACCGGGTCACTCCAGGAGCCGTTGTCGTCCGGGTCGACCGGGAACGGGTACTCGTGGTCACCGGTGATGACCGTCGCCGTGTTCCGCACCGAGGCCCGGCTGTCCGTCAACGCCGTGACGATCCGCACCGTGGCGGTCTCACCGGCCGCGAGCGCCCCCGGGTGGTCGCAGGTGACGACCTGTCCGTCGACCGTGCAGTCGAAGCCGTCCCCGGACGCCGAGGTGTAGCGCAGGCCGGAGGGCAGCGTGTCGACGACGGTGAAACCGGCGTAGGCGTCCTGGGTGCCGACGGAGGCGACCGTCAGCTCCCAGGTCACGCTGTCCAGCGTCCGGCCGGCCACCGACTTGCGCAGCGCCAGCTGCACGTCGTCGGCGAGCACCCAGCCGAAGTCCAGCGTGAGGTCCTGCTGGCCGCCGATCAGCGTCGCCGAGGCCGCGTCGTCGGTGGACGAGTCGGCACCGCGGTCCGACCCGACCTCGGCCAGGGTCGGGCGGTGCCCGGCCAGCGCCTGGCCCGAGGCGACCCGGTCGACGCTGACCACATAGGCACCCGGCAGCAGGTTCCCGAACCGGTAGGTCCCGTCGGCGTCGGTGGTGACCGGGCCGACCGGAGTGCCGTCGGCGTCGTTCACCTCACGGCCGTCCGGGGTGCGCAGCACGAGCACGGCACCGGCGATCCCGGGCTCGTCCGCGTCCTGCACGCCGTCACCGTTCCGGTCGAACCAGACCCGGTCACCGACCGCCACCGGGATCTCGACCAGACCGGCGTCCCAGGTGGAGTCGATCCGGCTGGCCACCACACCGTCGTCGGACCGTGCCAGGCGCATGCCCGGCGCATCGGGACCGACGGTGACCGTGGCCCGGGCCAGCGTCGGGGTGACCGCTGCCGCGTCGGAGTCGTCATCCGCCCGGGCGGCGGCGTGCACGGTGGTCCAGGTGTAGCGCGCGGCATCGGCGGCGGAGAGCTCGAACTCGACGGTGTAGTCGCCCGGCTCCAGCAGATCCGCGTGCCACAATCCGTCGACGTCGGTCACCACGCTGGCGACCTCGGTCCCGTCGTCCGCCAGCACCCGCACGGTGACACCGGCGAACGCGGGCTCTCCCGGGTCCTGCGCACCGTCCCGGTCGGAGTCCAGCCAGACCCGGTCACCGATCGCCCACAACGGCCGGAAGCCGAAGTCCAGCGAGGGGTCGATCTCCCCGCCGCGCAGCACCCGGGAGGTGGCCACGCCGGTCGACGAGTCGGTCTCCGCGGTGCCCTGCCCGTCCTGGGTGGGGACGTAGCCGTCCGGCCCCTGGGTGACGCGGACCTGGTACTGGCCGGGCAGCAGGTTGTCGAACAGGTAACCGCCGTCGGCGTCGGAGACGACCGGCGGGACCGGATCGCCGTCCAGGTCGAGCACCGGGTCACCGGCGGCGTCGGTCAGCTCCAGCCGCACCCCGGCCAGGCCGGGTTCGCCGTCGCCCTGCACCCCGTCGGCGTTCAGGTCCACCCACACCCGGTCGCCCACTCGCACCGGGCGCTCGGCCAGGCCGATGTCCCGGGTCGGGTCGGCGTAGTCGGCGTCGGTGACACCGGACCAGCCGGGCTGGCCGGCCAGGGAGGACACGGTGACCAGCGGCGAACCCGCCGTCAAGGTGAACACCCCGGTGCGTCCCACGGCAGCCGTGACGGCGGTGGCGTCCGAGTCGCCACTGGTCTCGCCGACACCGGTCGCGGTGAAGGTCCATCGCGTGGCGAGCGTCGGGGGCAGTTCGACCTCGACCCGGTAGTCGCCGGGGTCGAGGGCGGTGAACCGGTAGAAGCCGTCCGGGTCGGTGGTGGTGTCGGCCAGCACGTCACCGTCGGCGCTCAGCAGGCGCACGGCGGCGCCGTCGACGCCCTCCTCCCCCGGGCCCTGACGCCCGTCCCGGTTGGTGTCGAACCACACCCGGTCACCGACGGCGAGCAGGCGATGCTGCACCCCCGCGTCCCGGGTCAGATCGACCAGCGCGGCCGTGACGCCGGGATGGGCGGCGCGCCAGGCGGCGGAACCGGCCGAGACGTTCGGGGCACCGTCGGTCAGTTCGACCGACGAGATCAGCGCGGTGTCGCCCTCGCCGTCCGGCACCGCGTCGGAGTCGACGGCATCGTCGGAGCCACGGTCCACGGCGGTGAAGACGTACCGCGCCGCCGCGTCCGCCGGCAGCGTGATCCGCACCTGGTAGCTCCCGGCGGGCAGGCCGTCGATCAGCCACTCGCCGTTCGCGTCGGATGCCGCCTCGGCCGCCCAGGTGGCCCCGGCACCCGACCCGGCGTACAGGTCGACGGTGGCGCCCGGAACGCCCGGCTCCCCCGCGTCCTGGATCCCGTCGCGGTCGATGTCCAGCCACACCCGGTCGCCCACGGCGAAGCTGCTGGCACCCACCTGGTCCGCGGCGACGGCGAAGCGCGCCCCGGCCTTCAGCGGCACCGAGGTGACGTCATTCGGTCGGCCCACCGCCGCGTCCGCGGGCACCCGGAACGCGAAGGAGTTCCAGGTGTCGGTCGCCACGGTCGCGCCGGTCAGCGGGGTCCGCATCGACCAGCCGACCCGCACCGACTCCCCGGAGGAGAACCGGTCGGCGCCGGCGAAGCTGACCACGAACTTGAAGCCGGTCACCCGGGCCGCCTGCGCCGCGGGGACGCTGCCGGTCAACGGGGCGCTGGTCCAGGTGCCCGGCACCGGGTCGAACGCGCTGCTGGCGGCCACGCCACCCGCGCGGTACTGCGCGGTGGTGGTGTAGACCTCGAGCTTCGCACCGGCGGGCAGCCCGGCCATGGACACCAGTGCGGGCAGGTTGCCGTCCCACACCGGTCGCCACTGGCTGTCCCGGGAACCGGCGGAGGCCATCGCCGGGTAGTCACCGACGGCGGGCAGCATGTCGACCAGCTCCAGCTTGTCGGTGGACACGCTGGCCCGGCTGGTGACCTGCACCTGCCAGTCGGTGACCGACCCGGAGCTGCTCACCACCGAGCACGGGTAGCGGAACCAGGTCGCATCCGCTCCGGTGCCGCGCGGAGCACAGGCGCCGCTGGTCCCGGGCTTCGCGGCCGTGGTGCGCACGGCACCGGCGCCGGTGCGGCTGTCCCGCACCCACTCCTCCGAGACGTACACGTTCGCGCCGCCGATGGTCAGCGACCCGGCGGTGACCACGCAGCCCTGGGCGAGGGCGTCGTAGCTCCCCGGCGCGCAGGTGGTCCCGCCGTCGGCCCCGGTCGAGGTGGCCACCACCGGGCGACTGGCCGAGGCGGCGGAGGCGGTGTTGACGATGGTCACCGACGACAGGTCCTGGGCCAGGCGCACCCAGAGCAGGATCTCCACGGTGGCACCGGGTACCAGGCGCTCATCGGCACCGAAGGCGAAGGTGATCGTCGAGTCGTCGGCGGTCACGGTCGGAGCGCCGAGGCCCTGCACGCTCCACGGCTGCTGCCCGGCCGGTGCGTCGCCGAACAGCAGCGAACCGTCCTCGGGCAGCCGGTCGGTGACCACCAGCCCGGTCAGGTCGGCTGCCCCGGACCCGGATGCGGTGTTCGTCACCGCGAGCCGGTACTGCACGAAGTCACCCGGCTTGCGGGCGGCCGGGTTCAGTTCGGCCTTCTGCACCCGCACGGTGGCGGCACCGGCATGCACCGTCACCGCCAGTTCGGCGGAGTCGGTCGCCACCGAGGCGAGGCCGTCCCGGATCGCCTGGGCGGCGATCCGGTTCGTGATCGCACCCCGGACCGTCTCGCCCGGGTTGCTGCTCAGCTCGGCCCGGTCCTGGTAGCGCCAGCCGTTCGCGCCGACGGCGCTCGGCAGTCCACCGGTGCGCAGTTCCTCGCGCAGCGAGCCGGTCATGGTCAGCTCGCCGTAGCCCTGTCCCGGCGCGGTGATCCGCTGGGCGTCGGTGCTGACGAACCGGACCCGCACGCCGATGACCTGCTCCGCGGTGGCACCGTGGCTCGCGGCGATCGCGTCCAGGTCCCAGGCGGTGCCCGGCGTGCCGGTGGCCCAGCTGTGCCACACCTGCTCACCGGCGTAGGCGCCGGTGGTGTCGATGTCGAGGTCGGCACCGGCCAGCAGCACCTCCAGCCGCGCCTCCTCCGCACCGGTGGGCAACCGGTCGACCGTGATCCGGTGCGCCGCCACGGCGTTGAAGAACCGCGGGTCGGCGTCGGTGACGAGCAGTTCGTCCGCCTCGGTGCGACCGAAGTTCTGCACCGACAGCACCGTGGTGATGGTGGGCGTCGTGGCGTCACGCTGGACGTCCACCGTCGGCACCTCCAGCGCGGGCACCGCCAGCACCTCGGGGTCCTGCACGGTGACCGAGGCGGTCCGGGTGGAGCTCACGATCTGCGGCAGGCAGCTGCTGGGCGAGCCGGTCTCCGGAGCGACGCAGACCCGCGCGTCCCAGAGCGTGGTGCGCACGGTGTTGTCGATCCGCAGCCCCGCGACCGTGTCGGCACCGGTCACCCGGTTCTCGGCCAGCAGTCGGGTGTCCAGCACCATGGTGGCGCGCTGCCCGGCGGCGATCCGGCCGGTGTACGTCAGCTGGATGCCGACCACGTCCGTGAGCTGTGCCGCCGTCAACGCCTTGGCGGCGGTGCTGGTGATCGCGGGGTCGGCGCTGATCGTGCCGTCACCCGCCACCCGGTAGAGCACCACGTCCAGCCGGGTGGACCCGGAGATGCTGTCCGAGAGACTGCTGATCTTGGTGATCGAGAACTGCGCGAACGGCGAGTTCGCCGTCAGCGTGGGTGCACTGTCGATCCCGGCCGGCTCGGTCAGCTGGAAGGTGTCGACCCGGGTGGTGGCGGTGCTCGTCCCGGAGACGGTCAGGGTCGCGGTCGGCCACTGATCGGCGGCGGCGGCCTGGCCCTCGACCGGCAGCGCCAGCTGGTCCAGGTCGGTGCTCGGCTTGAGGGGGTCGCCGTTGGAGGAGCGCAGCCAGGTCTTGGCGGCGGTCACGCCCACCGAGGCGGCCGTGACCTGGTAGGTCCATCCGGAGCTGTTCACCGGGCCACCGAGGTCACCGCCGGAGCCGGTCACCCGGCCGGAGTTGGCGATCCTCCCGGGGTTTCCGGTGTTGGTCACGAAGGCGTTGTTGATCGGGGCGTTGTTCGCCCGCGAGGTGTCCCGCAGGGTGAAGGCCAGTTGGATCTGCCGGGTCGGGCCGTCGACCGCGGCCACCGCGTCCGCGCTCGCGCCGGTGGTCAGGTCCGGGATCAGCGCCTGACGCCAATCGTCCGCGGCGACGGCGGTGGTCCGCTCCGCGGCGCTGCGCGGGGCGTAGCTCAGCTGGATGCCGCCGATCCGCGCCTGCACACCGGCCGAGATGCTGGTGATCCCCGGGAACGACCCGACGTACGGGAAGGCACCGTTGACGTTCGTGCCACCGAACCGCAGATCCGTGCGGTTCCCGGAACGCGCCACCCACGCGGAGCCGTTCCACTGCTGGTCCTTGAGCGAGATCCAGTCGGCGCGCACGGTGTCGAACACCCGCACGTCGGTCACCTGGTCGAAGGCGAGGTACGGGTCGTAGGCGGACCCGGTCTCGGCGGCCGGGCCGGAGGTGATCGGCCGCACCGAGGTCAGGTTGAAGCTGTCCCAGAAGCTCTGGCTGCTGCCGGTGCTCGGAGTCGGGTTGGCGGCGGTGAGGCCGTTCGCGTCGGTGACGGTGATCGCGGTGTGCCGCTCGCCGTCCGTGCCCCAGGTCAGCGTGGCCAGGGTGGTCGCGCCGCTGCCCTCGATGCCGGAGGTGGAGCTCAGGCCCTTCACCAGGGCGTGGTGACCGTCGGTCCCGGGGTCGACGGCGGTGACGGTGTCGGTGACCCGGGTGACCGGGCTGGTGACCACGTTGCCCTCGATCGTGGCCGAGGAGGTCACCTCCGCGACGTTGGTGACCGAGGTGGTGGCGTTCCAGGTCTGGCCGTTCAGCACGGCGCCGCGCACCTGGAAGGTGACCAGGACGCGGAACACGGTGCCGTCCGGGAAGGTGTCGTCGGCCGGGGCGTGCGACACCAGCCGCATCCCGCGCCAGGTGTCGCTGCCGCTCAGCGCCGACAGCGACCCGGCGTAGGTCTGCCAGACCGGCGCGCCGGTGGTGTTGGTGTAGAACTCGACCCCGGTGCCGGAGGGCGCCTCGACCGACTGCGGCAGGAAGACGTTCCACCAGGCGGCGCCCGCGTTGGAGTTCAGTCGTGCCGAGTCCTCGATGGTGAGCGTGTCCGGCAGGTGCTCACTGGCGCCGTGCCGGGAGACGGCCTCCAGCACGGCGGTCACGGAGCCGCCGACCGTCGAGACGTAGGGCTCGACGACGGTCTTGGTGCCGTTCACCGCGACGGTGGGCACCGCGACCGCGATCTGCGCGGCGGTGACCGGGCGGTTGCCGCTCTGCGCGGTGCGCGGGGTGACGGCGGAGGTGGACGAGCCGAGGGCGGCGACCGCGGTGGTGTGCGCGGCGTAGGTCGTCGCCGCCGCGGCGGTCGCGGCGCGCAGCAGC
This sequence comes from Cellulomonas taurus, assembly GCF_012931845.1. NCBI lineage: Bacteria > Bacillati > Actinomycetota > Actinomycetes > Micrococcales > Cellulomonadaceae > Cellulomonas > Cellulomonas taurus. The sequence goes on from NZ_CP051884.1 coordinate 2,792,374, forward strand.
ACCGGCACCGTGACCGTGGCACCCATCGGCACCGCCGACCCGGTGCCCCGCACGACGGCGGTGTAGCCGGTGACCTGCGACCAGGACCCCAGCCCGAAGGCCGCCGGGTCGGTCGGAGCCACCGGACTCGCGGCGTTCAGGGTCACGGAGCCGCCGACCCCGTCGGCGGTGAGCACCGTGAGCACCAGGTCCGCGGCACCGGTCAGCCCGGTGACCTGCAGTCCGGTGCCGTCGGCGACCGCACCGGAGCGCCCGGCACCGAAGCCGGCGAAGGTCAGCCCGGCACCGAACACCCGGGTGTCCACCGCGGGCAGGTCGGGGTCGAGCAGCGTGTTGGTCGCGGTGACCTGCGCGGCGCTGGACGGGACGGTCAGGGTCAGCTGCTCGACGGCGCGGCGCGACCAGTTGGTGCCGACCGAGGTCAGGCGGACGTAGCCACCGCCGTAGACGGTGCCCGGGTTGACCCCGGCGAGGGCGGTGGTCGACCCGGCGTAGGGCCGCGGGTCGTACACCCGGAAGCCCTTGCTGTCGGAGCTGCTCGCGGTGCCGGTTCCGCGGAGGGCCACGGAGGTCGCGGCACCGGTGACGGTGAGCGTGTTCAGGTCCGAGGCGGTGTCGAAGGCGGCGGCCGGAGCGTTCGTCACGTAGTCCACCGGGGCGCTGTTCCGGGCGACCGGGGTGGAGTTGGTGCTCAGGTGCTCGCGGACGCCGATGCTGAGCGTCGATGCGGCTCCGGTGGCGATCCGGCTGCCGGTGTAGACCACCTGCAACCCGGTGAGGGTGCCGCGCACCTGCGGGGTCAGCCCGGCGAGCAGATCGGTGCCACCGGTGGTGACGGTGCCGAGGTCGACCTTCACCGGTGCGGAGCTGCCGGAACCGTTCCAGGTCCAGCCGGACACGGTCGCGGAGGTCGCACCGGTCGGCCACCCGGTGATGGTCGCCGAGGTGAGGTCGAGCAGCATGCCCGCGGTGCCTGCGGCAGGACGGGTGGACGGGTCGGCGCCGCCCCAGTTCACGGTGAACTGGTCGGCGGGGTCGCCGCTCAGGGTGCTGGTGACGGTCGCGGTGTTGGTCGGCGAGTCGACCTGGTCGTCCACCCCGGACAGGAAGCTGCTGCGGGCCCACGCCACCGCGGTGGTGGTCGCCAGGTTGACCGGGAACTCACCGTTCACCCGGATGCGCGAGGGCTGCCCGGTGCCCGCCGCCGAGGACGGGAGGACCACGGCGGTGCCCTGCTGGCTGCCGCCGCCCAGCGGCGCGATCAGGGTGCTGTCGAACTTGAGCGTGCCGATGGTGCCGGCGGTCAGGCCGACCTCGCCGTCACCGACCGGCAGGGTGAAGGTCACCCGGAACGCCGCGGCCGTGTCGTACCCCGCGGCGGGCTGGGTGGCCTGAGCGTCCGCCCAGTAGGTGATCGTCGGCGGCACGTCCAGGCCGTCCACTACCACCGGCGAGCTGAGCTTCAGCGCCGCCAGGCTCACCGTGACCGCCGCGTCGACGCAGTGCTCGGTGTCGCTGGCGCACCGGTAGGTGAACGACGAACTGACGGTGTTGCTCGCCGGGCTGGCGGCAAATGCCTCGTCGGTCAGATACGTCGGGTCGGCGGCAGGCTGCTGCGCGAGCCGGGTGGCGCCGGAGGTGACCGAGAATCCGGTGGTCTCCAGCGTCGGGTCGGCGGCGACCGCGGGGGTCGCGAGCAGCAGGGTGCCCAGCAGCGCGAGCACAGCGGTGATCGCGGCCGAGCCGCGCAGGTGATGCAGGGGGGTCATGTCCGTCCGAGCAGTCGTACGAGCGCACCGGGGTGCGGGAACGACTGGTTCTCGGCAGCTTCCTGACCGGACATGAATCCGGTATGCGGGTGAATCTCCGGTATGACCGATTTACCCGCTAAGGGGTGGGGTGGTATCACCCAGAGGTGTCACCCGGGCGCCCGATGGTCCCCCAGGTGGCCCAGCCGGAGCTGATACCGGCCGTTCAGACCCCGGCGGGCGGGGCCACGACGTCGCGGCCCGGCCGGCAGGGAGTCAGGCCGGCTCAGTCCAGGCTGGCGAGCGGGACGCCGCGGGCACCCAGCTCGGCGGCTCCCCCGTCGACGGCGGTCAGCACGAACAGCCCGTCCGGCAGCAGCGCGACGCTGTGCTCCCAGTGCGCGGCACGGGAACGGTCGGCGGTGATCACCGTCCACTCGTCGGCGAGCGTCTCGGTGGCGATGGTGCCCCGGGTGATCATCGGTTCGATGGCGAGGCACATGCCGGGCTTGAGCCGGGTCAACCGCTCCCGCACCCGGTAGTTGAGCACGTCCGGGGGCAGGTGCATCTGGCTGCCGATCCCGTGCCCGACGTACTCCTCGACGATGCCGTAACCGACACCGGAACCGTCCACGGCGTCCTCGACCGCCTCCCCGACCACGTTCAGCCGGTCGGCCAGGCCGTCGCCCGCCCACAGCGCGGCGATGCCGTCCCACATCGCCTTCTCGGTGACGGCACTCAGGGCGACATCCGCCGGGTCGGCATCGTCGAGCACCAGGGACAGCGCTGAGTCACCGTGCCACCCCTCGACGATCGCGCCGCAGTCGATCGACACCAGATCCCCGGCCTCCAGCACGCGAGACCCGGGGATGCCGTGCACGACCTCCTCGTTCACCGAGGTGCAGATCGTGGCCGGGTAGTCGTAGTACCCGAGGAACGACGGCGTGGCACCGGCCGCGGCGATCACCTCGGCGGCGGCGGCGTCCAGGTCACCGGTGGTCACCCCCGGCTTCGCCGCCGCGCGCGCGGCGGCGAGGGCATCGGCCACGACGAGTCCGGCCCGCCGCATCAGACGGATCTGATCCAGCGTCCTGAGCTCGATCTTGTCACGGCCGAATGCCATGTCGTCAGCCCAATCGGGGTTCGATCGCGGCCAGCAGCCGCTCGGTCACCTGGTCGACCTCGCCGAGGCCGTCGACCTGCACCAGCAGGCCACGGGCCGCGTAGAGACCGGAGATCGGTGCCGTCTCCTCGGCGTAGACGTCCAGCCGACGGCGGATCACCGGCTCGGTGTCGTCCTCACGGCCCTCGATCTCCGCACGCTTCAGCAGCCGCGGAACCACGACCTCGGGGTCGACCGTGATCTCCAGCGCGACGTCGAGGGTCACCCCGGCCTCGGTCAGCGTGGCGTCCAGCGCCGACACCTGAGCGGTGTTGCGCGGGTAGCCGTCCAGCAGGAAGCCGTTCACGGCATCCGGCTCGGCCAGCCGGTCGCGCACCATCGAGTCGGTGACCTCGTCCGGGACCAGCTCACCGCGGGAGCTGTACTCCTGCGCGAGCTTGCCCAGCTCGGTGCCGCCCTTGATGTTGGCGCGGAAGATGTCGCCGGTGGAGATGGCCGGGACGCGCAGCCGCTCGGCGAGCTTGGCGGCCTGGGTGCCCTTCCCGGCACCCGGCGCACCCAGGAGGATCAGACGTGCACCCATCAGCGGAGGAACCCTTCGTAGTGACGCTGCTGCAGCTGCGACTCGATCTGCTTGACGGTCTCCAGACCGACACCGACGACGATCAGCACCGACGACCCGCCGAACGGGATCGAGGTCCCGACGCCGAGCACGATGAACGCGATGGTCGGGATCAGGGCGACCAGGGCGAGGTAGATCGACCCCGGCGCGGTGATCCGGGTGATCACGTAGTCCAGGTACTCGGCGGTCGGCCGACCGGCGCGAATACCCGGGATGAAGCCGCCGTACTTCTTCATGTTGTCGGCGACCTCGTCCGGGTTGAACGTGATCGCGGTGTAGAAGTAGCAGAAGAAGATGATCAGGAGGACGTACAGCCCGATGTGCAACGGCGCACCCGGGTTCGCCAGGTGGGCGGCGATCCACTGCTTCCAGCCGGCGGTCTGGTCCCCGAACCCGGCGAGCAGCGACGGCACCTGCAGCAGGGACGACGCGAAGATCACCGGGATCACACCGGCCATGTTGATCTTGATCGGGATGTAGGTGCTGGACCCGCCGTAGGTGCGGCGACCCACCATCCGCTTGGCGTACTGCACCGGGACCCGGCGCTGCGACTGCTCGACGAAGACCACCAGGGCGATCACCAGGATGATGATGACCAGGATGATCGCGAAGGCGCCGATGCCACCGGAACCACCGGCGATCGACCACATGGCGCTCGGGAAGGACGCGGCGATCGAGGTGAAGATCAGCAGCGACATGCCGTTGCCGACACCGCGCTCGGTGATCAGCTCACCCAGCCACATGATCAGGCCGGTACCGGCGGTCATGGTGAGGATCATCAGACCGGTGGTCACGATCGACCCGTCCGGGATCACGTCGACCGAACAGCCGGTGAACAGCTGACCGTTGCGCGCGGTGATGATGACGGTGGTCGACTGCAGCACCGCCAGACCGATGGTCAGGTACCGGGTGTACTGGGTCAGCTTCGCGGTGCCGGACTGGCCCTCCTTGTGCAGGGCCTCGAACCGCGGGATGACCACCCGGAGCAGCTGGATGATGATGCTCGCGGTGATGTACGGCATGATCCCCAGCGCGAACACCGACAGCTGGAGCAGTGCACCACCGCTGAACAGGTTCACCAGGCCCAGGACACCGCTGTCCGAGCCCGACTGCTCGATGCAGACCTGCACGTTGGAGTACGAGACCCCCGGGGTGGGCAGGAACGAACCGGCCCGGAACACGACCATGATGCCGATCGTGAACAGCAGCTTGCGCCGCAGATCGGGGGTCCTGAAGGCCCGCACGAATGCGCCTAGCACCTGTCCTCCTGCTTCCGCCGACCGGCGGGTTGTGTGTGGTCCAGCTCTGTTCCGGGCACAGCTCGGCTCAGAGCACTGTGGGGAACCCTAACCGACAACCCACCGCCCACGGGTACACCGCCGCGAATTGAGTGGTCGCTGGGTGGAGACAGCAACAGGGCCGGTGGGTATCCCCACCGGCCCTGTTGTCCGACTCAGTCCTGCTGCGCGACGCTGCCGCCGGCGGCCAGGATCTTGTCCTTGGCCGAACCGGACAGCGCGTCCACCGCCACGGAGAGCTTCACGGTGAGCTCACCGGCACCGAGCACCTTGACCGGCTGGCCCTTGCGGACCGCGCCCTTGGCCACCAGGTCCTCGACGGTGACCTCGCCACCCTCGGGGTACAGCGACGCGAGCTTCTCCAGGTTCACGACCTGGTACTCGACCCGGAACGGGTTCTTGAAGCCGCGGAGCTTGGGCAGCCGCATGTGCAGCGGCATCTGCCCACCCTCGAAGCGCTCCGGCACCTGGTACCGGGCCTTGGTGCCCTTGGTACCACGACCGGCGGTCTTACCCTTCGACGCCTCACCACGACCCACACGGGTCTTGGCGGTCTTGGCGCCCGGGGCGGGACGGAGGTGGTGGACCTTGAGGGTGCCGCCGGCACCTTCGGTGGTCTTGGCCTCGTCCTTGGGCGCAGCGGCCTTGGCGGCCGCCGGCTTCTTGGCAGCCGGCTTCTTGGCGGCGGGCTTCTCGGCAGCAGCCGCAGTGGCCGTCGCCTTCGCCTTGGTCGCCTTCGGAGCCTTGGCCGGGGTCTCCTCCGGAGTGGTCTCGGCAGCCTTCTTCTCAGCCATCGTCACTCCACCTCCTCGACCGCGACCAGGTGCGTCACCGTGTTGACCATGCCGCGGATCTCGGGACGGTCCTCCTTGACGACGACGTCGCCGATCCGCTTCAGGCCCAGGGTGCGCAGCGTGTCGCGCTGGTTCTGCTTACCGCCGATGGCGGACTTGGTCTGGGTCACCTTGAGGCGGGCCATCACGCACCCACCTTCTCGGTCTTCTCCGGACGACCAGCGGCCTGCGACCGCAGGAGCGCCGCCGGAGCGACGTCCTCGAGCGACTTGCCACGGCGCGCGGCCACGGCAGCCGGCTCCTCCAGGCCCTGCAGCGCCGCCACCGTGGCGTGCACGATGTTGATGGCGTTGGAGGAACCCAGGGACTTGGACAGGATGTCGTGCACGCCGGCGCACTCCAGCACCGCACGCACCGGACCACCGGCGATCACGCCGGTACCCGGGGACGCGGGGCGCAGGAAGACGACACCGGCAGCGGCCTCACCCTGGATCGGGTGGGTGATGGTGCCCTGGATGCGGGGGACGCGGAAGAAGTTCTTCTTCGCCTCCTCGACACCCTTGGCGATCGCCGCGGGCACCTCCTTGGCCTTGCCGTAGCCGACACCCACGGTGCCGTCGCCGTCGCCGACGACCACCAGGGCGGTGAAGCTGAAGCGACGACCACCCTTCACGACCTTGGCGACACGGTTGATCGAGACGACGCGCTCCAGGAACGCGCTCTTCTCCTGGGCGTCCCCGCGGCGGTTGTCGCGGCGGCCGCCGTCGCGACGGTCGCCACCACCCTGCGGTGCGCCCGTGTTGCTGCGCTGAGGAGCAGCCATCAGTGGTTCCTCACCTTCGATGCGGGAAATGCCAGCACAGTCGTGGTCACAGGGCCAGCCCACCCTCGCGGGCGGCGTCGGCGACCGCGGCCACCCGACCGTGGTACTTGTTGCCGCCGCGGTCGAAGACCACCGCGTCGATGCCGGCGGCCTTCGCACGCTCGGCGATGAGCTCGCCGACGCGCTTGGCCTTGGCGCTCTTGTCGCCCTCGGCACCGCGCAGGTCGACCTCGAGCGTGGAGGCCGACACCAGGGTGCGGCCCACGCCGTCGTCGACGATCTGGGCGACGATGTTCCGGTTGGACCGGGTCACGACCAGACGCGGACGCGCGGCGGTGCCCGCGATCTTCTTGCGCAGACGCAGGTGGCGGCGCTTACGGGCGATGTACTTGCCCTTGCCCTTAACGATGATCGCCATGGCTCACTTACCAGCCTTTCCGACCTTGCGGCGGACGTTCTCGCCCGCGTACCGCACACCCTTGCCCTTGTAAGGCTCGGGCTTGCGGATCTTCCGGATGTTGGCGGCGACCTCGCCCACCTGCTGCTTGTCGATGCCCGCGACCGAGAACTTGGTCGGGGACTCGACGGCGAAGGTGATGCCCTCGGGGGCGGTCACGATCACCGGGTGGCTGAAGCCGAGGGCGAACTCGAGGTCCGAGCCCTTGGCGGTCACGCGGTAACCGGTGCCGACGATCTCGAGCTTCTTCTCGTATCCGTCCGTCACGCCGACCACGAGGTTGGCGAGCAGGGTCCGGGTGAGACCGTGCAGCGAACGGGACTGGCGCTCGTCGTCGGGGCGGCTGACCACAAGGGCGCCGTCCTCGTCACGAGCGATCTGGATGGGGGAGGCCACGGTGTGGCTCAGGGTCCCCTTGGGGCCCTTGACCGTCACCACGGCGCCGTCGATGTTGACGTCCACACCGGTCGGGACCGGGACGGGGAGTCTGCCGATTCGAGACATTGCTTGACTTCCTTTCCGTCTCGGGCTTACCAGACGTAGGCGAGGACTTCCCCACCCACGCCCTTCTGGGCTGCCTGCTTGTCGGTGAGCAGACCGGAGGACGTGGACAGGATCGCCACGCCCAGGCCGCCGAGCACCTTGGGCAGGTCGGTGGACTTCTTGTAGACCCGGAGACCGGGCTTCGACACGCGCTTGATACCGACGAGCGCACGCTCGCGGTTCGGGCCGTACTTGAGGGAGATCACGAGGTTCTTGCCCACGCGGGCGTCCTCGACGGTCCAGCCGGAGATGTAACCCTCCGCCTGGAGGATCTCCGCGATGTGGGACTTCAGCTTCGAGAACGGAATCGTGACCTCGTCGTGGTGCGCCGAGTTCGCGTTCCGCAGACGGGTCAGGAAGTCTGCGATCGGGTCGGTCATCGTCATGGGGGCGTCTGCCCTTCCTCGCCGTGGTATCCACGGCGGTGCTGCCGGCTCAGTTCACCGAGCGACAGCACCGCCGCGGACCTGCGACGTCGTTGGTTACCAGCTGCTCTTGGTCACACCGGGGAGCTGGCCGGCGTGGGCCATCTCCCGCAGGCAGATCCGGCACAGCCCGAACTTGCGGTACACGGAGTGCGGACGACCGCACCGCTGGCACCGGGTGTAGGACCGCACGGCGAACTTCTGCTTGCCCGCGGCCTTGTTGATCAGGGCGGTCTTCGCCATGTCAGTCCTCCTTGAAGGGGAAGCCCAGGTGCTTCAGCAGCGCCCGGCCCTCCGCGTCGGTGGTCGCGGTGGTGACGACCGTGATGTCCATACCGCGGACACGGTCGATCTTGTCCTGGTCGATCTCGTGGAACATCGACTGCTCCGTGAGACCGAAGGTGTAGTTGCCGTGGCCATCGAACTGCTTGGCCGACAGTCCGCGGAAGTCGCGGATGCGGGGCAGAGCGGTGGACAGCAGGCGGTCCAGGAACTCCCACGCCCGGTCGCCGCGCAGCGTGACGTGCGCGCCGATCGGCATGCCCTCACGCAGCTTGAACTGCGCGATGGACTTGCGAGCCTTGGTCACCTGCGGCTTCTGACCGGTGATCTGCTGGAGGTCGCGGATCGCGCCCTCGATCAGCTTCGAGTCCTTCGCCGCGTCGCCCACGCCCATGTTCACGACAACCTTCACCAGGCGCGCGACCTGGTTGATGTTCTCGTGGTTGAACTCGGAGCGGAGCGTCGAGCGGATCTCCTCGTTGTACCGGGTCTTCAGACGCGGCATCGGGTAGGTGGTCTCGGCGGTCATCAGATGTCCTTACCGGAGCGCTTGGCGACGCGGACCCGCACAGTGCGGGTCCGGCCGTCACGCTCGACCTGCTCGGTGCGGTAGCCGACCCGGGTACCGCGCTTGGTCTCGGGGTCGACCAGCATCACGTTGCTGATGTGGATGGGCGCTTCGACCGTCTCGATGCCACCGGTGCGGGAGCCGCGCTGCGACTGCCCGACCTTGACGTGCTTGGTGACGCGGTGGATGCCCTCGACGAGCACGCGGTCCCGGTCCGTCAGCACCTCGAGCACACGGCCCTGCTTGCCCCGGTCCTTGCGCGAACCCGAGATGACGACCACGAGATCGCCCTTCTTGATCTTCGCCATGATCAGATCACCTCCGGAGCCAGCGAGATGATCTTCATGAACCGCTTGTCACGCAGCTCGCGGCCCACGGGGCCGAAGATGCGGGTGCCTCGCGGCTCGCCGTCGTTCTTGAGGATCACCGCAGCGTTCTCGTCGAACTTGATGTACGAGCCGTCCTGGCGCCGGCGCTCCTTGCGGGTGCGCACGACGACCGCCTTGACGACGTCGCCCTTCTTCACGTTGCCGCCCGGGATCGCATCCTTGACGGTGGCGACGATCACGTCACCGATACCGGCGTAGCGACGGCCGGACCCACCGAGAACACGGATGCAGAGAATCTCCTTGGCACCCGTGTTGTCGGCGACCCGAAGTCGCGACTCCTGCTGAATCATTGACTAACTCCTGTCGTCTGCCGGTTCTCGCACCACGGTGCGAGCCTGGCCGAACGGATAAGGGGGGAGAAAAGGGAAGGCTTACTTCGCCTTCTCGAGGATCTCCACCAGACGCCACCGCTTGGTGGCGGACAGCGGGCGGGTCTCCATGATCACGACCAGGTCACCGATGCCGGCCTGCGAGGCCTCGTCGTGGACCTTGACCTTGCTGGTCCGCCGGATGACCTTGCCGTAGAGCGGGTGCTTGACCCGGTCCTCGACCTCGACCACGACGGTCTTGTCCATCTTGTCGCTGACCACGTAGCCGCGCCGCGTCTTGCGGTACGGACGCGCCTCGGGCGCGAGCTCAGTGGTGGTCGCGGCAGCGTTGTTCTTCTCGCTCATCGAGTCCTCACTCGCTCGCGCTCGGCGCGGTCCGGATGCCGAGCTCGCGCTCGCGCAGGATCGTGTAGATCCGGGCGATGTCGCGACGCACGGCCTTGAGACGCCCGTGGCTCTCGAGCTGACCGGTGGCCGACTGGAAGCGCAGGTTGAACAGCTCCTCCTTGGCCTTCTTCAGCTCGGCCACGAGGCGCTCGTCGTCAAAGGCGTCCAGCTCGCTGGGAGCCAGGTCCTTGGTGCCGATAGCCATCAGTTACCACCCTCGCGAACCACGAAACGGGTCTTCATCGGGAGCTTGTGCTGGGCGCGACGCATGGCCTCGCGCGCCAGCGGCTCCGGGACACCGGCGAGCTCGAACATCACTCGACCCGGCTTGACGTTGGCAATCCACCACTCCGGCGAACCCTTACCGGAACCCATGCGGGTCTCGGCAGGCTTCTTGGTGAGCGGGCGGTCCGGATAGATGTTGATCCAGACCTTTCCGCCACGCTTGATGTGGCGGGTCATTGCGATACGAGCAGCCTCGATCTGCCGGTTGGTGACGTAGGCGGGCTCGAGAGCCTGGATGCCGAAGTCGCCGAACGCGATCGTGGTGCCACCCGTGGCAGCGCCGGAGCGCTTCGGGTGGTGCTGCTTGCGGTGCTTCAGCCGACGCGGGATCAGCACGGCTCAGGCCTCCGTTCCGGTCTCAGGAGCGGCGGTCGCTGCAGGAGCCTCGGACTCGGCCGCACGCGGAGCGTCGGAACGCTCGTTGCGACGGCCACCGCCACGGGGACCACGGTCTCCGCCACGGTCGCCACGCTCGCCGCGGCCACGGCCCTGCGAACGCGGTGCCTGCGACGCCTGCTCACGAGCGAACTCGCGCTCAGTCATGTCGCCCTTGTAGACCCAGACCTTCACGCCGATGCGGCCGAAGGTGGTGCGGGCCTCGTAGAAGCCGTAGTCGATGTTCGCGCGCAGGGTGTGCAGCGGCACGCGCCCCTCGCGGTAGAACTCGGTACGGCTCATCTCCGCGCCACCGAGGCGGCCGGAGACCTGCACCCGGATGCCCTTGGCACCGGCACGCTGCGCGGACTGAATGCCCTTGCGCATCGCACGGCGGAAGGACACACGGGAGGCGAGCTGCTCGGCGATGCCCTGGGCAACCAGCTGAGCCTCGATCTCGGCGTTCTTCACCTCGAGGATGTTCAGCTGCACCTGCTTGCCGGTGAGCTTCTCCAGCTCGCCACGGATGCGGTCCGCCTCGGCGCCACGGCGACCGATGACGATGCCCGGACGCGCGGTGTGGATGTCGACGCGAACCCGGTCACGGGTGCGCTCGATCTCCACCTTGGCGATGCCCGCGCGCTCCAGACCGGTGCTCATGAGCTTCCGGATCTGGACGTCCTCACGGACGTAGTCGCGGTACCGCTGACCCGGCTTGGTCGAGTCGGCGAACCACCGAGAGCGGTGGTCGGTCGTGATGCCCAGGCGGTACCCGAGCGGGTTGACCTTCTGTCCCACTGTCAGGCCCTTCCCTTCGTCTCACGCTCAGCGACGACCACGGTGATGTGGCTCGTCCGCTTGAGGATCTGGCTCGCGCGGCCCTGCGCCCGGGGGCGGAACCGCTTGAGGGTCGGACCCTCGTCGACGAACGCCTCTGCGACGTACAAGGTGCCCTCGTCGAATCGCTCCCCGTCCCGCTTTGCGAGCTCACGGGCGTTAGCGATTGCGGACTCGACGACCTTGAGGACCGTCTCACCCGCGGCCTGCGGTGCGAACTTCAGCACCTGCACGGCCTCGCCGGCCTGCTTGCCACGGATGAGGTCCACGACGCGCCGGGCCTTCTGGGGCGTGACGCGGACGAACCGCGCCTTCGCCTTGGCTTCCATTGCTGTCCTGCCTTCTTGTCTCAGCCGTCAGGGCTGTCGCTTCACTGACCCGGGGGTCAGCGGCGACGGCCCTTCCGGTCGTCCTTCTCGTGGCCGCGGAACGTCCGCGTGGGGGCGAACTCGCCGAGCTTGTGCCCGACCATCGCCTCCGTCACGAACACCGGCGTGTGCTTACGACCGTCGTGCACCGCGAACGTGTGGCCCAGGAAGTCCGGCGTGATGACCGAACGGCGGGACCAGGTCTTGATGACGTTCTTGGAGCCGGCCGCATTCTGCGCGTCGACCTTCTTCTGCAGGTGCCCGTCGACGAAGGGCCCCTTCTTCAAGCTGCGAGGCATGTCTCCCGGCTCCTATCAGCGCTTCTTGCCGGTGCGGCGGCGACGGACGATGAGCTTGTCGCTCGGCTTGTTCGGCCGGCGGGTACGGCCCTCGGGCTGACCCCACGGGCTGACCGGGTGGCGACCACCGGAGGTCTTGCCCTCACCACCACCGTGCGGGTGGTCGATCGGGTTCATCGCCACACCACGGACGGTCGGGCGCTTGCCCTTCCACCGCATGCGGCCGGCCTTGCCCCAGTTGATGTTCGACTGCTCGGCGTTGCCCACCTCGCCGACCGTGGCGCGGCAGCGCAGGTCGACGTTGCGGATCTCGCCGGAGGGCATGCGCAGCTGCGCGTAGGGCCCGTCCTTCGCCACCAGCTGCACGGACACACCGGCCGAGCGGGCGATCTTCGCACCGCCACCGGGCCGCAGCTCGATGGCGTGGATGACCGTACCGGTCGGGATGTTGCGCAGCGGCAGGTTGTTGCCGGGCTTGATGTCGGCGCCGGGACCGGCCTCGACGATGTCACCCTGAGACAGCTTGTTCGGGGCGATGATGTAGCGCTTCTCGCCGTCCGCGTAGTGCAGAAGGGCGATGCGAGCGGTGCGGTTGGGGTCGTACTCGATGTGAGCGACCTTGGCCGGCACGCCGTCCTTGTCATGGCGACGGAAGTCGATGACGCGGTAAGCGCGCTTGTGGCCACCGCCGTGGTGCCGCACGGTGACCCGGCCGGTCGAGTTACGACCACCGGTCTTGTGCAGCGGGCGGACCAGCGACTTCTCCGGCTCCGAGCGCGTGATTTCGACGAAGTCGGCGACGGACGAACCGCGGCGGCCCGGCGTCGTCGGCTTGTACTTACGGATTCCCATGGGGATCTGTCCTCGTTCTGCTCTCAGGCCCGGTCAGCCGACCGGCCCGCCGAAGATGTCGATCGTGCCCTCGCGGAGGGTGACAATGGCGCGCTTGGTGTCCTTACGACGACCGATGCCGAACTTCGTCCGACGCGCCTTGCCCTTCCGGTTGGCGGTGTTCACCGAGGAGACCTTCACGCCGAAGATCTGCTCCACGGCGATCTTGATCTCGGTCTTGTTGGCGCGGGGGTCCACGATGAACGTGTACTTGCCCTCGTCGATCAGGCCGTAGCTCTTCTCGGAGACGACCGGCGCGATCAGGATGTCGCGCGGGTCCTTGGCGACCGTGGTCACTTGGTGTCCTCCTCGACCTCAGCGGACGACGCCACGGCCGTGGCCGACTTGCCCTTGGCGGGGCCGGCCAGGAACGTGTCGAGCGCACCCTGGGTGAACACGACGTCATCGGAGATGAGCACGTCGTAGGTGTTGAGCTGGTCGGCGACGAGCAGGTGGACCCGCTCGACGTTGCGCAGCGACTTCAGGGCGAGCTCGTCCTGACGCTCGACGACCACCAGGATGTGCTTGCGCTCGGACAGCTGTGCGAGCACCGCAAGCGCGGCCTTGGTCGACGGCGCCTGGTCGATACCGAAACCGGTGACGACGTGGACGCGACCCGCACGGGCCCGGTCGGACAGAGCACCGCGGAGCGCCGCGGCCTTCATCTTCTTGGGGGTCCGCTGCGAGTAGTCACGCGGCTGGGGACCGTGAACGGTTCCACCACCGGCGAACTGCGGGGCGCGGGTCGAACCCTGACGGGCGCGGCCGGTGCCCTTCTGCTTGTACGGCTTCTTACCGCCACCGCGGACCTCGCCACGAGTCTTCGTGGAGTGGGTCCCCTGGCGAGCCGCGGCGAGCTGCGCCACGACGACCTGGTGGATCAGCGGGATGTTCGTCTGCGCGTCGAACACCTCGGACGGAAGGTCGGCGGTCCCGGCCTTCTTGCCCGCGGCGTCGAGCACGTCGACAGTCTGGGTGGTCATGAAGGTCATGCCCCCTTCACGGCGGTACGCACGACGACGATGCCGCGCTTCGGGCCGGGAACTGCGCCCTTGAGCAGCAGCAGGCCCTTCTCGGCGTCGACCGCGTGCACGGTCAGGTTCTGAGTGGTCTGCTGGACGTGGCCCATGCGGCCAGCCATGCGCAGACCCTTGAAGACGCGCGACGGGGTGGACGCGCCACCGATCGAACCGGGCTTGCGGTGGTTACGGTGCGCACCGTGGGAAGCACCCACACCGGCGAATCCGTGCCGCTTCATGACACCGGCGGTGCCCTTGCCCTTGGTGGTGCCGATCACGTCGACCAGCTGCCCGGCCTCGAAGACCTCAGCAGTGATCTCCTGACCGAGTGCGAACTCGGCGGCGTTCGTCGTGCGGATCTCGGCCACGTGGCGACGGGGGGTGACCCCGGCCTTCTCGAAGTGGCCCTTGAGCGGCTTGGTGACCTTGCGCGGGTCGATCTGGCCGAAGGCCAGCTGGACCGCGGAGTAGCCATCAGCCTCAGCGGAGCGCACCTGGGTGACGACGTTGGTGCCGACCTGCACGACGGTGACCGGGACGAGACGCCCTTCGGCGTCCCAGACCTGAGTCATGCCGAGCTTCGTGCCGAGCACCGCCGTCACGGGGCGCGCGTTCTGCTGGGTAACCATGAAGATCAGTTCCTTCCCAGCGTCAGAGCTTGATCTCGATGTTCACGTCCGCGGGCAGGTCGAGACGCATGAGCGAGTCGACCGCCTTCGGCGTGGGATCAATGATGTCGATCAGCCGCTTGTGCGTGCGCATCTCAAAGTGCTCGCGGCTGTCCTTGTACTTGTGAGGCGACCGGATGACGCAGAAGACGTTCTTCTCCGTCGGCAGCGGCACCGGGCCCACGACCGTTGCACCAGCGCGAGTCACCGTGTCGACGATCTTGCGCGCCGAGCTGTCGATGACCTCGTGGTCGTAGGACTTGAGCCGGATGCGGATCTTCTGTCCCGCCATGGCGTCGTCTACTTCTCTCTCTTCGAACTGCTTCTGTCCGACCCCCGCACTCGGGCGTGTCGCAATCTGCGACGTACCGTGGCGTGGTCGAAGCGGCACACCCGCGGGTGTCACGCTCCGGTGGGGATCGATGGTGATGTGGGAGTCCGGTACCGGGTGACCCCGGCCCTTCTCGAACCCGCAACGCGTCAGATCCAACACTGCCCGCCGCGGTTGACCGGTCGCTACGCACGCGCAACGACGGTCCCGTCCTCGGGCAACTTGTCCAGTGTGCCAGATCCCCCGTGTTCAAGCCAATCCGGGCCTTGGTCACACTCCGGCGGACGATTCAGTGCGCGCCGGCGACATAGCTCTCGTCGTTCATCGAGACGATGGTCCATGCCCCGTCGTCGTAGCGCAGCTCACTGACCGCGCCGTTGTGGATGCCACCGGAGAGCGAGGTCGGCTCGGCACCGAGCGCGATCAGCGCCATCACGATCGTCAGACCACTCGACACCACCAGCACCTCGCCACCGCCGCCCTGGGACTCGGCGTCCGCGATCGCGTCCAGGGCGGCCATCGCCCGCTCGGCGACCGCCGTGCCGGTCTCGTACAACTCGCCGTCGCCCTGCATCTGCGGTGCCACGGAGTCGAAGACGTCGCGCAGGCTCAGGTGCGGCAGGTCCGCGCTCAGCGCCGCTCGGTCCGGGTAGCCCAGCAGCTCGGCGATCCGGGTCCACATCTCCTGGCTCGTCGATCCCTCCCACCGGCCGAACGCCATCTCGCGCAGACGCTCGTCCGGCACGGGCTCGAGGTCGTCCTCCCCCATCGCCGCCAGGGCGAACTCGGCGGTCTCGGAGTGCCGGACCATATCCGCCGTGTAGGCAGCGTCGACGTCGACCCCGGCCGCCTCGAGACCGTCGCCGAGCGCGGTGGCCTGGTCCTGACCGGCGTCCGTCAACGGTGCGTCGGACCACCCCTGGGCACGATCGACGGCGTTCAGCCACGACTCGCCGTGGCGGGCGAGGTAGATGGTGACCACTCCGTCCTCGGCGCCCGGACCTGGGGCGCAGCCCGCGACCACCGTGCACGCCATCGCTGCGCAGACCGCCACCGCCGTGCGCGCGACCGACCCGATTCGACTCATCGCCATGCCCCCATTGTCCCGTGCGCCCGATGTCGATCCGACCAAGGCGAACCGGTCACGGGACGCGGTCGGACCCCGTAGCGTCCGGGCATGCGCACATCATCGTCCCCGTCCCGTCGGACCCGGCTCGCGGCTGTCCTGGTCATCGGCATCCCGCTGGCTGCCGCCTGCACCGCCAACGGCGGAGCCTCCGCCGACACCACCAGCGCCGACGCGAGCCCGGACGTCGTCAGCTCCTCCGACGCCACGACGGCGCCGTCCGCCGCACCCGCGCCGAGCTCGGTGCCGGAGCCCGCCCCGTCCTTCACCCCCGGCCAGCCGTGTGAGCCCGGGTCCGACCCGAACTGCACCGACGACACCGGAATCCCGGGCGACGCCTATCGCTACGTCGAGGGCTACGCGGACTGCCTGGTGCACCTCGAGACCGGGTACGGCGAGCTGTGCGCCGACCTGGACGGCGACGGCGTCGCGGGCTACCCCGACGAGCAGGAGGGCTGAGCCGCAGGCAGGACCGCCGGTCTTCAGGCGGGCGCGACCGCCGGCGTCTCCTTCACGGCGAGGATGGTGGTCCCGGCGGCGTCGCCGATCACCACGGCGAACGGCGTCTTGCCCTGGCGGGCGCAGGCGAAGACCATCGGCGGCAGTTCGGGCATCAGCTCCCCCACCGGGAATCCGGTCTGGATCTGCCGCCCGACCGCCGCGTCCCAGGCCCGACGCTCCTTCTTGGGCAGAGCCGACACGCGAGCACCGACCCGAGCAGCACTCTCGGCCAACTGCGCGGCCGGCTGGCCCGGCCCGGAGAGCACGACCACCTCGACCTTGGCCCGACCGACCTGGACCTGCAGTCCGGTCGGCACCTGCTCGGCCAACCAACCGTCCTGCAGATAGCGCTGGTAGGTCTTGTCCACCCGACCCTCGTGGGTCAGCAGGTCGACGACCACCAGGACCAGGATGATCGGCAGCAACACCACCGGCCCCCAGACCAGGGCGACCAACACCGGGTTGGTGGCGCCGTTGGTGCCGGTGGTCACCCAGAACAGGTCCCAGAACGAGGCCCACGGGTTCTGGTCCATCGAGTCCCAGGCCGATCGCACGTTGTACAGCAGGAGCAGGAGCAGGATGCTCCCCG
Source organism: Cellulomonas taurus (assembly GCF_012931845.1). Classification (NCBI taxonomy): domain Bacteria; kingdom Bacillati; phylum Actinomycetota; class Actinomycetes; order Micrococcales; family Cellulomonadaceae; genus Cellulomonas; species Cellulomonas taurus. The sequence continues at coordinate 2,809,451 of NZ_CP051884.1, forward strand.
CCACCGTGGCGAACCCGGCCACCTTGCGCGGCACCACAGCGATCCGACGGAACTCGTCCAAGGTCATCTTCATCCGCGAAGCGTGGCATAGCCAGCCATCGGAGCGGGCACGCCGCACACCACGTGGACGCATGCAGGAGGGCCCGGACACCTCGTCGGTGTCCGGGCCCTCCCGGTCAAGCGGTGTGCCCTAGGGGCGCAAGATCACTTGATGATCTTGGTGACCCGGCCCGAGCCCACGGTGCGGCCACCCTCACGGATGGCGAAGCCGAGGCCCTCCTCCATGGCGATGGGCTGGATCAGCTGGACGCTGATCTCCGAGTTGTCGCCCGGCATGACCATCTCGGTGCCCTCGGGCAGCGTGATGACACCGGTGACGTCGGTGGTCCGGAAGTAGAACTGCGGACGGTAGTTGGAGAAGAACGGGTTGTGACGCCCACCCTCGTCCTTGGTCAGGATGTAGACCTGGCCCTCGAAGTCGGTGTGCGGGGTGATCGAACCCGGCTTCACGACGACCTGACCGCGCTCGACGTCCTCACGCTTGGTACCGCGGAGCAGGAGGCCACAGTTCTCGCCGGCCCACGCCTCGTCCATCTGCTTGTGGAACATCTCGATACCGGTGACCGTGGTCTTCTGCGCCGGACGGATACCGACGATCTCGACCTCGGAGTTGATCGCGAGCTTGCCGCGGTCGACCTTGCCGGTGACGACGGTGCCACGACCGGTGATGGTGAAGACGTCCTCGATCGGCATCAGGAACGGCTTGTCCATGTCACGGACCGGCTCCGGGACGGACTCGTCCACGGCGTCCAGCAGGTCCTCGACCGACTTGACCCACTCGGCGTCGCCCTCGAGAGCCTTCAGGCCGGAGACGCGCACCACGGGGGCGTTGTCGCCGTCGAAGCCCTGCGAGGACAGCAGCTCACGGACCTCCATCTCGACGAGCTCGAGGATCTCCTCGTCGTCGACCATGTCGGACTTGTTCAGCGCGACCAGCAGGTACGGCACGCCGACCTGACGCGCGAGCAGCACGTGCTCACGGGTCTGGGCCATCGGACCGTCGGTCGCGGCGACCACCAGGATCGCGCCGTCCATCTGGGCGGCACCGGTGATCATGTTCTTGATGTAGTCAGCGTGACCCGGCGCGTCGACGTGCGCGTAGTGGCGCTTCTCGGTCTCGTACTCGACGTGCGCGATGTTGATCGTGATACCGCGCTGCTTCTCCTCCGGCGCCTTGTCGATCTCGTCGAACGGCGTGAAGGGGTTCAGCTCCGGGTACTTGTCGTGCAGCACCTTCGAGATCGCAGCGGTCAGCGTCGTCTTGCCGTGGTCGACGTGACCGATGGTCCCGATGTTGACGTGCGGCTTGGTCCGCTCGAACTTGGCCTTGCCCACTGTGTCCTCCTCAGGACTGGTGTAGAGATTGCCGGTCGACGTGGGGCTGGTGGCCCCACGGACGAACGGTCCTACGGGTCGGGTTGTTGATGGTAATGACGACCTGTGGGACTACTCGCCCCGGGTCTTCTTGATGATCTCTTCGGCAACGTTCCGAGGAACCTCGGCGTAGCTGTCGAACTGCATCGAGTACACGGCACGACCCTGGGTCTTCGACCGCAGGTCACCGACGTATCCGAACATCTCAGAGAGCGGCACCTGAGCGCGAATCACCTTCACGCCCGTCGCGTCCTCCATGGACTGGATCATGCCGCGACGCGAGTTGATGTCGCCGATGACGTCGCCCATGTACTCCTCGGGCGTACGCACCTCGACGGCCATGATCGGCTCCAGGAGCGCGGGGTCCGCCTTGCGGGCCGCCTCCTTCAGGACCATCGAACCCGCGATCTTGAACGCCATCTCCGAGGAGTCGACGTCGTGGTAGGCGCCATCGAGCAGCGTGGCCTTGACCCCGACGAGCGGGAAGCCGGCCAGCACACCCTGCTCCATCGCCGCCTGGATACCGGCGTCGACGGACGGGATGTACTCACGCGGGATGCGACCACCGGTGACGGCGTTCTCGAACTGGTACATCTCGCCCTCGTCCGACACGAGCGGCTCGAAGGACATCTGCACCTTGGCGAACTGACCGGAACCACCGGTCTGCTTCTTGTGCGTGTAGTCGATCTTGTCCACCTTGCGGCGGATGGTCTCGCGGTAGGCCACCTGCGGCTTACCGACGTTGGCCTCGACCTTGAACTCACGACGCATCCGGTCGACCAGCACGTCCAGGTGGAGCTCGCCCATACCGCCGATGACGGTCTGGCCGGTCTCGTCGTCCAGGCGCACCCGGAAGGTCGGGTCCTCCTCGGACAGCTTCTGGATGGCGGTGGAGAGCTTCTCCTGGTCGCCCTTGGTCTTCGGCTCGATGGCCACATCGATCACGGGCTCGGGGAAGGTCATCGACTCGAGCACGATCGGCGCGTCCTGGGCGGCCAGGGTGTCACCGGTGGTGGTGTCCTTCAGACCGATGAACGCGTAGATGTGACCGGCGTGCGCCGACTCGACCGGGTTCTCCTTGTTGGAGTGCATCTGGAAGAGCTTCCCGATGCGCTCCTTCTTGCCCTTGGTCGCGTTGAGGACCATGTCGCCCTGCGAGACCTTGCCGGAGTAGACCCGGACGTAGGTCAGACGACCGAAGAACGGGTGCACGGCGACCTTGAAGGCCAGCGCAGAGAACGGCTCGGAAGCGTCGGGGTGACGCTGCAGGACCTTCTCCTCGTCCTTGGGGTCGTGACCGTCGACGGCCGGGACGTCCAGCGGGGTCGGCAGGTAGTCGATCACGGCGTCGAGCATGGGCTGCACGCCCTTGTTCTTGAACGCCGAGCCGCACAGCACCGGGAAGGCCTCGGTACGGATGACGAGCTGACGGATGCCGGCCTTGATCTCGGCGACCGTGAGCTCCTCACCGCCCAGGTACTTCTCGAGCAGCTCCTCGTCCGCCTCGGCGACGGCCTCGAGCAGCTCAGCGCGGTACTCGGCGGCCTTCTCGACCAGGT